>NZ_JABWQR010000009.1:0-187678 GCF_014270125.1 Pseudomonas sp. SWRI99 | reverse complement strand
GCTGGGACACCGCTATCGCGAGCAGGCTCACTCCTACAAGGGGTGATGTGCAAGAAGTTGTGAAATGCTCCGGGGCGTCCCCGTGGGGCGCTCTGGCTGTGAGCTATCTCTGACAATTCCAACAACACAAGAGAGGCAATGGCAATGGGTGTGTATGACTACAAAAACTTCGGTACAGCCGAGTCACAGGCATTGTTCAGCGATGCCATGGCGATCACGCTGTATTCCTACCACAACCTCGATAACGGCTTTGCCGCCGGTTATCAGGACAACGGCTTCGGCCTCGGCCTGCCGGCGACGTTGGTCACCGCGCTGATTGGCGGCACGGATTCGCAGGGTGTCATTCCCGGTATCCCGTGGAATCCCGACTCGGAAAAACTTGCCCTGGAGGCGGTGAAACAGGCCGGCTGGACACCGATCACCGCGGCGCAACTGGGTTACGACGGCAAGACCGACGCCCGCGGAACCTTTTTCGGCGAGAAGCCCGGCTACACCAGCGCGCAAGTGGAAATCCTCGGCAAGTACGACGCGCAGGGGCATCTGACGGAGCTGGGCATCGCGTTTCGTGGCACCAGCGGCCCGCGTGAAATCCTCATTGGCGACTCGATTGGTGACGTGATCAACGACCTGCTCGCCGCGTTCGGCCCGGCGGATTATGCGAAGAATTATGTCGGCGAAGCCTTTGGCAATCTGCTCAGCGACGTCGTCGCGTTCGCCCAGGCCAACGGCCTGATCGGCAAGGACGTGCTGGTCAGCGGCCACAGCCTCGGCGGCTTGGCGGTCAACAGCATGGCCGATCTGAGCAGCGACAAGTGGGGCGGATTTTTTGCCGAGTCCAATTACATCGCCTACGCCTCACCCACCCAGAGCAGCACCGACAAGGTGCTTAACATCGGCTACGAAAACGACCCGGTGTTCCGCGCCCTCGACGGCTCGACATTCACCGGTGCTTCGGTCGGCGTGCACGATGCGCCGCACACCTCGACCGCCGACAACATCGTCAGCTTCAACGATCACTACGCTTCGAATGCCTGGAATGTGCTGCCGTACTCGATCCTCAATATCCCGACGTGGATTTCACACCTGCCGACCGGCTACGGCGACGGCATGACTCGCGTGCTGGAGTCGGCGTTCTATGACCTGACCAGCCGCGACTCGACGATCATCGTCGCCAACCTGTCCGACCCGGCGCGGGCCAACACCTGGGTGCAAGACCTCAACCGCAATGCCGAGACCCACAAGGGCAGCACCTTTATCATCGGCAGCGACGCCAACGATCTGATTCAGGGCGGCAGTGGTAGCGACTATCTGGAGGGGCGCGCCGGCAACGACAGCTTTCGTGACAGCGGTGGTTACAACGTCATCCTCGGCGGGCAGGGCAGCAACACGCTGGATTTGCAGCAGACGGTGAAGAACTTCGACTTTGCCAACGACGGCGCCGGCACCCTGTATATCCGCGATGCCAACGGCGGGATCAGCATCACCCGGGACATCGGCAGCATCGTCACCCAGGAACCCGGTTTCCTCTGGGGCGTGTTCAAGGACGATGTGGTGCACAGCGTCACGGCCAGCGGTTTGAAATCCGGCACCAGCCTCACCGCCTACGAGTCGAGCAGCAAAGGCAGCGCTGGCGCCGATACCCTCAAGGCCCATGCCGGCGGTGACTGGTTATTCGGTCTTGCTGGCAACGATCATTTGATCGGCGGCGCAGGCAATGACGTGTTTGTCGGCGGCGCCGGGAACGATCTGCTGGAATCGGGGGGCGGCGCGGATACCTTCCTGTTCAATGGAGCGTTCGGCCAGGACCGGGTGGTTGGCTATACGGCCAACGACAAACTGGTATTTCTGGGCGTGCAGGGTGTGTTGCCGGGAGATGATTTTCGCGCACACGCCTCCAGCGCAGGGCAGGATACGTTGCTGACGTTCGGGGCGGATTCGGTGACGTTGGTGGGGGTGTCGCTGGGGAGTTTGAGTGCTGACGGGATTGTCATCGCCTGATCCATACCCCTGTGGCGAGGGAGCGTGCTCCCGCTTGAGTGCGCAGCGCTCACCCATATTTTCGGTCCGCTGCGCACTCAAGCGGGAGCAAGCTCCCTCGCCACAACAGGTATCAAAAGTGACTTGATAGCCATCTCCTGACTCCAAACCCTGCAAAAACAGGAAAAGCGGCCTAAAGCCATCACGTGTACACACGTTCTACAGCTAGCCGCCCATGAGCACAGGAGATTCAAACGTGAAAGGTTTCAAGGGGTCTGTCGGTTTCATTGCATGGGTGCTCTGTTCGCCCAGTGTCTGGGCCGATCTGCCTCAAAGCTCGATCCTCAGCCGCTACGGCATCACCACTGATCAACTGCCGGCGCCGGCGGCAACCGAACCGGTGGAACCGGTCGAAGAGAAGAGCCGTTTTCAGGTTCAGCCCGAACAGCCGTTCATGACGATTCGCCTGGGCGACGGCAAGGTGCCGCAAACCACTGGCAATCTGAGCATCGACCGCATGGTGCAGCAGGATCTGGAGCGTTGCCAACGTTTGCAGGGGGAACTGGCGAAGCGGGGCGGGAGTTACCTGCGTTGCGACGGCAGCATTCCCGGGATGCCGACTTTCGAATGACGAAACGATCCCTGTAGGAGCTGCCGAAGGTTCGGGCCGCGATCGGACGATCTTTTGATTGATCGTTCCCACGCGTAGCAAAGGAATGCCTCAACGGACGCTCCGCGTTCGGCTCTAAGGGGACGTAGAGGGTCCCGGCTGCATTCCCACGAGCGTGGGAATGCTCGGTCGGGGGAACCGTGCCGACTCAGTCTTCCTTGCGCACCGTTGCAACTTCGTCTGCGCGAACCTTGACCTTGGCGCCCGAAATGTCCTCGAACTCGTAGAAACCATCCTCAGTCTTGGTCTTCGGCATGTCCTCGGTCAGGTATTGGGTGCCGTTCTGCAACGTGACCACTGTCTGCGTCGAGCAACCGCCCAGGGCCAGCAGCGCCGTTACTGCCAAGGGGATGCCCAGTGCCTTGATTTTCATACCCACCTCTGATTCCTCATCACGTAATGCCGAGCATTGTCGGCCTCTAACGCGGTTGGTGCCACTACGCCGGAAAAAGTTCGATGGCTCAGTTAAAAAATGCCACTGATCCTTTTCCGTTTGCACCCGGCGGGGCAGAACTGGTATCTGTACGCATAACCAGTATTCGCCCGCATGGCCCTGAATTTCCGTGACTGCCAATCCCCTCGACGACCCGTTCTATTACCTCAACAACTTCCGGCAAGTGCTTGACTGGCTTGAACTTCGTTATGCCGATGTGCTGAGCGAAACCGAGCACGGGTTCATCCGCGACTTCAAAGCCTTGCCCCAGGCTGCACAGGGTTTGCTGGTGCGGCTGGTCATGCGCAAGGGGGTGCATTTTCGCGCGAGTAAACTCAATTACGACGAGATCGGTGATATCGCGCAGGCCGCGCAGCCGCTGCTTGATCACGGCTGGCTCGACGCGCAGGCGTCACTGTCCATGGTCGACTTGTTCGATGTGTTGCTCAAGGCCGAGATTCTGCAAGCGTTCGGCCCTTTCATCGACCAGCCCAAGGGGCGCAAAGACGATTGGCTGCCGTTGCTGACCGAGCAGTTTGCCGACGCCCGACGCCTGTGCGACTGGGCGCCGCTGCTCGACGATCAGCTGTTCAGCCTGACGATCATGGACCTGTGCGATCGCTTGCGGCTGATGTTCTTCGGCAACCTGTATCAGGACTGGTCAGAGTTCGTGCTGGCCGACCTGGGCATCTTTATCTACGAAAAAGTTGAATTCTGCAGCGAATCCCGCGGCCTGCGCAGCCGGGCTGACGTTGACGCCTGCCTGTTTCTGCACCAGTGCCAATTGCGTTTCGAGGCCGGCGAACCGCTGCAAGCCATCGCCGAGCAGGTCAGCGCGCTGCACTTCGACAATCCGTGGTTGCAACGCCGTCGGGACAAGGTACTGTTCCAGATCGGCCAGTACGCCGAGCGCATCGGCGAGCTTGCCTTCGCGCTGAGCGTCTACCGCGAAAGCGCCTGTCCCGGCACGCGGTTGCGCATGATCCGGGTTCTGGAGCGTTGCGGCGAATACCCGTTGGCGCTGGAACTCGCCACGCTGGCTGAACAGGCGCCGGAAAGTGCCGCCGAACAACAGGGCCTGCAGCGCATAGTGCCGCGATTGCGGCGCAAACTCGGCGGACCACCGCTGAAACGGGTCAAGGCCAGACCGGTCGAGCGTCTGGACCTGCAACTGCCGCGCAGCGACCCGGCATTGTCGGTGGAGTGTTATGTGCAGGCTCACCTGCATGACGACGATGGCCCGGTGCACTATGTGGAAAACAGCCTGATCAATGCACTGTTCGGCCTGCTGTGCTGGCCGGCGATCTTCGCGCCGCTGCCGGGGGCGTTCTTTCACCCGTTCCAGCGCGGTCCGGTTGACCTGTTGAACGAAGACTTTCAGCAACGCCGCGCCGAGCTGTTCGATGCGTGCCTGGCCGAACTTGACGACGGCCGTTATGCCGAGACCATTCGCGCCCGGTTTGTCAGCAAATGGGGCATACAGTCTCCGTTCGTGTTCTGGGGCGCCTTGCATGAAGACCTGCTGGAGCAGGCGCTGGCCTGCCTGCCGGCTGAACACCTCAAGCACTGGTTCAAGCGTCTGTTGCTCGACATCAAGGCCAACCGTGCCGGCATGCCTGACCTGATCCAGTTCTGGCCGCAGCACAAGACCTACCGGATGATTGAAGTCAAAGGCCCCGGCGACCGCTTGCAGGACAACCAACTGCGCTGGCTGGAATTCTGTCATGCGCATCAGATGCCGGTTGCGGTGTGCTACGTGCAATGGCTGGAGCAGAGCGCTTGAGCTACAGCGTTGCAGTGCGCGCGTTGTGCGAGTTCACCGCCAAGACCGGTGACCTCGACCTGCGGTTCACCCCGTCGCCGACAGCGCTGGAAGGCATTGTCGGCCATCGCACCGTGGCCGCCCGGCGCAGCGCGCACTACCAGAGCGAAGTCGCGCTGGAAGGCGAGTTCCGCCAGTTGAAAGTCAAGGGCAGGGCGGACGGCTACGATCCGGCGCAAAACTGCCTGGAAGAAGTCAAAACCTACCGTGGCGATTTGAGCAAGCAACCGGCCAATCACCGCCAGTTGCACTGGGCGCAGGCGAAGATCTACGGCTGGTTGATGTGCGGCAAGCTGGGTCTTGAGCAGATCAACCTGGCGCTGGTGTACTTCGACATCGTCAGCGAAAAGGAGACGTGCCTGATCGAGGCGTACAGCGCTGAGGCGCTCAAAACGTTTTTCGAACAGCAATGCGCGCTGTTCCTGCACTGGGCCGAACAGGAAATGGCCCATCGTCAGGCGCGCAATCTGGCAGCGCAGCAACTGGCATTTCCTCATGCCGACTTTCGTCCGGGCCAGCGGCATCTGGCCGAGTCGGTGTTCAAGGCCGTAAGCACCGGTCGCTGCCTGATGGCCCAGGCTCCGACCGGAATCGGCAAAACCCTCGGCACGCTGTTCCCCATGCTCAAGGCCCTGGCACCGCAGCAACTGGACAAGGTGTTCTTTCTCACCGCCAAGACACCGGGGCGCAAGCTGGCACTCGATGCCAGTCAGGTGTTGTTCGCGCAATCGCTGGCCTTGCCGTTGCGGGTTCTGGAAATGGTCGCGCGGGACAAGGCTTGCGAGCATCCGGACAAAGCCTGTCACGGCGAATCCTGCCCTCTGGCGCAGGGTTTTTACGATCGCTTGCCCGCTGCCCGTGAAGCCGCGGCCCGGGTCAACCTGCTGGATCAGGCGGCGATGCGTGAAGTCGCCGCGCAGCACGCGGTGTGCCCGTATTACCTGAGCCAGGAAATGGCCCGCTGGGCTGACGTGGTGGTCGCCGACTACAACTATTACTTCGATTTCAGTGCGCTGCTGTTCGGCCTGGCGCAGCTCAATCAATGGAAAGTTGCGGTGCTGGCCGACGAGGCGCACAACCTGGTTGAGCGCGGCCGGCAAATGTACAGCGCCAGCCTTGATCAGTTCACCTTCGCCAGCGTGCGTACAACCGCACCCGCAGCGCTGAAAAAAGCCCTGCAACGGATCAACCGCGAATGGAACGCCCTGCATGCCCCGCAGCTGGCGGCGTATCAGGCGTACGACAAGCCTCCGGAAAAATTGCTGCAAGCGATTGCCCTGGCCTGCGGTGCGATCGGCGATTATCTCAATGAGCATCCACAGGGCCTGGACAGCGGACTGCAGAATTTCTATTTCGACTTGCTGCAGTTTGCCCGGGTAGCGGAGTTGTATGACGCGCATTACCTGTTCGACATCAGCAAGCGCGACCTCGACCGCCCGCGTCCGATGTCGCACTTGTGTTTGCGTAACGTGGTGCCGGCGGCGTTCATCGGGCCACGGCTGAAAGCGGCGCGCAGCAGCGTGCTGTTCTCGGCGACGCTCAGTCCGCATGATTATTACGCCGATCTGCTCGGCACCCCGGGCGATACGGTGTGGATCGACGTCGAATCGCCCTTTGCCGCGGAACAGTTGCAGGTCCGCATCGTCAGCCAGATATCGACCCGTTTCAATCACCGTCAGGCCTCGCTGGAACCCATCGTCGAACTGATTGCACGCCAGTTCGCTGAGCGCCCGGGTAATTATCTGGCGTTTTTCAGCAGCTTCGATTACTTGCAGCAAGTGGCGACCTTGCTGGCTGAGCGCCATCCCCGGATTCCCTTGTGGCAACAGTCGCGGGGCATGGCTGAAGGGCCGCGACAGGCCTTCCTCGACCAGTTCACCGCGGACAGCCAAGGCGTCGGTTTTGCTGTGCTGGGCGGCGCGTTCGGCGAAGGCATCGACTTGCCGGGCGCCCGGTTGATCGGCGCATTCATTGCCACCCTCGGGCTGGCTCAGCTCAATCCGGTCAACGAACAACTGAAGCGGCGCATGGCGGCGATCTTCGGTGCCGGTTATGACTACACCTACCTGTATCCGGGGGTGCAGAAAGTCGTACAGGCCGCCGGCCGGGTGATCCGCACCCGTGAGGATCGGGGGGTGGTGGTACTGATTGACGACCGCTTTGCCGAATCCCGGGTCCAGCAGTTGTTACCGCGCTGGTGGGCGCTCAAAAACGACCCGGTGGCTGTCCAATTCGACGCAATGACGCATACTTCAGCACATGACACTGTGCGGTGAAAGTGATGAGTGAACCCAACAGGACGGCTGCGATCGAGGAGCGGCGTTTCAGGCTGCTGATCGATGCGGTTGTCGACTACGCGATCTACATGATCGACCCGGATGGCATCATCACCAGCTGGAACTCCGGCGCCAAGCGGTTCAAGGGGTACGAAAAAAACGAAATCCTTGGCGAGCATTTCTCGCGGTTCTACACCGCTGACGACCGTGCTGCCGGCCTGCCGCAACAGGCGCTCGACACCGCGATCAACGAAGGACGCTTTGAAGGCGAAGGCTGGCGGGTACGCAAGGACGGCACGCATTTCTGGTCGCACGTGGTGATCGATCCGATCATCGACACCAATGGTCAGTTGCTGGGTTTCGCCAAGATCACCCGCGACCTGACCGACCGCAAGATGGCCGAGGAAACCCTCAAGCAAAGCGAACAGCAGTTTCGCCTGCTGGTGCAGGGCGTTACGGACTACGCGATCTACATGCTCAGCCCCGAGGGGCGCGTCAGCAACTGGAACCAGGGCGCCCAGCGGATCAAGGGCTATCTGCCGGAAGAAATCATCGGTCAGCATTTTTCAATTTTCTACACCCCGGAAGACCGCGACAACGGCGAGCCGCAGCGGGCGCTGGAAATCGCCACCCGCGAGGGGCGTTTCGAAAATCGAAGCTGGCGGATGCGCAAGGACGGCACGCGTTTCCTGGCCCACGTGGTGGTCGATGCGATTCGCGGTGACACGGGCACGCTGCTGGGTTTTGCCAAGATCACCCGTGACGTGACCGAGGCCCACGAAGCGCAGGTGGCGCTGGAGAAAACCCGCGAAGCGTTGTTCCAGGCGCAGAAGATGCAGGCTATCGGACAGCTCAGCGGCGGCATCGCCCATGACTTCAACAATCTGCTGACGGTGATTCTCGGCAACCTGGAAATCGTCCAGAAGCGCGTGGGTGACGACGCCAGGATCGGTCGCCTCCTGGAGAATGCCACTCAGGGTGCCTTGCGCGGCGTATCGCTGACCCAGCGCATGCTGGCGTTCGCCCGCCGCCAGGAACTCAAGACCGAGTCGGTCGATATCCCGCAACTGGTGCAAGGCATCACCGGGCTGCTGCGCAGCTCGCTGGGACCGGGAATTCGCATCGAGACGCGGTTTCCCGAGGGGCTGGAACCGGTGCTGGCCGACAACAATCAATTGGAACTGGCGTTGCTCAACCTGGCCACCAACGCCCGCGATGCCATGCCCGAAGGTGGCTGCGTGATCATTGATGCGCAACCGCAAGTGGTGCTTGAACAAAGCCATGCGACGCTGGCGGCGGGGCGTTATGTCTGCCTGCGTCTGATCGATGATGGCGAGGGCATGGACGCCAGCACCTTGTCCTCGGCCAGGGACCCGTTTTTCACCACCAAGGGCTTGGGCAAAGGCACCGGGCTGGGGCTGTCGATGGTGCATGGCTTTATCGAGCAGTTGGGCGGGCGTTTCGTCCTCAAGAGTGCGAAAGGCCACGGCACCACCGCTGAACTGTGGATTCCGGTGGCCGGCGAGGGCGCGCCAAGCCGGTCACAGAGCCGGTCTGCCGAGCCGATCACGGTGCCAAGGCTCAGTGTACTGGTGGTGGACGACGACTCTCTGGTGCTGACCAGCACCAGTCTGTTGCTCGAGGACCTCGGCCATCGGGTGGTCAGTGCTACCTCGGGCAACCAGGCTCTGAAGCTGTTCGATGAGGGCGAAGTCATCGACCTGATGATCACTGACATGGCCATGCCGCACATGAGCGGTGCGCAACTGGCGCATGCCGTGCGTTTGCTCAAACCGGACCTGCCGATCATTCTCGCCACCGGTTATGCCGAACGCCTGGAAGGGTTCGCCGCGCAACTGCCGCGACTGCCCAAGCCATTCACGCAAATGAACCTGGTCGAAATCATCGCCCGGTCGATGAAAAGGGACACTGGTCGATCCGGCTGAACTTGTCGGAATACGCAGCCTTCCAATGGTCTTTATTCATCTGGAGGGCGCGTCTTTTGCCTCGCATACTGACTCAGCCGACCGCTGAAGAAACCCTGACCGAACATAACGCCAAGATGTTCGGCTCGCCCAAGGAACGGCTGGATTTCTATCGCCGGGAAATCCAGTACGAGACCAGCATCCTCGCCAATCGCACCGACGCCTATCTGGCGGCGCAGTCGTTTCTGGTGATTGCCTTCGCCTCGTGCATGGCTAACCTCAATCCGGAATGGGGCAAGATGTTCACCCTGGTGGTGCCGCCGTTTCTGGCATTGCTTGGCGTGCTCAGTTCACTCAACGCCTGGCCGGGGATTCGCGCGGCGTACGACATCATTGACCACTGGCATTTCAAGCAAAGCCAATTGCTGCACAGTGAACCGGTGATGGGCCTGGCCTATGACGAGTCGCCGCTGTTCAGCGAGATGGAATCGAGTCATAAGGGCTATCGCAAGTCGCTGCTGTTTTCGGTGCGCACGCCGTGGATCTTTGCCACGTTCTGGGTTCTGTTGGGCGTTTATGCGGTGTTTATTCAGGTGACCAATCCATGAGGTGGACGGGCGGGTGAGGCGCTTGCGCTGGATGTGTGGTGGGGTGGGATGTCTCCTCACCCCAGCCCTCTGGCGAAAGAGAGCGCTGGGGTGATGAGTCCTGGATTACGCCGTCTCAAGCTCACGCCGCGTTTGCACGGCATTCTGCACCGCCGCTGGAATGGGCGGGAAATCTTCGTTCAAGACATACAAATGGTCGATCGCGTCTTCAAACTTCGCATCGGCTTTCTTGCGCAAGGCTCGGTATTGCTCGAATCGCTCGAAGTCCGTCGGGGTCGTTTCAAGCAGTTCGTTCGCCGCTTTGTTCAGTGCGTGGGCTTCTTCGAACAGTTGGCGGTTGCGTTCCAGAGCCAGCGCTCTGCAAGCCTTGATTTGCGCAGGAGTCGAGCATTCGTTCATGACCGTGACCTTAATGTTGTCGAGGTTCCTTTTCATAGGCAGCGTGCCGCAGGGGAACCGAACCTGCCGGGCCGCGCCGGGTGATTGGCGCGGTTAATGTTGTGACCCGCGCACGGGGCTGGCTGATCCATTTTTTTGCAGAAAAAAATTCGATTATTTCCAACGATTTGGAGCGCTGGAAAAATCAGCTTTTTCGTTTCTTCAACTGTTCGTACCGCGCGAGCATCGGCTGCGTACTCACGCCGTGCAGCAGAATGCTCAGGGCCAGCACCGATAACGTGATATCGGTGCACACCGTCGCCACCTCGGCGCTCAAGCCGTGGTTCAAGGCGAAAAACAGATAAAACAGACTGCCGATGCCGCGAATGCCAAACCAGCCGATCAGCCCGCGTTGGGGCCAACTGAGCAAGCTGCCCCAAGGCATCACGGCCACGCTCAGCGGGCGAATCAGGCAAAACAGTACCGCGCCAATCCACAACGCTCGCCAATCCCAATGGGCGATCAGTACGACGCCGAGCAGGGTCACCAGAAAAACTTCCATCGCCCGCTCGACCAGGCTGCCAAAGGCAAGCATGTCGCCCATCATGATGCCGGCGGCCACCTGGCTGTCCTGCAGTTGCGCGGTATCGCCATGCACCGCGTCCTGCGGTTCGACGTTCTGGTGGCCAACCACGGGTTGTACCAGATGCTCGGCCGGCGGTTGGGTGACGCCGGTGGATTTGACTTCCTCCTGGCGTAAGCCGAGGCCGGCGGCGAACACCGAGAGAAACCCGTAGCCGCCTATTGCATCCGCAACCACGTAAGCCAGTGCAATCAACGCCAGCGTGAGGTAATCATTCGGCCCCAGTGTGCTGTCCTCGTTGTGAATCCGCAGTGACAGGGCGATGCGGCCGATGCCACGGCCCATCCAGTAACCGGTCAGCAGACCCGCCGGCACGGCCCACAACAGGCTGCGCAATACCCAGTCCTGCCATTCGCCGGGGCTGCCATCGCCGTGCAATAACAGCAGGCCGAGAATTACGAAAGGGAATGCGACGCCGTCGTTGAGTCCAGCCTCTCCGGAAAGGCCGAAACGCACGCTGTCGACGTCCTGCGCATCGTTGACCTGGACCAGCGCGGCGAGGACCGGATCGGTCGGTGCGAGAATCGCGCCGATCAGCAATGACGGCCCCCACGGCAATTGCAGGCCCCAATGCAGCAGCAGGCACACGCCGATGATCGTCAGCAGCATGACCGGCCCGGCGAGGCCGAAAGCGATGCACCAGGTTTTGTTGCGCAGCGGCAGGCGCAATTTCAACCCACAGACAAACAGCGAAAAGAGCACCGCGACTTCAGTCAGGTGCTCCATCCACAGCGAAGCGTTTTCCAGCGACAGTTTCAGCAGGTTCAGGCCACTGGGGCCGATAACGATGCCTAGCAGCAGGCACACCGCTGACGTCGTGACCGGCAGCCAGCGCAGCCACGAAGAGGTCAGGGCCAGGGTCAGCAGTACGCCGCCGAGCACCGCGACCCATACGCTGAAGTTCATCTTCGGGCACCGCCACGTGTCGTCAGGCGCAAACGCACCGGATCAACCCGCATGGGTGCGCAAATACTCAGGCGTGAGCACGTTGAACCACAGCAGGATCATCGACACCAGGATTGTCACCAGCACCAGCAGACCGACGCCCCAGACACTCGCCGAGTACAACAGGCCTTGCTCCCGGCGTTCGTGCATGAAGGTCGGCAGGCCGACGAACAGCAGGAACGTCGAATACACCGATGCCGCCCCCAGCACCAGAATGGCCAGCCAGCGGCTTGGGTAAAGGCCGGCGATTCCGGCGATGAAAAAAGGTGTCACGGTGTAGGCGGCAAAGCCGATGCACTGATTCAGCGTCGGGCGGGTATCGAAGGAACGCGACATCCAGCGGATGAAACCGCCCATCAACGCCACGCCGATAACTATGGTCAGGTACAGCAAAACGCACAATTGCACAGCGCTCGCGGCGCTCAGCTTTACCGTCTCACCCGCGGCGAGGCTCCAGCCGACATAGGTGGTACCGACGAACAGGCAGACAGCAGGAATCAGCGCCAGGACCAGCAAATGCGCAAGATAGTGGCGCGGATGAGCCTCTTCTTCGCGGCGGATATCGGTCCAGGCGAAATTGGGTTGGGTGAAGAGTTTGACGATCGGTGCGGACATGACGATCTCCTTTTCCTGACGGCCCGTTGGGCGCTTACAGGTATGGAGAGGCGTCATGCCGCTGGGTTCAGTTTTTCTTGAACACGGTTACAGCATCGGTTTGCCGCCGGTCACGCCGTAGCGCTGGCCGGTGATGTAACTGGCTTGATCCGACGCCAGCAGCACGTAGATCGGCGCGACTTCCACCGGCTGACCGGGGCGGCCGAGCGGCGTGTTGCCACCGAAGTTCTGCACTTCTTCCTCGGGCATGGTCGAGACGATCAACGGCGTCCAGATCGGCCCGGGTGCAACGCTGTTCACACGGATTTCCTTAGGCCCGAGCATCTGCGCCAGGCCACCGGTGAAGTTGGCGATGGCGCCTTTGGTGGTGGCGTAGGCGAGCAGGGTCGGTTTGGGCATGTCCGAATTGACCGAACTGGTGTTGATGATCGATGAACCGGGACGCATGTGTTTGATCGCTGCCTGGCAAATCCTGAACATGGCGGTGATGTTGACGTCGAAGGTCATCACCCATTCGTCATCGGGGATGTCTTCAAAGTTTTCGTGGGTCATCTGGAACGCGGCATTATTGACCAGCACATCGATGCGGCCAAAGCGCTCTACAGTCTTGTCGACCAGCGCCTGGCAATGGGCTTTTTCGGCGATATCGCCGGGCAGCAACAGGCATTGACGCCCGGCCTGTTCGACCCAGCGTGCGGTTTCCTGGGCGTCTTCGTGTTCGTTGAGGTAGGCGACGGCGACGTCGGCGCCCTCACGGGCAAAGGCAATCGCCACCGCGCGGCCGATGCCGCTGTCAGCGCCGGTGATCAGGGCGATCTTGCCGCTCAGTCGCCCGGAGCCAACGTAGCTTTGCTCGCCGCAGTCGGGGTACGGTTCCATTTTACGCTGCGAGCCGGGCACCGGTTGGGCTTGTTGGGGGAAGGGTGGTTTTGGATAGTCAGTCATCGCGGGTCTCCTGATTTCAAGGCCAGTGTTCGGGGTTGACCCGATGGCTTTGCCTTGAGTTCGATCGGATTTGCAGCGGATTTAGTTGCGTGGATCGCATCCAAATGTGGGAGCGAGCCTGCTCGCGAAGGCAATTGATCAGTCTGGAAACCTTGGCTGACCCACCGCTTTCGTACAGCGCCGCTCGTGTCGCGGTCATGGCATACTGCCGCGCATGACTTTCGACTCCCCCCTGAGCGCTTGGCAACACGCGGTCCAACATAAGGGCTTCATCCAGGATGAAGCTCAGGAACACGCGGTCTGGGCGCTGCAAAAATGCCATGAAGCCTTGCACAGCGGTGCCCGCTCCGTCAGCGGTGTGTACCTGTGGGGCCCGGTCGGACGCGGCAAGACCTGGCTGATGGATCAGTTCTATCAGAGCCTGCGCGTGCCCGCCCGGCGCCAGCACTTTCACCACTTCATGGGATGGGTGCATCAGCGCTCGTTTCAACTGACCGGCATCGCTGATCCCTTGCGGGCATTGGCGCGCGAGTTGGCCGCTGAGGTCCACGTGCTGTGCTTCGATGAGCTGTTCGTCAACGATATTGGCGACGCGATTATTCTCGGGCGCCTGTTTCAGGTCATGTTCGACGAGGGCGTGGTGGTGGTCTGTACCTCCAACCTGCCGCCGGACGATCTGTATGCCGATGGCTTCAACCGCGACCGGTTTACCCCCGCGATTGCCGCGATCAAGGCGCACATGCAAGTGGTCGCAGTGAACGGCGCCGAGGATCACCGCCTGCATCCGGGCGCCATTGAACGGCGCTATTTTGTCAGTGCGGCCGGATCGCCGAGCGCATTGTCCGAGGTGTTCAACGTACTGAATGCCGGGCAACCGTCCGCTGCCGAGCCCGTTGCCGTGGGGCACCGAATGCTCAATGTGGTGCGGGCCAGCCAAGACGTGCTGTGGTGCCGTTACGCTGATCTGTGCGAGCAACCGTTCGCCGCGATGGACTTCATCGCGCTGTGCGACTGCTACCGGGCTATTCTGTTGAGCGAAGTGCCGAACCTGAGTGCGCGCAAGCGCGAGGGGCGCATTGCTCGCGGCACCGAAGATGGCGCCGAACGGGTGATCGCAGGTGATCGCGAATTGCCGCAATTGTCGGTGCACGACGATGGCGTACGTCGATTCATCGCGCTGGTGGACGAGTGCTACGACCGTAAAGTGCCGTTGTACATCGAGGCGCAGGTGCCGATGGATGCGCTCTACACCGAGGGTTATCTGCAGTTCCCGTTCCGCCGCACCCTCAGCCGTCTACAAGAGATGCAACTGCAGCGTTTCGCCGAAGCTTGAACAAGGAGAGGGCGCCGACATGAGCCAACCGCTGTCCCATCATTTGCTGACCATGGCCTATCAAAATGCCTGGGCCAATCATCGTCTGGCCAAGGCCTGGATCCAGCTCGACGCCGCTGAACTGGCGGCGCCACGGGTGAGCTTCTTTCCGGGCATCCGCCTGACGCTCAACCACATTCTCACCTGCGACTGGTTTTACGTCGATGCGCTGGAGCGAGAGCTGCGCGGTGACGAGCCGCACCCGGACTGCTACGTGTTCTTCAATCAGGACGAGCCATTTACCGAAGCCGCCTCGTTGCGCGACGAGCAGGCCCGCGTCGACCGACGGTTGATCGCTTATTGCGAACAACTGCGCGATGCCGAGCTGACGCGAATCGTCACCATTGCGCGCGACACACCGCAACATGACAGTCGTCTGCGTCTGCTGTCGCATCTGTTTGGGCATCAGATCCATCATCGAGGTCAGGTCCATGCGATGCTCAGCGGGACGTCGGTCGAGCCACCGCAACTGGATGAATTTTTCTGTGCCGGCGAAAGCGCACTGCGCGCCGAAGACTTTGCCGAACTGGGCTGGACCGAGGAACTGATCTGGGGACATTGATAAAGCAAAAGAGCGCAGCGGCCCCACGCAGCTGCTGCCGAAGGCTGGGATCTTTCTATTTTCCAATTGTGGCCCGGTCCGTACTCGCGCTAAGGTCAACCCGCCTTTCAGTTCGCACTTTGCGTGCCGGGGCGATTGTTTGTTCGGGGATGGAAATGGATTCCGCAGAAATTCTTGTGCTTCAGGCCAGCTACACCAATCCGTTACACGCCGAGGCCATCGGTATCGTGCTCAATCATTATGCAGAAGACCCCATGGGCGGCGGACACCCGATCGCCAGGGAGCTGTTGCAACGCCTGCCCGAAGAACTTGCGCGGCGGCCCTATGCTTTCAGCGTGCTGGCGTTTGTCGGCGGCGAGCCGGCCGGTCTGGTGAACTGTTTCGAGGGCTTTTCAACCTTTGCCTGCAAACCGCTGGTCAATGTCCACGATGTGGCGGTGGTGGGCAAATTCCGCGGCCTCGGCCTGAGCCAGAAAATGCTCTGCAAGGTCGAGGATATCGCTCGTCAGCGCGGTTGCTGCAAGATCACCCTGGAAGTCCTCGCAGGCAACGCTGTGGCACAAGGCGCTTACCGCAAATTCGGTTTCGCCCCGGGGATGTTCAATCCCGATCATGGCCAGATGCTGTTCTGGATCAAGAACCTGCAGGCATAAAAAAGGCGCCCGAAACGGGCGCCAACTGTCTACTTCCAGGCCAGAGCGAAGCCATGGAAGGTCCATCGGTGATGCAAATATTCAGTCGCGAGAAGACTCGGTGACTTGCGCGGTCTGGTCGGCGGGAACGCGGATTTCTTTTGCGTCAGCGTCGGCCTTCTGTGCGCTTTGCGCGTGCTGGACCGGGAAATTGTCGTAGTAGTAACGCATGCGCTCGGCGCCGCCCTCGGCGAAAACGCTCGAAGAGACGAGGACGAGCAGTGCAGCGAACATTGCGGTAGTGATTTTCATGGTGCCTCCTACTGAACAAGTGGGAGTCGTTCATCCATGAAGCAGACCTCGGAGATGACTGTGGGTTGGCGGCATTAAGTTGGTGTTAACAGCTCAAAGCCTCCAGTCCAGGCTCACTGTCAGGGTGCGCGGATCGCCCCAATACACGCCGTTGTAAAAGCCGACGTTGTCGTAGTACTTCTCGTCGAACAGGTTGTTGATGTTCAGCGACGCCGAAAGGTGGCGGTCGAACGCATATCGCGACATCAGATTGACCACCGTGTAGGCGCTCTGGCTGATGCGCGCGTTTTCTGTAGTGAGCCCGACCGGGCGGATCGAGTTGCCGTAGACATCGCTTTGCCAGTTCACCGCGCCGCCCACGGTTAGCGCCTGCCACTCGCCTGGCAGGCGATAGGCCGTGGAGACCCGCAACAGGTTCATTGGCTCGCTGGTGTTGGTGCGCTCGCTCGCACCGTTAACCGAGTGGGTATAGGTGTAACCGGCCGTCATGTTCCAGCCCGTCATGACTTCACCGGACACCTCGGCTTCGAAGCCATTAACCTTGTTGCCCTTGCCGCCAGACTTGTAGAACTGTTCGCGGGTTACCGGGTCCGGGGGCACCGAGTTGTCGACTTCGGCGACATTGTCCTGCTTGCTCCAGAACACCGCCATGGACAGATTCAGGCGTTCTTCGAACACACTGCCCTTGAGGCCCAACTCGTAGTTTCTGCCGACGACCGGGTCAATGTATTTGCGATTCTTGTCGCGGTTGCCCTGGGGTTTGAAGATGTCGGTGTAGCTCACATACACCGTGTATTGCGGCGTCAGGTCGTACAGCAGCCCGGCGTAAGGCGTCCAGACATCGTTCTGTTTTTGGGTGGTGTAATCGACCTCGGTCAGTTGCCGATTGGTATCGAATTTGTTGCCGGTGCTGGACGCTGCCCAACTACCGTATCGGCTGCCGAGTACAGCATGCAGATCATCGGTCAGGCTCAGGCGCGTAGCGATGTATCCGGCTTGCTGCCGGGTATTGTCTTTGGATCCAGTGAGATCGGTGACGGTGTCGCTGAATTTGGCGATACCGCTCATGCACTTCCAGTCGCGGATGGTTTCGTAATCGCCGGGTTGCGCGCTGGCAACCGTATAAGGGGAGTGCGAGCGCCGCTCGGCCTCACCATAGCCAAACATCATTTCGTGTTCACGCCCCAGCAGCGAATAGGGGCCGGAAACATTGAAGTCATACGCCTGCATTTTCTGCGTGCCGATCATGTGCGAGGTGTAGGCGGTCATGCCGCTGCGGTCGGCCTTGGGAAATCCGCCGCCGCCGTAATAGACCTTGCCGTCGGTATCGCTTTGCCGGTGGGTGTAGGCAGCTTTCAGGCGCCAGCCGCCGACCAGTTGCTGATCGAGGGTGGCGAACGCGGTTTTGTCTTGCAGCGGCCAGGAACTCCACGACGTCGCCATGTTGGTTGAACGTCCCAGCCCGGCCTTGCTGCCATCGGCATTCCAGTAAGGCACGGTGCCCCAGGACGAACCTTGTACGTGCTTGTTCTGGTAGTCGTAACCGACTGCCAGCACGGTGGAGTCGCTCAGGTCGGCTTCCAGCACGCCGTAACCAACCTCCCGTTGCAGCGCGTATTTGTCTTTGATCGACTGGCTGTCGCGATAGGCCAGCACCGTACGGCCGCGCAAGCGACCATCAAACGCCAGCGGGCCACCGACATCGACGTAGCTGTAGTAATTGTCGTAGCTGCCCCCGCTGACCCCGGCCAGCGCCTGCCATTGCGCAGTCGGCCGCTTGCGCACCATGTTGATGGTCGCCGACGGATCCCCTGCGCCCGTGGTCAGCCCCGTGGCGCCGCGGACCACTTCGATGCGGTCGTAGATAATCGTGTCCGAGTCGGACTTCATTCGATCGAAGGTGTTGAGCATCCCGTCGATCTGGAAATTGTCGATCGCATAACCGCGCGAAGAATAACTGACGCGATCCGAATCCAGATGCTGCACCACCACACCCGTGGTCTGGCGCATCGCCTCGGACAACGTGCCGAGCTTGAAATCATCCATCTGCTGACGCGTGACCACCGACACCGATTGCGGGGTTTCCTTGATCGACAGGTTAAGGCGCGTCGCCGTGCTCATCGCGCCAGTGGTATAGGACGCGGTGTTTTCAGTGCTGGTGCCCAGGCCTTGCGCACTGATGTTGGTTGCGGCCAGTTCCAGTGCATTGCCGGCGGGTTGCGGAGGCTTTTCAGCTTCGGATTCGGCCAGCAAATCAGCGCTCAAAGCAGCACCGCACAGGCCAAGGGTCAGGGTCATGGAACGGGTGATGGGCGCAAACATCGCAGCCGACTCCTTGTCTTCGAGGGAAAAATTTCCGTTTGTTCAAAGACGAAGGGTGGGGTGGGGATTTAGGGGGAGACGAGAAGTATTGTTATTTGCGGATGTTTCAGCTTTTCGCACGACCATTTAAAGAAGTCGGAGTGAGGGCAGGGCAGGCAACCGCCGCAAAACCTGCGAAGCACACCCGTTCCCCTGTGGGAGCAAGCCTGCTCGCGAACGCGGTGGATCAGTCGCAGAAAATCTGGAATGACACCCCGCCGCGAGCGCGTTTGTACTTCCTCCAAGCGCAAAAAAGCCCCGCATCTTTCGATACGAGGCTCTCCTGCAAGCGAACAACGGTTTATTTCTGCACGACTTCCGAAGGTCCTGCAGCGGCGGTTTTGGGCTTCATCAAACTGAAGTCAATCAACGCACGCTGTTGTGTCTGGTAAGGATCACCAATCAGCAATGGGCGAACCTTGAAACTGTCGCTGACCAGGCTCTTGCTGCGGTCGAGTTCGTCGAAGCTCAGGCCGGCCATGTCGGCCCAGGTGTGGATCAGGTGCGAGCTGCTGTACGGTCGCTCCAGGTCGGCAGCGAAGTTCCAGTCGTGAGTTTCCTTCCACTTCGGCGATGCCCAGGCCATGAACGGAATGGTGTACATCGGCGCGGTCGGTTTGTTTTCGTTGCGGCCCAGGGTTTTGTGGCCGACCGAGTCGAACACGTCTTCGCCGTGATCCGAAAGGTACAGCAGGAAACCGTTGGGATCGGATTTGGCGTAATCCTTGATCAGGCTCGACACGACAAAGTCGTTGTACAGCACGGCGTTGTCATAGCTGTTGTAGGTCGGCACTTGGTCGTCCCGCACGCCAGCCGGTACGCCTTGGCGGTCCTTGAACTTGTCGAAGGTTGGCGGATAGCGGTACTGGTAGCTCATGTGCGTGCCGAGCAAATGCACGACGATCAGCTTGCGCGGCGCCGCGTCGGCCAGGGCCTTGTTGAACGGCTCGATGACGTCGCCATCGTACTGCGCGGCGTTCTGGTTGCGGTTGTTGTTCAGGTACACCTGCTCATCGGCCTGTTCGGAAAACGTCGTGAGCATGGTGTTGCGCTTGGTCATGGTCTGCTGGTTGGTGATCCAGAACGTTTTGTACCCGGCCTGTTTCATCACGCTGACCAGCGACGGGGTCGTCAGGTACAGGTCCGGATGCTCTTCGTCAGCGAAGGTCAGCACCTGCTGCAACGCCTCGATGGTATACGGGCGAGGGGTGACGACGTTGTTGAACACCGCCAGTTGGTCCTTGAGCTTGTCCAGCTCCGGCGTGGTGTTGCGCTGATAGCCGTAGAGGCTCATGCGCTGACGGTTGGTCGATTCGCCGATGACCAGCACCAGCGTCGCCGGCTGATTGGCGGAGGCGTCCTTGAGGTTTTTCAGCGGAGGGATCTTGCTCACGTTGTGCAGCATGCCCTGCATGTCGGCGAGGGTTTCCTGATAACGGTGATACGCCACGACCATCTGCCATGGCACGGCCGGTTCGATACGGGTTTCGAATTTTTCGAAGCCCTGGGCGAAAGAGCCCATGCGCATTGTCTGTTTGACCAGTGGGTAACCGATCACCGCGATCAGAATCGCCATCGCCGCAACGAACGCACGGCCACGCGGCATGTATACAGGGCGCAGACGAGTCCACAGGAAGTAAGCGAATGCGGTATGCGCGAGGAACGCCGGAACCATCCACCAGGCAAAGTACTGGGTCATGTACTCGCCCGCTTCAGAGATGTTCGATTCGAACATGATGAAGATGACGCTCTGGGAGAACTCCTGCTCATAGATGAAGAAATAGCCAAGGCTGGCCATCGAGCAGGCCCATAGCACCACGCCGATCAGGGCGGCGAGCAAGCGGGTGTGTCTGGGGAAAAGCAACATTGGCGCCAGCCAGATCGCGCTCATGACGAACGCCTGGCGGAAACCGGTGAAGCCGGAAGTGCCGGTCAACTGAATCAACAGCTGGGTGATACCGGAGAAGTACCAGAAAAATACGAACAGCCAGAGAAAACCAGCCCAGTCGAAACCTGTCGCAGTCGTTTTGCTGCGTTTGAACAATGCCATTCAGCACTCCAGCTCAGTCATCAAACCACCGCCGGAACGCATCCATGACACCGACGAACAAAAGCCGTACGCGCAGGTACGGCCAGAATGGGGGCGGAGTATCCCCAAGCGAATGTGAAAGTTTCGTTAATCGGCGCCACGCAACAGCCGTAAGCGCAGGGGTGAAACAGGTCGGGAACGACGATGGCCGCTCCCGTAGCAGGCAGGATCAGGCGTTGGGCGCGCGCAGCACAACCGGGCGGGGTTGGGGCTGGGCGTCTTGAGTCAATGCGCGCAGCTGCGCCAACTCGTGTTTCAACTGGTCGCGCTCGTCCTTCAACTGACGCAATTCATCGCGACGGATCGTGACGTAGAGGGTTTGTGGCGGCATTGCTGTGTGTACTGTGCCCATTGCTCACCTCGCAAATGGCGTGCATCAACTGTAAGGTCGCCCCCGCTTTCGAGGTGCGTGACTTACTATCGGCGCCAATTTTGATTTCTTTTGCCTGTGAATGGAACTTTTTTATTTTTCATGGTCGGTGTGTCTTCGGCACGATTCGAGGCGTTATCAGTCTGGATCGGGCACAATGCCCGGAAACTTCATCGCAACGCTCTGGACTAACCTCCATCAACCGCGTTGGGCTATAACCAATGACACACATTTATTTGTAGTAAGGAGCATCAGCACATGCAACTCGGGATTATTGGACTGGGCCGCATGGGCGGTAATATTGCGCGGCGCCTGATGCTCAACGGTCACACCACCGTTGTCTACGACCGCGATACCGCTTTCATCGACACCCTGGCCGCCGAGGGCGCCACGGGCGTCGCCGACCTGCCGGCCCTGGTGGCCGGTCTGGACAAGCCACGCGCCGTCTGGGTCATGCTGCCGGCCGGTGCGCCGACCGAAGAGACCATCGACACCCTGAGCAATCTGCTTGAAGCCGGCGATACCATCATCGACGGTGGCAACACCAACTATAAAGATGACATTCGCCGGGCCAGGACGTTGGGCGAGAAGGGCCTTCACTACATCGACGTCGGCACTTCCGGCGGCGTCTGGGGCCTGGAGCGCGGCTACTGCATGATGATCGGTGGCGACGCCGAGACGGTTAAGCGTCTTGACCCGCTGTTCGCCGCTCTGGCACCGGGCATGGGCGACATCCCGCGTACCAGGGATCGCAAATCCGACGACCACCGCGCCGAACACGGCTACATCCACGCAGGTCCCGCCGGCGCCGGGCATTTCGTCAAGATGATCCACAACGGCATCGAGTACGGCATGATGGCCGCGTTCGCCGAAGGCTTCGACATCCTCAAGACCAAATCCAGCGAGCGCCTGCCGGAAGATCAGCGTTTCGACCTGAACGTGGCCGACATTGCAGAGGTCTGGCGTCGCGGCAGCGTGGTGTCCTCGTGGCTGCTCGACCTGACCGCCGATGCGCTGGCCAGCGACCCGAAACTCGACGGTTTCTCCGGCTCCGTAGCGGACAGCGGCGAAGGCCAATGGACCATCGAGGCGGCCATGGAGCAAGCGGTGCCGGTGCCGGTGCTGTCCAACTCGCTGTTTTCGCGCTACCGCTCGCGCGGCCAGGGCACCTTCGGCGACAAGATCCTGTCCGCACAGCGTTTCGGCTTCGGCGGCCACGTGGAGACAGCCAGGAAATGACCCATACGATCCGCAGAAAATCCAAGGCAGAACCCGCACCACCGACCACGCTGTTTCTGTTCGGTGCCCACGGCGACCTGGTCAAGCGCTTGCTGATGCCAGCGCTGTACAACCTCAGTCGCGACGGCCTGCTTGACGATAATCTGCGGATCGTCGGCGTTGACCACAACGCGATTACCGATGAAGCCTTCGCGCAGAAGCTCGAGGATTTCATCCGCAGCGAAGTGGCGGCGAAGGTTGGCAAGGGCGATCAGATGCTTGATCCGGCCTTGTGGGCCAAGCTCGCCAAAGGCATCAGCTACGTCCAGGGCGACTTTCTGGACGACAGCACTTATTCAGCGCTGGCGGCGAAAATCGCCGCCAGCGGTACCGGCAATGCGGTGTTCTACCTGGCCACCGCGCCACGTTTCTTCAGCGAAGTGGTGCGCCGACTCGGCAGCGCCGGTTTGCTCGAAGAAACCCCTGAAGCGTTCAGAAGGGTGGTGATCGAGAAGCCGTTCGGCTCCGACCTGCAGACCGCTGAAGCCTTGAACGCTTGCCTGCTCAAGGTGATGACGGAAAAGCAGATCTACCGGATCGACCATTACCTGGGCAAGGAAACCGTGCAGAACATCCTCGTCAGTCGGTTCTCCAACAGCCTGTTCGAAGCTTTCTGGAACAACCATTACATCGACCACGTGCAGATCACGGCCGCCGAAACCGTCGGCGTCGAGACCCGTGGCAGCTTTTATGAACACACCGGTGCCTTGCGGGACATGGTGCCCAATCACTTGTTTCAGTTACTGGCGATGGTCGCGATGGAACCGCCGGCGGCGTTCGGCGCCGATGCGGTGCGCGGTGAGAAGGCCAAGGTCGTGGGGGCGATTCGTCCCTGGACCGTCGAGGAGGCCCGCGCCAACTCGGTTCGCGGCCAGTACAGTGCGGGTGCCCGCGACGGCCAGCCATTGAACGGCTACCGCGAAGAACCCAATGTTTCGCCCGACAGCACCACGGAAACCTACGTGGCATTGAAGGTGATGATCGACAACTGGCGCTGGGTCGGCGTGCCGTTCTACCTGCGCACCGGCAAACGCATGAGCGTGCGCGACACCGAAATCGTCATCTGCTTCAAACCGGCGCCTTACGCGCAGTTCCGCGACACCGAAGTGGATGAATTGCAGCCGACCTACCTGCGCATCCAGATTCAGCCCAACGAAGGCATGTGGTTCGACTTGCTGGCGAAACGACCCGGGCCGGCGTTGAACATGGCCAATATCGAGCTGGGCTTCGCCTATAAGGATTTCTTTGAGATGCAGCCGTCGACCGGCTACGAAACGCTGATTTATGACTGCCTGACCGGCGACCAGACACTGTTCCAGCGCGCCGACAACATCGAGAATGGCTGGCGCGCGGTGCAGCCGTTTCTCGATGCCTGGCAGCAGGATGCAAGCGTCGAGACATACGCGGCGGGTGAAGATGGCCCCCAAGCGGCTGAAGATCTTTTGACTCGCGATGGCCGCGTCTGGCATGGCCTGGGATGAGCAAGCCGATCCGTTTTCTACTGAGTGACATGGACGGCACGCTATTGCTGCCCGATCACACGCTGAGTCAGCGCACCATTGACGCGGTGCGATCGCTGCGCGAGGCGGGCGTGTTGTTCAGCCTCGCAACCGGACGCCCCCCGCGCGCCATGTTGCAGCAGATCGAGGCCTTGGGCGTTGATCTGCCGACCGCGGCGTTCAACGGTGGCACTATCGTCAATCCCGACGGCACTTTGCTGGCCGCGCATTATTTACCGGCGACAACGGCGCTGATCGCACTGGCGCAATTTGCCGATCAGCCGGATGTCGAGATTTGGGTCTTCAGTGGCGGCGACTGGTTGCTCAAGGATCCGCACGGGCCGATGGTGCCCCGCGAGCAGCACGGCCTGGGCTACCCGCCGGTAGTGGTGGAAAGCTTCGAGCCGTATCTGGAGCGTATCGACAAGATCGTCGCCACCAGCAACAACACCGAACTGTTGATCGAACTGGAAGCGCAACTGCTGCCGAAGGTCAACGGCATGGCACAAGTGTCGCGTTCACAACCGGTGTATCTCGATGTCACTGCACTGGAGGCCAATAAAGGCACCGCACTGACGACCATTGCCGATTACCTCGGCGTGCCGCTGGAGCAAACGGCTGCAATCGGCGACGGCGGCAACGACCCGGCGATGTTCAAATGCGCCGGCCTGTCGATCGCCATGGGCCAGGCGGAGGAGGCGGTGAAGCGTCAGGCTGATGTCGTCACCGCGCCAAACACCGAAGACGGCGTGGCCCAGGCGATCGAGCAATACATCCTCCGGCGCTGATCCAGCACAAAACCCAACTGTAGGAGCGAGCCTGCTCGCGAATGCGGTGTGTCATCGAGCAGTCGGGTTGCCTGACACGGCCCCTTCGCGAGCAGGCTCACTCCTACAACGGGCATGTGGTGTCAGTTATAGCCAATAACTCACGGCATACCAGCCGAGCAGGCCCATGACCACGGTATAGGGCAGCGCCATCCACACCATTCGCCCGTACGACAAGCGCACCAGCGGTGCAATCGCCGAGGTCAGCAGGAACAGGAACGCGGCCTGACCATTAGGCGTCGCCACACTCGGCAGATTGGTGCCGGTGTTGATCGCAATCGCCAGCGTCTCGAAGTGCTCGCGGCTCATGTGTCCAGCGAGGAAGGCCTGTTTGACTTCGGTGATGTAGATCGTCGCGACAAACACGTTGTCACTGATGGCCGAGAGCAAACCGTTGGCGATGAACAGCATGCCCGGCTGCTGGTCCACCGGCAGGGCAAGCACCCACTGAATCAGCGGGGCAAAAAGTTGTTGATCGTGAATCACCGCGACCACGGCAAAAAACACCACCAACAGCGCGGTAAACGGCATCGCATCCTTGAAGGCAGTGCCCAGGCGATGCTCATCGGTGATCCCGGTAAACGCGGTGATCAACACAATCACCATCAACCCGATCAGGCCGACTTCAGCGATATGAAAGGCCAGGCAACCGATCAAAATCAGCGCCGCCGCACCTTGCACCAGCAATGCTGCAGTCTGACGCGTCGTGCGCTCGGCGTTGTCTTCGGCGGCGTAGTTCGCCAACACGGTGCGCACGTTATCCGGTAAAAGCGTGCCGTAACCGAACCAGCGCAGCTTTTCCAGCAACACGCACGTCACCAGACCCGCCGCCAGAACCGGTAGGGAGACCGGCGCGACTTTCTGGAAAAATTCGCCGAAATGCCAGCCCATCTCGTGACCGATCAACAGGTTCTGCGGCTCGCCCACCAGGGTGCACACGCCGCCTAGCGCCGTACCGACCGCGCCGTGCATCAACAGGCTGCGCAGAAACGCGCGAAACTGGTTCAGGTCGTCGTGATGCAGCGTGGGCAGGTGCTGGTCGTCGCTGAACTCGCTGTCCTGGCGTGGATCGTTGCCCGAAGCCACGCGGTGGTACACCGAATAAAACCCCACCGCCGCGCTGATGATCACCGCGGTCACGGTCAGGGCATCGAGAAACGCCGAAAGAAACGCCGAGAGGAAGCAGAACATCAACGACAGGATCGCTTTCGAACGCACGCCCAG
Organism: Pseudomonas sp. SWRI99; assembly: GCF_014270125.1. Taxonomy (NCBI): domain Bacteria; kingdom Pseudomonadati; phylum Pseudomonadota; class Gammaproteobacteria; order Pseudomonadales; family Pseudomonadaceae; genus Pseudomonas; species Pseudomonas sp. SWRI99. Next base: position 161,915 of record NZ_JABWQR010000009.1, on the reverse strand, counting down.
CAACAGGCGCGAGAAAAGAAACAGCAGCAGATCTTTCATGAAGTAGATGCCTGCGACCATGAACATCAGCAGCAGAATCACCGGGAAGTTATGCAGCAGCTCATCATAGAGTGCCTGCGGCGTAGTCATCTTCAGCAGTAGCGCTTCGACCAGCAGCAGGCCTCCAGGCATCAGCGGGTAGCACTTGAGCGCCATGGCCAGGGTGAAGATGAATTCGATCACCAACAACCAGCCCGCTGCGACCGGGCCGATGGTGAACAGCACCAGCGCATTGAGGATCAGGAAACCGACGATCGTCGCCTTGTACCAGCGCGGAGACTGCCCGAGAAAGTTGTGCGCGAACGCCTGGGCCATTGATCCGGACATCGGTTGCTCCTTGTTTTATTGAAGGGCGCAAGTTGCCGGATGTGACGGGCAAGTTCAAGGTGTTCGTGGAATTATTCAGCACTGTTGCGGTTGATACGCGGGTATCTCCAGTTAAACAACAACGGCCTACCGAGTCGTTACTCGGCAGGCCTTTTTAGTGTTGAAACAAGTCTACCTTATGGCAGATTCCGAAGAATCTACCGTGAGTTTGAAAGGCTCCGAAGTTCGATCCGCCCCGGAGCGGCAGACGAACGTATAGCTATAGCCAGGTGCCAAATCTTCAACAATCGCGTTGATAATCCCGAACCCATTCGCTTGGAAGTCAACCGGGCCATGGACATCGCTGAGAATCTTACCCTCTTCATTCGGCTTCGCCGTGCCGACCAGGACCACCGATGTCTGGTTAGTGGTTTCACCATCTTTGATGAGTTGATAATTCCCCTGGCCTAACCCAAATTGGATACTCAACAATGCCGGTTTTTCTATTTCGATCCGCCAAGGGGGGGATTCTTTGCCGTTGAGCTCTCGGGCAGTGAAGTCATGCCGGCCTGGCTTGAGATCCGTGAGGTTGGTGCTCCAATGCCTGCCATCATCGACGGTTACCAGACGCACCGCCGTGCCGTCACTCGTAACTTCTACGACGTGACCAGGCACACCTCTGCCTACAAAATACAGAGTCGTATGGGATGTACTCGAACCGTCTGCGATGGGCTGACCGTCAGGCCCCTTAACAGATTCGATGTATGTCTGTGTCGCGTAGTCCACGATGACTTCCCAAGAGCGTGATTCTCGCCCCTCCCGATCGACAATCGTGTACTCATGAAAGCCGCCGTGCTGTTCATGCAGCACATATGCGAGGTCGCCATCAATATTGACGGGAACCGAAGCAACGGAAATTCCCCTATCCCGAATTTCTACATTTTCTCCGGGGCTGGCCGAGCCATGGAGAATAAAGTCGCTAATCTCAACGACGCTGCCCGATGCGATGTAGTTATTTTTCAGGTCGGTAAGTTTGAGGATGTACGGTGCGACGCTACTGGTGCGCTTGCCTGAAGCATCTACCCCCGTCAGTTTTCCGGATAATTTCTCTTGGTCTGTCATGTAAAAATTCCTTTTTTCAGATTAAACACGCAGCCGTCTGCGCGTCCCGCCATCTGAACCCCGATCAATAAAAGCGTCTACTGTCAGAAATAACAGGTGCACGGCTAAATCCGACGAAAGGCGAGCGCTGTACTCGTCTTATCGGTTGAGATACCGCGCAACCATCGCCCGATAGTTGCCATCCAGCGAATACCCGCCCACGACAATCGCCCCATCCGCTTGCACCACCAGTGAGTTGGCCGTGTCGAGGCTTCTGCCCAGTCGCGTACGCAGCCAGCCTTGGCCATCGCCAAAGCTTGGGTCGAGGTGCCCATCGGGCCGATACCGGGCCACGATAAAGTCGGCCTCGACCCCGCCGATGGTTGCGCCCACTGCGATGATGTTGCCGTTGGCCATGCGCTGGGCGGCGCTCCACTGGCAGCCGCTGGGGCCGATATCCAGCAACTGGGGCTGGCCGTTATTGCAATGTGCGTCGGGGCGCCCGTTGGCGTGCAGGCTGAACGCCAGGCAGCGAATCGGGTCGCGACTGCTGCCAAAACACTGCAGCGACTCACCGGACTCGATGACCTGACTGACCTGGGCGCTTTTGCCGTGAGCCGTGAATGCCATGAAGCCGTCCACGGCGAACCGTTCATCCAGGCGCCCATCGGGCAGGTAGACGGCCAGCAGGCCTTCTTGCGGAAAACCGATGGAGCCGGCGACCACAATCCTCCCGTCGTTTTTCAGCAGCAGGCGACTCAGCCAGGTATTGAGCAACAAGTGGCGGACCATCACGAAGCCGCGGCCGTTAAAGCTGTCATCCAGGCTGCCGTCGGCCCTCAGACGAATGAGCAGGCCGGCATGGTCCGCGAGTTCGAAATGATGGTTGGCGATCAGCAAGATGCGGCCGTCATCCTGCACGGCAAAATCACAGGCTTCGACACCCGGGACACCGGGCGGTAACCAGTGGTCGCGGGTGCCCATGGACAAGTCGCCCGGCAGTCGCACAACCTGAAAGCCGTTATCGGCGAACGCTGGGTCTGGCCGGCCCTGCGCATCGAACAGGGCGAGGCCGGGCAGGGTGCGATGGCTGTTTTCATAATGCAGGCCGGCCAGCAGAATGCGCCCGTCCGGCAGCGCCTGGACCTTGCCGGCCATGGCTTCGAAACCCGCGGCAAACGTACCGATCACGCTGCCCTGAACGCCGAAGGACAAGTCGGCCGAGCCGTCTGCGAGCAAGCGCGCGAGACCGAAACGGCAGCCTTCAAGGGTACCGACCTTGGCGGCCACCAGTATCCGGCCTTGGGCATCAAGGGCGACATCCTGGGTCAGGCTGGACAAGCTGCCGGCAAAGTACACCTGCGCAACGCCGCGCAAGGCGAACGTCGAATCAAGTGGTCCCGGATGGTCTGCTGACGCTGGAAGCGCAAAGGCGTTCAGGGTGGACATGCACGCATCTCCTTGCGAGTTGACCACGGCCGGGAGCCGGCGGGGATAACTGCATGAGCGGAACATTCAAAACCTGAACGCGAGGAAGCACAACTGTTAGAAGTAGCAGGCGGACGGTCGCACTGTGCCAGAACAGTGTCTTTTTGAACCAGTCGCAAGCCTGCCAAGCAACTTTACGAAAAAGTGCTGTTAAAAGTTGTACGAAAGACTGTCTTTTAAAAAAGAAAGGGTAACTAAGGCAAGCATGCGGATGACGTGAATGTCATCCGCATTATCACTGTGATCAGTGAGGCATCGACCAGGACTGCAGCTTATGACCTTCTTTGCTAAGTTCGCTTCGAGCCTGCTGCAGCAGTTGCTCAAGTTGCGCAGGATCAGAGTAGGTGCTGCTAGGAATCTGTGTGCGACCGATGTGGGAATTGGTGCGGTCGATAACGGTCAGGCTCAATTCGCCATTGCCGTCTTGTGGTGCCCAGGCCACGCACTGGAATGGTTTGAACGCGTGGTTGGCAATCAAAAGAGCTTCGTTGATACGGAGCGGGGCGGTCATGGGGTCTTCTCTCTATAAGTGCCCAATCAAATGATGTGCCGTCGGTTGGGCTTACCGTTCGGCTGGTTACTTGTACTGATGCACGCAACCGGGGAGCAGGTCACACCTGAGACAAAGAAATTTCGACTTTATTTCATGGCCCCGCCATAAAGAGCCGTTTGAAAGCGTGCTGAAAGTTTTGTGTCGATAGGCAACTAACCAATCCCGTTCTTATAACGGATTTGCTGGTACATCTATAAGCAAACGGTACAAGGCTCTGTCAAAATCTTGCTAGTGTTACAGCCAGGTCTGCCAAATGACTGTTTTTACAATCATTTCCTAAAATTTGGCGCCAAGGATCAGACATGAACGAAGCGCCAGCCTTACGCCGTCTACTGGTTGTCGACCCCTGCGACGATTGCCACCGTTTATTGCCCGGCTTGCGCACGGCAGGCTGGGATGTCGACAGTTGTTCGCTGGAGCATGCCGCTGACCGCGCGTGTGATGTCGGCTTGCTGCGTTTGCAGCCTTTTCATCTGGAACGTCCCGAAGCCGTCAAGGAGCTGATCAGCCGCAGTGGCACCGAGTGGATTGCCGTGCTGAACCAGGAGGTCCTGCGCTTACAGAACGTTGGCGACTTCGTCTGTGAATGGTTTTTCGATTTTCACACCTTGCCCTTCGATGTCTCGCGGGTGCAGGTCACGCTCGGTCGCGCGTTCGGCATGGCACGCCTGCGCGGGCAGGGGACGATTCATGTCGATCAGCCGGAGCATGAGTTGCTCGGCGACAGCAAACCGATTCGTGAGCTGCGCAAGTTGCTCAGCAAACTCGCACCCACCGAGTCGCCCGTGCTGATCCGTGGTGAAAGCGGCACCGGCAAAGAGTTGGTGGCGCGGACGCTGCATCGGCAATCGCAACGCCACAGCAAACCGTTTGTAGCGATCAACTGCGGGGCCATTCCCGAACACTTGATTCAGTCCGAATTGTTCGGCCATGAAAAAGGCGCATTTACCGGTGCCCATCAGCGCAAGGTCGGACGCATCGAAGCGGCCAATGGCGGCACGTTGTTTCTCGATGAGATCGGCGACTTGCCGTTGGAACTGCAAGCCAATCTGCTGCGCTTTCTTCAGGAAAAACACATCGAGCGAGTGGGCGGCAGTCAGCCCATTCCGGTAGATGTACGCGTTCTGGCGGCGACGCACGTCGATCTTGAGGCCGCCATCGAGCAAAAGCGCTTTCGCGAAGACCTCTATTACCGCCTCAACGTGCTGCAAGTGCTGACCGCGCCTCTGCGCGAACGCCACGGCGATCTGTCGATGCTGGCCAATCACTTTTCACACTTCTACAGCCACGAAACCGGACGGCGGCCGCGCAGCTTCAGCGAAGATGCGTTGATCGCCATGGGTAAACATGACTGGCCGGGCAATGTGCGCGAACTGGCCAATCGGGTGCGCCGCGGGCTGGTATTGGCCGAAGGCCGGCAAATTGAGGCGCGCGACCTCGGACTGATCAGCCAGCAGTCAGTCACCGCGCCCATGGGCACACTTGAAGATTACAAGACTCGCGCCGAACGCCAGGCGTTGTGCGATGTGTTGAACCGCCACAGCGATAACCTCAGCGTCGCCGCCAAAGTGTTGGGCGTGTCGCGGCCGACGTTTTATCGGCTCCTGCACAAACATCAGATCCGTTAGATAGCTGAAGATCAAAAGATCGTCCGAACGCGGTCCGAGCCTTCGGACGATCTTTTGCTTTTAGAAGTAATACGGGAATTTCAGGCTGAAGGAAAAGTCCGGTGCATCGTCCGTCAGGCCGATCGACAGGTTCGGCACGATGGTCAGGTTATCGCTGGCGGCAATGGTCATGCCGACGTTGAAGTAACCGGCGTTGGCGTCGCTGGACACCACCGATTCCCAGTCCCCGCCATCCTGTTTCAGCTTGCTCTTGCGTTGCACCAGGTCGGACACCGAGAACGACATACTCATCTTCTCGTTCAACGCGAAAGCGATACCGGCGCCGATCTGGAAGCTGTCGCCGATGCGCACCTTGCCCGGGTTTTTCTGGTTGACCGTGGAGCTGACGTCGTCAAACGACTCCTCCAGGTTGTGCGTGTACGAAAGGCTGCCGAACAGCACCGCCGGGTCAAACGTCTTGACCAGCGAGATACCCGGGGTGATCGACCAGACGCCGTTGCCGGTCGGCAGGGTATCGGGGACGAACAGGTTGGAGTTGGCATCGGTCTGGCGCAGCTTGATGCCGAACGGATCCTTGCCGGTCGGCGCCTTGACCCGCAAGGTGACGACCGCATCCGGGGTGTTGACCGATTCGTCGAGGAATTTATAGGCGATGCCGAAGTTGACGTCGCCCAGGGTTGGGTCCTTGGTCACGGTTTCTTCGGTGGTGACGCCGGCCGCGCCTTCGTTGCCGCCACCCGACTGGTACGTCGATTCGCGGTACACCACCGGCACGTTCAGGTCGAACTGCCAGCGGTTGTCGAAGTTGTAGCGACCCGTCAGGTCGAAGGTCCAGGTGTCGGCCTTGATCCGGTCGAGGTTGATGTTGCCGAGAAAGATCGAATCCAGCGCGAGGAAACCGTTGAGGATCAATTGGCGAGTGTCATAGCGCGAATAGGTGATGCCGGTCTCGACACTGAACTTGCCACCGCCAAAAAAGCCGCTGGCTTCGTCATACAGGTTGGAGACGCTTTGCGCCGGTTGCGAATCGTCGGCCAGCGACTGACCGTAAGAAGCGCCACTGCCCCCGGCGGCGCCTCCCGATGCAGCGGCCGCACCGGTGCCGGTGGCGACACGGTTGCCTTTCATGTCCGATGGCGATTTGGCCAGTCGTTTTGGCGGTGGGGCGGCGGGCTGTTCTTCGACCTGGCGAACCCGTTGTTCGAGTACCGCCAGGGCCTGTTGCTGTACTTCGTATCGTTGTTTCAGTTCCAGAAGTTCCCGTTTCAGGGCTTCTACATCGGCGTCGGGAGCTGCTTGCAGCATCGCCGCGGGTAGAAGGGTACTCAAACACACTGCGGCACGCAGTGATACTGATCGATACATGAATAAGCCGTCCCTTTAAGCCCAATGATCGAGAGTCAGCGTAGTTCAATATCCGCTTATGCGTAGGGCCCCGAGTTGAGTCAGGTTGCAGTCCAGTGCGCCGGCGCTTCTGCCGTTATTGTTCAATACGACGTTGAGCTGTGTGAGGTTGTTGACCACGTTGGCACTGCCCAGCAGGCGGGTGTTCTGCAGCAGTCCGCCCTGGGCGACTTGTTGCAATGCCGTGCCCTGGTTGCCACTGGCCTGAATGGCCATTTGCACGCCACCGCCCGACGCGGAAACCGCGACGCTGCCGGCGCCGTTGCTGCCGGTGATGGTCTGTCCGGCCACGAGCGCCTGACCTTGCGACGGCAGCAGTGCCGGCGCCTGACTGGCTTCGCTGACGTTGATCGCCACATTGTTGTTGGCGGTGTTGCCATCGCCCGCCGCGCGTACGCTTTGTGTCACGCCCTGCGTGCTGTTGAGGCCGGCGCCACCGATGACGGTGCCAGTGCCCAGTGTGGGGGTGCTGCCGTTGCCCGACTCCTTGATGGTCGAGACATAAAATTCCGGTTTGACCGTTGCAGCCTGGATCTGCATTGAGGTCGCGGCCCCGATCAGGTCGCCGCTGGCGTTGCGCCAGGTACTGCTCATGACAATGCCGAAGCTGATAATCCGCCCCGGCATCACATACCGACCACGCAGCTCGGCGAGCTCCTGGTCCTTGATCTCAATGGGTTTGAACCCCGCTTGGGCAAAACCTGATGCACTCGCTGCCAGGCAGGCGGCGGCCAGCCAGTATGAGCTTTTCATTTGCTGCTCCCGGGACATCCAGTCCCATTCTCTAACTCGGCGATTAAAAGAAGTCGCTCTGAATGAACCCGAAATCCATCAATTCCGCATCTTTGACCGGGTTGAAACCGTCCAGCTTGTTCTTTGCCGTCAGCGGCACCGGAGGGCTGCGCAAGGCATTGACCTTGTCATACCCGGGACCCACGATGGCGAAGACAATACCGTTCCAACCTTTGACAAAGTCATCATGTTTGTAGCGTTTGTGGCCGAGTACCGGGTCTGCGATGTACACCCAGTGCTTGTCCGAACGCTGCAACACGACGAAATGCTTGTAGCCGCGAATGTCCATCAGAACCACCACCGGAATGGTCACCGCTTCGAGTTTCTCGGGCGGGATCCGGTAGCCTCGGGCGCGCATGCCGATGCTTTCCACGTAGCGCTTCATGTCGAGCATGGAGAAACCCTGGGTTCGCACCAGGTCCTGGTCAGCGTTGACCAGCATGCCTTTGATGATGTGCTCCTCATCGACGTCGAGCCAATAGGCCTGGCGCAGGACCGTTGCCAGTGCAGCAGCGCCGCAGCTGAAATCGGTTTTCTGTTCGACGATGTCGGCAAACTTGCGCTCACGCAGGCTCTGCACGTCCTTGTAAACGAGCACGCCACCCGGCAGGGCAGCGACAGGCATCTGCGCTGCCTGAGTCAGGCCACACAGACAAAGCAGAGCGAGGAGGGCAGGAGTTCGCATGATCGAATACGCCTTGTGGAACCGAGGAAAAGCCCCGTTGCCGGGGCTTTCGTTTCGATCGCGTTACATGCAGGCTTTGCAACCTGCGGCGATGGACAGCGAGTTGCTTTGCTGGTTGCCCACACCGGCCGAGACGTTGGCTCCACCGTTGCCGGAGAAGTTGTTCATCGAGTTGGTCATGTTGGCATTGTTGACAACAGGGGTTTTCCAGCCATCTTTGGTCAACACTTGGTGGGTGGTGACGCCAGCGAGGCCAAAAGTACCCACGGCTTCGAACTTGAATTTCTGATCATCGTCGCCACCGTGGCCGCCGCCACGATTGCCCCAACCGCCGTGGTTGTTCGTACTTTCGGAGGTGCCTTTGCCTGTGGCTTTGAACGTGCCAGCGGCTGCATAAGTGTCGGTAAGGGTGTCGGTTTTGTACGCCTGCACGCCTTTGTTCTCGACGACCAGGCCAGTCGAGGACTGGTTGGCAGAAGCTGCAGCCTGCGCTACACGGCCACCCGATACGGCGATGGCGAGGTTGTTTTTCTGCTGGTTGAAGTTGCCGGCCGTCACGTTGATCCCGATGTTGCCGGAACCACTGTTGCCTGCGTTGTTGAGGTTGGCGTTGTTGAAGGTCGACGAGTTTTTCACGTAGTTATTGTTGTTGACCTGAGTCGCGCTCGAGGCCGCAACAGCGTTACCGAAGATGAAGCTTTCGTCAGCCGTGGCCAGTGCAGCAGCATTGTCCTGCTGGTTGCCGTCGCCGGCAGCAACGTTGGCGCCCATGTTGCCGTTGGAGCCATTAAGCGAGTCGCTGGCATTGGCGTTATTGAGCGTGCCCTGGTTTTTCACCACGTTGCCGTCGCTGTCTTGCACGTCAAGTACGGCGGCGCCGGCGCCGGCAGTGATTTGCAGAAGTTGTTCCAGGGTAGGGCCTTTGGGTTGGTGATTACCGTGCCCGTTGCCATGCCCATTACCATGACCGTTGTCGCGGCCGCCTGCCTGTGCTGCGATTGCCATCACTGCTGCAAGTGCGAAAACCAGTGGTTTGAGAGCCATTGTAGGTTTCATGGTGTTTCTCCATCGTGCTTATTAGTTGGTTAAGTGTTGGTACTTTCTAATTGCACTGCGTGTGTTTGGGTCAGTCTGCGACCCGGATGCTCAGGGTGTTAGCCATGCGGTTCCCCACCCCGGCACTCTGGTTCACCTGGATCACCCCGCGGCTGCCGGTGAAGGCCTGATCACTTGTCGTGACCTGGCGACTGCCGGGTGGGGTACCAGTTGCTCCTGAGCTCGGTAAAAACGCCACGTTCTGTTGTGAAAGGGCGCTGTCGTCAACGCTCTGCGGTGCAGCACTGATGCTGACGCGCGTGACGTTGGCCATCTGGTTATTGGCCCCGGCACCCTGGTTCACACCGAGGATGCCGTTGCCGTTGCTGAAAGAGTTGCCGCCGATGTTGGCGCTCGCGTCGATGGCGCGGCTGGCAGGCGTGTCGATGTTCTGCCTGACGCTGGTGCTGGCGTGCGCTTCGGTACCGATGGCAATCGCCTTGGTGTTGGCTTGCTGCATCTGGTCGCCCGCGGCCTGGTTGACGTTGAAATTGCCGCGGTACTGCGCGCCTGAATCCTGAATATTTGCCTTGTTGGCCGAAGTCGAATCGGCCATGGCGCTGGTGCAGCCGAGCAGAGCGAGCAGCAGAAGAGTGCGATTCATCTCACTGGCCTCCGGCCATGCGGGTCAGGGGTGCCAGACCGGTACTCATCGCCCGGTTGACCGTATTGGAGATCGAGCCGCCCGCGCCGCCACCCGTGCCAACACGCATGCCGGGCAGACCGTTCTGGTTGGTCAGGGTATTCATGCCGGGCAGGTTGGAGCTGGGGGTGGTCATGTTGCCGCGAATCGAAGAACCGCTGGCGACACTGGCGAAGTCGCCGTCGCTGAGTTCGGTGTTGCTGAGGGTCTGATTGATCCGCGCCGAAGGGTTGGCGTTGACGGTGGTCGGGTAGGGGTCTTTGCCGCCATTGCGACCGATAGGGATCGGCTGCACGTCGCGATTGAGGACGATCACGCCATTGCCTTCGGCCTGCGCGCTGACACTGAACACGACGCTGGCGGCTGATCCGATCAGCAGAAGACAGGTCAAATCTTTCTTGAAATTCCCCACGGCTGCAATTCCTTCTTCGGTGGGCTGCCCTTGGTCAGCGTTGTGAAGGAGAGAGCGAAAGCTGTGCCGCTTTTGGAATGCCTTGGCTTTTCAATGATTTGCGTAAACCCCGTGCGGGTTTGGGCTGGGATCTGTTTCAAACGTGAAACACGCCGAGCGGCACGCAGTTGGCACTGGCCTGAGAGATGCTCTGGCGCGGGGCTAACGTCGAGGTGTTTCATTGGTGTAACAACGCTGATGACAAAGCCATGAACATGGCCCGCAGCGGCCTTTGAGCGGTCGGCGGTGTTTCAGAAATGGACACTTTGCGCCGACTCGACGGGCGTTGGCACCCGCCGTCGGGTTATTCGGCGAGTAATTGCTCGACGGCGGCAAAGGCTTGCACTTGCCGTGCGGCCCAGTCGCCCTGAATGATTTGCAACGGTTGCTGGTGCTGTTCGAGCCAGTGGCGAGTGGCGTGATAGAACGCCAGACGCTCGGGCAGGTCTGGTTGGCAGCGCTGGCCATCTTCGGTCCAGTCGATCTGCTCCGGTGACAAGAGAAGGTGCAAGTCGTAATGGCGCTTGAGCAGTTCCGCTTCCAGCCAGGCCGGGCAGGCGCCGAACAGCGTCTGGCTCCAGAGAATATTGCTCAACAGATGGGTATCGAGAATCAGCAACGACGGCTGTTGCGCGCGTGCCTCATCCTCCCATTGCAACTGGCCTCGGGCGATTTCGGGAATGTCGGCCAGGCAGGTATCGCGGGGGTTGAGTTCGATAAACCGACGCACGTATTCATCCACCCGAACGCCGCCGAAACGTTGTTGCAGACCCGCCGCCAGCCAGCTTTTGCCAGTGGACTCAGGTCCCGTCAACACGACAACTTTCATCGTTGCAGCGCCGGATCGGCTCGCCATTCGCGATAACCCTGGACGGCGAGCAGGGTGAACAGCCCGTACAACGCGGCGGTGAGGTACAGCCCTTTATAGAGGAACAGCCCGACGAAAATCACATCGAGCACGAACCACAGCGTCCAGCATTGCAAGCGTTTCTGCGCCATCCACCACTGCGCCACCAGGCTGAACCCGGTCAGAGCCGCGTCGAGCCAGGGCTGCGCGGCATCCGTCCAATGGGCCATCGCCGCGCCGAGCAACAGACTCCCGACTGCACCGATGCCCAGACCGGACAGAATCGCGCGCGAAGTCAGCCGTGTGACATCCCGCCCGTCGTGCATCGTGCCGGCGCGGGTCCACTGCCACCAGCCGTAGAGTTGCAGCGCGGCGTAGATCACCTGCAATAACATGTCCGAATACAGCTTCACCTCAAAGAAGATCCAGCTGTAGAGCAACACCATGACCAGCCCGATCGGCCAGCACCAGGGATTCTGTTTGACCGTCAGCCAGACGGCGATCACGCCGAGGGCGGCGGCAAACAGTTCGAGCCCGGACATGAAAACTCCTTGGGGAGTGAGAGAAAGCCGCGGATTGTAATGCATCCGCCAAAATAATGGCCCGACGCAGGCTCCCGGGGATCTCTGCCTGGATCAGATTAATGGGGCTTACACAGACCCGATTGTGGGAGCGAACTCGCTCCCAAAATTGTGTTGCGTCAGACCAGTGGCGGCGTGCGCGGTGGGATCTGGCGTTTGCTGCCGGTCGATTCGAATGCCGACGCCAGGCGCAGCAGATTCGAATCGTCGTAGGCGCGGCCGGCGAAGGTCAGGCCGACTGGCATGCCGATGTCGGCCATCAGGCCCATGGGCACGGTGACGGTCGGGACGCCGAGATGGCGGATCGCGAGGTTGCCGTTGGCCACCCAGACGCCGTTGCTCCAGGCGATGTCGGCCGATTGCGGGTTGACGTCTGCGTCGGCCGGGCCAACGTCGGCGACGGTGGGGAACAGCACCGCGTCGAGGCCGAGTCGGTCCATCCAGTCTTCAAGGTCGATGCGCCGGGTCTGCTCCAGCCCACGCAAGCCATCGGGCACGGTGGGGATTTCATTCCACGGCGTGATACCGCGCTCGGCCATGCGCACGTATTCATCCATGCCGGCGGCCAGATCACCTTCGCGGTTGGGCAGGGTGCCCGGATCGTGCGGAAAGATTTTCGCCCCGTCGACGTCAACCAGACGATTGAGTTTAGGGTCGCCGTTGGCTTGCAGGAAATCGTCGAATGCCCAGGCTGTCAGGTCCCACAACTCATGGTGCAAGAACGCTTTCGACACCAGCCCGCGGGTGAACACCGTCGGCGCGCCCGGGCGATCGCCTTCACAGTTGGACACCAGCGGGAAGTCGGTTTCGATCACTTCGGCACCGGCGGCTTCGAGGGCCTGCCGCGCCTGGTTCCACAACTCGATCACCGAGGCGCGGGTCTGAATGCGCTGCCCCGTCGGCCCACCGATACCCGGTGCTTCGCTGGTGCCCGCCTCAGGATCGGCATTGATGAACATGCGCGGCACGGCGAAACGCTTGCCGGCAAGGGCTTTGGCATCGGCGGCCAGATCAGCGTAAGACGCGGGGCGCACTTCGCTGACGCTGGGGATGGGCACCCATGGTTGCAGGCGCCACAGGTCGCCACGGTTATCCGGGTCTTCGGCGACGACAATGTCGAGCACTTCAAGCAGGTCCGCCATGGTCCGTGCGAAGGGCACCACCACGTCCATGGTCGGGGTCAACGGCCAGTTGCCGCGCACCGAGATCACCCCGCGCGACGGGGTATAGGCGCACAAGCCATTGTTGGACGCCGGGCCACGCCCGCTCGACCAGGTCTCTTCGGCCAGACCGAATGCGGCGAAGCTGGCGGCGGTGGCGGTGCCGGCACCATTGGACGAACCCGAAGCGAACGGCGCTGTCAGGTAGTCGGCGTTGTACGGGCTTTCGGCACGGCCATAGACACCGCGCTGCATGCCGCCATTGGCCATCGGCGGCATGTTGGTCTTGCCCAGGCAAATGGCGCCGGCACCGCGCAAACGTTCGATGGTGAAGGCGTCGCGATAGGCAATCAGATCGGCGAACGCCGGGCTGCCGGACGCGGCAGTCAGGCCCTTGACCAGATAACTGTCCTTGGCGGTATAGGGAATGCCGTCGAGCGGGCTGAGGGTTTCGCCTCGGGCACGCCGGGCATCGGAGGCGCGTGCTTCGTTCAACGCTTCAGGATTGCGCACCACCACGGCATTGAGCGCCGTCGGTGTGTCCGCGCCGTCGTAGGCATCGATACGGGCCAGATAAGCCTGTACCAGTTCGACCGCGGTGGTCTGGCCGGATTCAAGCGCAGCGCGCAGTTGGGCGATGGAAACTTCGGTGACTTCGATCATGCAATCACCGCTGTCAGGCAGGGCGTGTTTTGTCTGGAAGGCGTGTTCATTTCGGTTCTCGGTGCACAGCTTGAGACGACAAAGGTTAAGACTGGCGCCTATTTAACACCAAGCCGCGTGCGGAGTAATCGGCAGGATTGATTTTCGACGCGGCCGGCGCCTTCGAACAAGCCTGTTCCCACACGTTTGTACGGCGCCGGACATGGCTAGAACCGCCAGGTCACGCCACCGCCGACGATATGCAGGGCGCTATTGGGATAGCTGCCCGACAGCGTCTGCCCGTTACGTTTGCTCTGCTGCACGTCCATGTCGCCAAGCCAGACCAAAGTGTAATTGAGGTTGAGGTCGGTATTTTCCGCCAGTGCGTAGCTCAGTCCGGTCGCCAGTCGCCAGGTCTCGTTCATCGGATTGTCGACGGTGCGGTTTTTGTCTTTGACGGCGGAGCTGTCGTAACCGATGCCCATGTTCCAGTGCAGGGTAGGGCTGATCTGGTTTTGCGCGCCGATCGACAGGTGCCAGGTGTCCTGATACTGGCGATTCACCGAGCGGGAAACGTTGCCGGCCGCCGTGTCGACGTTCACGCCGATGTCGGCAAAGTCGCTCCAGTCCTGCCAGTTCAGCGACCCGAGCAGGGTCCATTGTTGGTTCATCTGATGGGCGATGCTCAAAGTCGCGCTTTGCGGGATGTTCATGTCGATTTCCAGCGCCTCGACGTCCAGCCGCGACAACGCCAGATTGAGCAGGGGATTGCGAATGCCGTGGGCCGAAGGCGAGTCCTTGAACTCCAGTTTGACCTTGCTGGTGTAGGCGAAACCGACCGTGGTTCGCGGGTCCAGCTGATAACGCAGGCCGAGGTTGAGGCCGACGCCGGTGTCGGTGTCCTTGTATTGCACGTTGCCATCCTCCCGGAACGGCGTGCCCGGCAGGAAGGCGCTATTGTCGACGGCCATTTTTGTGTAGTAATAGCCGTACACCAACCGTGGGCCGATCCCCATCGACAGATCATCGGTGATCTTGTAGGCGAACGTCGGCTGCATCGACACGCCAATCAGCGTCGACTCCTGCGTGAAGTAACGGCCGGCCCAGTCATCGTCGTATTTCACACTCAGACCGAAGTTGCCATACAGGCCAAAGCCGACGCTGGCGCGATCGTTGACCTCATGGCTGATGAAAAAACTGCTGCCCGGCAGAATCGGCAGCGGGTTGCCACCCTCGTTGCCGGAAAAGTCGTTATCCACGTTGCGGTCGAAACCCAGTCCGCCGAACACTGCCTGACCGGTCAGAGTGATTTGCGGCCGTGGAGCGCAGCGATTCCCGCCGGGTTGCTCATCAACACGCCTGGATCGCTGGCCAGCGCCGCCGAACCGGCATTGGCCAGCCCGGCGCCTTCCTGACCGGCTTCATACAGCTCAATACCGCCCGCCAGTGCCTGCCCGGCGCTGCCGGCCAACGCCAGAATCATCAGTGAGTGTGTCGACCGCATCCGCAACTTCCTTATCAACAGGGATGTGCATCAGGTTTAGACGGGAATCGGCCGAAGCACCAGTGTCGCAACTGGCGCCAGTGCTCGAAAACACGACGACCGCGCGGTTGTGATCTAGGCTCAGCGCAGTGTCGATTTTCAGCCATGGGAGAACGCGAAATGGAAGAACAGCCGAACATTGCCTTCAACAGTTCCAGAGCCCTGCTGGACGTGCTGATCCGGGCCGGGCTGATCGCCACGCTGGTGCTGTTCTGCTTCGATATCTTTCATCCATTCCTCAACGTGATGCTGTGGGCGCTGATTCTCGCCATCACCCTGTATCCGCTGAACCAGAAGCTCGGGGCAAAACTGGGCAATCGCCATGGCTGGGCGGCGATCCTGCTAGTGCTGCTCGGCCTGCTGATCCTGATGGTGCCGCTGAGCCTGCTCGGTGCGTCGGTGGCCGACTCGGTCAAAGCCGGCATGCACACGATGGAGGCTGATCATTTTGAAATTCCGCCACCACCGCCCAGCGTCGCCGACTGGCCGCTGATCGGTGCGCCAATCTTCGGCATCTGGCAACACGCCTCGCAGGATTTGAGCTGGGCGTTCAAGGAACTGGCGCCGCACCTGAGTAGCTGGGGCAAGGTGCTGCTGCATCAGGCCGCCGGCGTCGGCGCGGGGATCGTGGTGTTTGTCATCGCACTGATTATCGCCGGGCTGATCATGACCCACGGCGAGCGCGGCCACCGCACCGCCGTGGCAATCACCACGCGGATTTCCGGCCCGGTGCGCGGCCCGCAAATCGCGCAATTGTGCACCTCGACCATCCGCGCAGTGGCGCAGGGTGTGGTCGGCATCGCCTTCATTCAGATGCTGCTGATCGGTGTCGCGCTGGTGATCATGGGCGTTCCCGCTGCGGGCATTCTGGCGCTGATGGTGTTGCTGCTGGGCATCATGCAGTTACCGGTGCTGCTGATCACGATTCCCGTGGTGATCTTCGTATTCGCCCATGACGGCGTCAGCGCCGGCACGATCATTTTTGCCGTCTGGATGATCATCGCCGGGCTCTCCGACAACGTGCTCAAGCCGCTGTTGCTGGGACGCGGCGTCGCGGTGCCGATGCCGGTGGTGCTGATCGGTGCACTCGGCGGCATGGTCACCAGCGGCATCATCGGTTTGTTCACAGGTCCAGTGATTCTCGCGGTGGGTTATGAGTTGTTCATCGGCTGGGTCTACCAGCCGGCGGATGTCAGCCGTCTTGTCGAGGAAACGCCTGAACCGTGACCGGACCTGGCCTCAATCAATCCGCGGATGCTGTTGCGCCAGTTCCTTGCGCTTGGCTTCCAGCTCGGCGATTTGCGTGTCGATGTCTTCGATTTTCTGTTCGATATTGTCGTGGTGCTCTTGCAGCAATTCCTTGGCCTCTTCCAGGTCGGACGCTGCCGGGGCCGCACCGCGCAAGGGTTTGTTAGCGGTCTCCTTCATCGTCACACCGGTGACCAGACCGACCACGGCAATCACCATCAGGTAGTACGCCGGCATGTACAGATCGTTGGTGCTCTCGACCAGCCAAGCCACTGCGGTCGGGGTCAGGCCGGCGATCAGCACCGATACGTTGAAGGCGCTGGCCAGCGCGCTGTAGCGGATGTGCGTGGGAAACATCGCCGGCAAGGTCGACGCCATCACCCCGATAAAGAAGTTGAGCAGCACCGCGAGGATCAGCAACCCGGAAAAGATCAGACCGATGCTGCCGCTGTTGATCAGCATGAACGCCGGAATGGCGAAGATGAACAAGCCGATGCTGCCCACCACGATGAACGGCTTGCGGCCGATCTTGTCGCTGATGAAGCCGATCAGCGGCTGTACGAACAGCATGCCGACCATGATCGCGATGATGATCAGCACGCCGTGGTTTTCGCTGTAATGCAAGTTATGCGTGAGGTAGCTCGGCATGTAGGTCAGCAGCATGTAATAGGTGACGTTGGTCGCCGCGACCACGCCGATGCAGGTCATCAGGCTGCGCCAGTGTTTGGTCGCGACTTCCTTGAACGAAACTTTCGGGCCGCGCGCCAGACCTTCGCGGTCGCCTTGCTCGAGTTTTTCCACGTGCTGTTGGAACGCCGGAGTTTCCTCCAGCGCGTGGCGCAGATACAGGCCGATCATGCCCAGGGGCAGGGCGAGGAAGAACGGAATGCGCCAGCCCCATTCCTCGAAGCGCTGCTCGCCGAGAATGGTCGAAATCAAGACCACGACGCCGGCACCGAAGACGAAACCGGCGATCGAGCCGAAATCCAGCCAACTGCCAAGGAAGCCGCGTTTGCGATCCGGCGCGTATTCGGCGACAAAGATCGAGGCACCGGTGTACTCGCCACCGACCGAGAAGCCCTGGGCCATTTTCGCCAGTAACAACAGAATTGGCGCCCAGATGCCGATCGAGGCGTAGGACGGAATCAGGCCGATGGCAAAGGTGCTGAGGGACATGATCACGATGGTCGCGGCGAGGACTTTCTGCCGCCCGTATTTGTCTCCCAGGGCGCCGAAGAACAGCCCGCCCAACGGCCGGATCAAGAACGGCACCGAGAACGTCGCGAGCGCGGCGATCATCTGCACGCCAGGATCGGCGCCGGGGAAAAATACCTTGCCGAGTACGTAGGCAACAAAGCCATACACACCAAAGTCGAACCACTCCATAGCGTTGCCCAGCGCGGCGGCGGTGATCGCCTTGCGCATCTTGGCGTCGTCGACAATGGTGATGTCTTTCAGGCCGATCGGCTTGACCGTGTTCTTGCGTGATTTCATGTGAATTACTCTGTCGCTGGTCCGTCTTGTCACAACCGCGGCCCCGGGGTGGGGCAGGGAAGACGAGTTCCGTTCTCATGCGATGCCATCCTTTCGATGGCACCTTCTTTGAGATCAGAGATCAGAAGTAACCAAATAATTCACCACTCACGCTTATTTTCTTCACTAACCCATCGCGCAGTGAATTATCGACGCAGCGTCAGCCAGGATTGGCCGAGGTCGCTGGCCCAGCCGTCCAGCACCCCTTTGACGTCATCGGGGCTTAATACCTGCCGGTCGTTGTCCAGCGGCAGACCGGTGCCCGTGCGCACCACTTCGGCGATCACTTCTCCGGTGGAGCCGTCTTCAAATGAGACCTCGGTGGCGACGGTACTGTCCTGGTCGCGAATCCCGGTCGCGGTACTCACCCCGGCGGCCACCAGGGTGACGGGCAGCCACTCATAAAAGCGCAACCCTTGCACGTGAGTGGCGACCTGGGTAATCGCCGGCCGGACCGTCAGCGTGCCCGGTCCGGGTCTGTCGACGACGCGCAGCACTCTGCTCAGTTCGAGTCTCAGCGCCGCGTCGTAATAGTCGGTGACCCCGGACAGCGTGCTGAGAGGAATCCGCACCGTCGGTTCGGCGCTGGGGTAGAACTGACTCGGCGCCAGGTAAACCTGCGTATAACGGCCTCTGGCCAATGCCGGGCTGACCCAGGCCAGCACGGGTTGACCGGACGGTGACTGACGCTCGGTCAGCACCGTGTAATCATGCAGAAAGCCGCTGTTTTCGGCTTTTTTGCTGGTGCACGCCGACAGGCTCAGGGCGGCGGCGAGCGCCAGCGACAGTGAGCGAACGCTGTTGATCAAAGCGAAGTTTCCTTGTGTTGAGACCCGGTGTGGTCCGAGCACTCGATATGGAGCTGGCCGTGAGTCATGATCCACGCGACCAGATCGGCCGCCGAAATGCTGTGGACGTACTCGACCCAGTGCGCACTGGCCGGGCTGAAGTGCTCGAAATAACGGCGCAGGACGATTCGGCTCTGGTCGTCGGAAACGCCCAGGCATGACTCCTGGAACACAATCGGCGTGTCAGGGCCGAGCGCGGCGGTGCGCTGGCTGAGGATCAAAGGCCGGTTGACGCAGTGCCCGCCGACGCGATTGCTGTTATACAAATCCTTCATGCAAACCCCCTGGACTGGAATGGCTGCAGAGTGCCCCAGCGGTTTTGCCGGACGATGTCCGTTTGGTGTCCGTGGTGTAGAGATGTTGCGCGATTGAAATAAATGACCCGGGCGCCGATTGGCTTTAGATTGCGTGTTTTTTCGTGGGTGGGCCTGGAACCGTGAGCAGACTGCTGATCGTCGACGATGACGTGGAAATTCTCGCGCTGCTGAAGAAGTTTTTCATGCAGCACGCCTATGACGTCGACGTCGCCGCACACGGCGAGGCCATGTGGGCGGCGATTGCCGCGCAACGTCCGGACACGATCATTCTCGACCTGATGCTGCCCGGCGAAGGCGGCTTGAGCCTGTGCCAGAAAGTGCGCGCGCAGATGGGCATTCCGATCATCATGCTCACCGCCATGGCCGAGTTGAGTGATCGCATCGTCGGCCTGGAGCTGGGCGCCGATGACTACCTGACCAAACCGTTCGCCCCGCAGGAACTGCTGGCACGCGTGCGCGCCTTGCAGCGGCGCGCCGGCGAGCAACGCAATCCGACCACGCCAGCGCGGCCAGTCGTCGCCTTCGCCGGTTGGCACCTGGACATCACCTGTCGCGAATTGCGCTCACCCGACAACGTGATGATTCCGCTGTCCGGCGGCGAGTTCGATCTGCTGGTGGTGTTTCTCGACCATCCGCAACGCATCCTCACCCGCGAACAGTTGATCGATCTGACCCACGGCCAGGGCCACGACGCGTTCGATCGCAGCATCGACGTGCAGGTCAGTCGTCTGCGGCGCAAAATCGAGCCTGACTGCAAACGGCCCGACCTCATTCGCACCGTGCGCAATGGTGGTTATATGTTCACCGCCAAGGTCAGCCGCTCGTGATCCGCCGACTGCTGCCGGGCGACACCCTCAGACGGCGAATCGCCCTGACCATTCTGGCGGCGATGCTCGCGTCGCTGGCGATGAACGCGCTGTTCGTTCAGGTCGCCGGCATCTGGGCGCGTCCGCCCATCGAGCGCACCGGCCTGCTTGAGCAAATTGCCGCAACCTCACGGGTGATCGAGGCGGCGCCCGCCAGCCTGCGCCCGCAATTGGCCGCCGCGGCGAGCAGCAGCCTCCTGCAAGTGTCGTGGAAAGCGCAACGCGCTGAATTTGAGCTGCCGGGCGACGGCGCTCGCGTAGAAGCGAGCAGGGTGCCGGTGCTGCAGCAATTGCTCGGTGATCAGCGCAAGATCGAAGCCTTCAACCCCGGCGACTGGCCCGGCGACAATCCGCAGGCGCATTACGCCGCACTGGTGCAACTGGTCGACGGCAGCTGGTTGTCCTTTATCCCGCCCGAGCGCAGTTGGGGTCTGGAGTTGTCCACGCGGATCGCCATCATCATCGCGCTGGGCCTGATTGCGACAGTGCTGGTCGCCTGGATCGCCACGCGTCAGTTGGCCAATCCCTTGCAGCGCTTCGCCAGCGCGGCGCGGCGTTTTGGCACTGACCTGCGCGCACCGCCGATCAAGATCGAAGGCCCGCACGAAATCCGCCAGGCCATCGTGGCGTTCAACACCATGCAGGCACAGATCCAGCATTTCATCAGCGAGCGCACGCACATGCTCGCGTCGATTTCCCACGACCTGCGCGCGCCACTGACGCGGATGCGTTTGCGCAGCGAGTTCATGGAAGACCTCGACCACCAGCGCAAACTGATTCGCGATGTCGAGGAAATGCAGTCGATGATCAATGCCGCCCTGGCGTTTTTCCGCGAGGACACCCATCGCGAACAAACCACGGCGTTCGACCTGTCGGAGTTGCTGCAAACCATCGTCGATGACTACCGCGATCAGCACATTGACATCGTTTTCGACGGTCCGGCGCACCTGGTGTACGAAGGCCGGCCGTTAGGCATCAAGCGGGTGGTGGTCAATCTGCTGGAGAATGCGCGCAAGTATGCGCAGCACCCGCGCATTGCCTTGAATCGTGAGGAATATGCCATCGCCATTGAAGTCAGTGACGACGGCCCGGGCATCCCCGAGGCTGCGCTGGAGCAGGTGTTTGACCCGTTCTTCCGCCTCGAAACGTCGCGCAACCGCGACACCGGCGGCGTCGGCCTGGGGCTGTCGACCGCCCGAGCGATTGCGCGCGAGCAGGGCGGGGAACTGACACTGCGCAACGCACGCAAGGGCGGACTGGTAGCACGGGTCGAGTTGCCGGTGTGAAACTTTGGGGTGCCCGCAAGTGTTGGAGATCGATGTAGGAGGGGGCTTGCTCCCGAAGGCGGCGGGTCAGTCAGCATCGATTTCACTGACCCGGCGCTTTCGCGAGCAGATGTCGGTCAGAGTGAGGCTTTGACTTGCAGGCCCATGACCAGGGCATTGTCGATGTCCTGGCCGGAGAATGCGCCCGGTTCGATGATGTATTGCACATTCGGGCGCAGGGTCAGCCACGGGGTTGCCTGATAGCCGTAGCCGAACTCGATCAGTTGTTCGGCGCTGTCCAGGTTGGGGAACGCTGCGCCATTGGCCAGCGCGGCGTCCTGCTGCACGTCGCGGCTGCGCGGGTTGGGGACGGCGCGGCCATAGCCCAGAGCGAGGGTGTCGTGCGGGCGGCCTTCGAACGGTTTGTACAGCACCAACCCGGTGCCGTACCACTTGCTGAACGGCGAAGCCGCTTGACTGGCGGCCGAATATTGGCCGAACGCATGCAGACTACGGCCCTCGGAAGTCGGCGAGCGCCAAACGGCCTGATCGACCAGCAGATAATGGCCGCCGCGACCGGACACTTCATCGTCGCTGCCAATGCGCTGCACATCTGAACTGTCGTAGTAATAACCAACCTTGTACTCACCGGGCAGCTCGCCGGCGTGCTTGTACACCAGTTCGATCGGCACCACGGTGCCGGTGGTGTGTTTCGGCCCCAGATGCCAGGCGCGGCTGGAATTGCCGTTGCTCTCGGGTTCGACGTTGAACGCCGCCACACGCAGTTGCCAGGACGGCGAAAGGTCGTATTTCACCCGCACACCCAAATGCGCATTCGGGTAATTGGTCCAGCCACTGCCACCGGACATGTTCAGCGGATGCCCACAGAAACCGGCGTTCATGAAGTTGCACAAAATGCCGCTGTCGAGGCCACCGAGATCGTTGCCCATGGCCATGTAACCGAGCTTCACATTCAGCGCCGGGGTGAACAGGCTGCGCTCATAACTCAGCTCGGTCAGGCGTGTGTACAGCCCGCCGTAATTTTCCTGAATCGGCAAGCGGTTGCCGACCAGGTCTTGCGAGGCGCTGTTGCCGCGCCGGTCGTTGATCGTCAACTGGACCTTGCCGGCATTGTCGACGCCATACAGTTTGCTCAGATCAAACTGCACGCCGAGCTTGATGTTCTGCGAGTAGCGCGCCGAACGGTGCAGGCCGCCGTCAGCGTTGTAAGCGGTTTCGCCGCTGTAATCGCCGGTGAACTTGATGCCGTCTTCATTGAGCTGATGACGCAAGCCGCCCCAGTCGCCGGTGAGGGTGCTGCGTGTCAGCGGATCGGAGTCGCTGGCGGCCAGCGCGGGAAGGGTAGTGATGCAGCTCAGGCCCAACAGCAGGCCGGTGAAAAGCCCGGAACGGGAAAAGCGAACAGCCGATAACATGTGAATCCTTCCTGCTGAAATCTTCAACGCGATAAAACAACGACGCGGTGCCCTGAGGCACCGCGCGCATGGGGTTGCTGACTGAGTAAACGAAGCGATTTACGGCAAGGCGTACGCCATCACGTAATCGCCGCGATCGGTCGACTGACGAGCGCCGCCCGCGGTGACGACGATGTACTGCTTGCCGGTCTTCGGCGAAACGTAAGTCATCGGGCCGCCCTGGCTGCCGACCGGCAGACGCGCTTTCCAGACTTCTTCACCGTTGCCGCTGTTGAACGCACGCAGGTAGAAATCCTGAGTGCCGGCGATAAAGATCAGGCCACCTTGCGTCGACAGGGTGCCGCCGAGGGTCGGCAGACCAATCTTGATCGGCAGGTGCATGCGAATGCCCAGAGGACCGGTGTCTTCAACGGTGCCAACCGGAACCTGCCACGCGACTTTCTGAGTCTTCATGTCGATCGCGGTCAGAGTGCCGAACGGCGGCGCCTGGCACGGAATGCCGGCCACCGAGAGGAAGCGGTTCTTGTTCACTGCGTACGGCGTGCCCTTGAGCGGTACAGCGCCCATGCCGGTGTTCAACGCCTCGCCACCGCCAGCGGCCTGGCCTTTGTTCTGCGACGGGATCATCTGGATCCACAGGCCCAGACGCATGTCGTTGACGAAGATGAAACCGTGCACCGGGTCAGTGGAGATGCTGCCCCAGTTCATGCCGCCCAGCGAACCCGGGAAGCTCAGCGACTTGTCAGTACCCGGCGCGGTGTACAGACCGTCGTAACGCATGCTCTTGAAGTCGATGCGGCAGAGCAATTGATCGTACGGCGTGGCGCCCCACATGTCGGATTCGGTCAGGTGTTGCGCGCCAATCTGCGGCATGCCCACGGATTTCGGTTGGGTCGGCGAGTACGGCTCGTTAGGGATGTTGGCCGCTTTGACCGGTACTTCCTTAACCTCGGTCAACGGTTTGCCAGTAGCGCGGTCGAGCACGTAGATCTGCCCGGCCTTGGTGCCGATGACCAGCGCCGGAACGCTTTGGCCGTCCTTGTCGAAGTCGATCAGGCTCGGCTGCATCGGCAGGTCGAAGTCCCACAGATCGTTGTGCACGGTCTGGAACACCCAACGTTCTTCACCCGTGCTGGCGTCCAGCGCGAGAATCGAGGCGCCGTATTTGTGGTCCAGTTCGCTGCGCTCGACACCATAGATGTCGGTGGACGAACTGCCCATCGGCAGAAACACCGTGTTGGTCGCCGCGTCGTAGGACATCGGCGCCCAGCTGTTCGGCGTGCTGCGCACATAGGTGCTGCCGTCAGCCGGCGCGTTGCGATCCTGCGGATTGCCCGGATCGAATGCCCAGCGCATGGCACCGGTGATCACGTCAAAACCACGAATCACGCCGCCAGGCATGTCGCTCTGCACGTTGTCAGCGACGCGACCGCCCACCACAACGGTGGTGCCGGCCATCAACGGCGCGGACGACAATTGATAGTAGCTGTCCGGGACGTCACCGAGACCAGCCTTCAGATCGACCTGGCCGTTGTTGCCAAAACCCTGGCAGAACTCGCCGGTGTCAGCATCGACTGCGATCAGGCGCGCATCAATGGTGTTGGTCAGCAGGCGACGCTGGCAGTTGGCGGCCGGGGCCGGTTTGGCTTCGATGATCGAAGAGTTGCTCGGCTGAGCGATGGTGGCGGTGGCGTCGAAATAAGCCATGCCACGGCATCGCTGCCAGACTTTCGATTGTGCGTTGATCGCGTTCTTCCACAGCTCTTTGCCGGTGTCGGCATCCAGGGCGATCAGGTTGTTGTGCGGGGTGCAGATGAACACCTTGTTGCCAACCTGCAGCGGGGTGAGCTGGTCTTCGGCGCCGTTGCCATCGCTTTCGGCGACGTCACCGGTGTGGTAAGTCCACGCGACTTTCAACTTGTCGACGTTGTTGCGGTTGATCTGATCGAGCGCGGCGAAGCGGCTGCCACCTTCGGTGTTGCCATAATGCGCCCAGTCTTTCTGCGCCTTGGCCGGCTCGACCGGAGTCAGACCCGGGCCAGTGCCAGTGGCGGCAACCGTTGGATGCGCGACGAACATGTTGCCCGCAGCAACGGCGAGGCCGACCGCCAGCACCGCGGCAACGGCGTAGGCGCCACGACCGGCAGCGCGGCCATTGGCGCGGGCCAGCAGTGGATAAACCAGTGCGACGGCCAGACCGATCGCGCTGAACATGAACAACCGTGAGAACACTGGCCAGAACACCAGACCGGCGTCAATCACCGCCCAGATCGCGGTGGCCACGAGAAACGCGGCGAACAGCCAGGCGCCGGCGGTTTTCTTCAGCGCGATCAGCAGACCGGCAACGGTCATCGCCAGACCGCCGATCAGGAAGTACCAGGAACCGCCCAGGCTGACCAGCTTCACACCGCCGGCCGCGAGCGCGAGACCAAGCAGGGCGATGACCACGCCAAGACCGACCAGAATGAACGTTGAAACGCCTGAGACGCGTTGACTGTGGTTCACATTGAAAGTCCCGTTTGAATGAAGCGCGGGATTATAGCGGTAACTAACCATTCAGTTAACCGCAGTTTTGCCATGAAACCGTGCACTTCTGGGAATCAAGCGTGGTGCAGGATGAGCAAAACGCAAGTCGGAACGGGAATTGTCAGGGCTCCAGCAGCAGGGGGCGCCATTCGATCAGCGGAGGTTGCAGCGGCTGCGGATCATTCGAGGGTGGCGGATCGGCTTCGGTCTCGCGAGGCGGTTGTTCGTCCGCCCGGGCTTCATCGGCTGGCATTGTTTACGATGCCTGGCCGAGCGTGACGGCGACCTTGCCTTTGGCTCGACCCTGTTCGACGTAGCGCAATGCCTCGGCGATCTGGTCAAACGAAAAGCTGCGGTCGATGACCGGCTTGATCACCTCAGCCTCGATCAACGCGGTGATTTTCTGCAATTGAATGCCATCGGCGCGCATGAACAAAAACCTGTAACGCACCCCGTGTTTGCGCGCTTGGCGACGAATGCCGCTGCTCAGCAGGCGCATGATCAGCCCGAGCACCCAAGATAAACCCTGCTCCTGAGCAAACTGCGCGGTCGGCGGCCCGGACAGGGAAATCAACAGCCCACCCGGTCTCAGCACCTTCAGCGATTTTTCCAGCACATCGCCACCGAGGCTGTTGAGCACCACGTCGTAGTCGCGCAGTTCGTTGGCGAAATCCTGCTGCTTATAATCGACCACGACATCAGCGCCCAGCGCTTTGACCCAGTCGACATTCGCCGTGCTGGTGGTGGTCGCGACGAAGGCGCCCAGGTGTTTGGCAAGCTGGATTGCGACGGTGCCGACGCCACCGGAGCCGGCGTGAATCAAAACCTTCTGGCCCTTCTTTACCTGAGCGATTTCCACCAGCGCCTGCCATGCGGTCAACGAAACCAAAGGCATACACGCCGCTTCTTTCATGTCCAGGTTAGAAGGCTTCAGCGCGAGGGCGTTTTCGTCGACGGCAATGCGTTCGGCAAATGTACCGATCCGCGATTCCGGCGGGCGCGCATAAACCTCGTCACCCGGCTTGAAACGCGTGACCGCCGCACCGGTGCTGACCACCACTCCGGCTACATCGTTGCCCAATACCAAGGGCATTTGGTACGGCAGGATCATCTTGAATTCACCAGTGCGAATCTTCAGATCGAGCGGGTTCACACTGCTGGCGTGCACCTGAATCACTACGTCATGCGCTCCGATCGTCGGGTCGGGCAGGTCGCCAATCCGGCCGTTCTGCTTGCCGTAGCGCTCGATAAAAAATGCTTTCATTGTGGATGCTCTTGTCGGTTGGAACCCGCCGCGATATCGGCGGGTCCGGATAAGGTCAGACTTGAGTCAGATAACGTTGCGCGACGGCCGACTGACGAATCTGCCCCAACAGGCCCTGACGCGCAGTTTGCAAAGCGTCCCAGCGCTCGCCTTCGTGCAGCGGCGGAATGGTCACGACTTCGCGACGGTCGAAACCGACCAGCGCGGCATCGACCAGATCGTCGACCTCCATGATGTCGCTCAGGGTGTTGATGTCGATGCCAGCGCGGTCCCAGATTTCCGTGCGGGTCGCGGCGGGCAGTACGGCTTGCACATATACGCCCTGTGGCGACAGCTCCAGGCTCAGGCCTTGGGAAAGGAACAGCACGAACGCCTTGGTCGCGCCATACACCGACATGCCGAACTCCGGTGCCAGGCCCACCACCGAGCCGATGTTGATGATCGCGCCGTCACCAGCCTTGGCCAGACGCGGGGCAA
The DNA here is from genome assembly GCF_014270125.1 of Pseudomonas sp. SWRI99. Taxonomy (NCBI): domain Bacteria; kingdom Pseudomonadati; phylum Pseudomonadota; class Gammaproteobacteria; order Pseudomonadales; family Pseudomonadaceae; genus Pseudomonas; species Pseudomonas sp. SWRI99. The sequence goes on along the minus strand of NZ_JABWQR010000009.1, from coordinate 135,177 downwards.
TGGCACTGGCCAGACGCACCAGCGCGGTGGTGTTCAGCGCGACCAGTTGCGCCACGCTGTCGGTGCTTTGTTCGATGAACGTTCCGGACTGCGCGGCGCCGGCATTGTTGACGAGGATGCCGATGCGCGCGTCATCGCGCAGACGCGCTTCGACGGTGTGCAGGTCGCTGAGTTGGGTCAGGTCGGCCGGCAGCACTTCAACGTTGACGTTGTGTTCGGCGCGCAGGCCGGCGGCGAGTGCGTCCAGCCGCGACTGGTCGCGGGCGACCAGCACCAGATCGTGACCGCGTTGGGCGAAACGTGCGGCGTAGACCGCGCCGATGCCGGTGGATGCGCCAGTGATCAGAACAGTAGGGCGGGTAGTCATGATGTCAGCTCTTTTTCAGGGGATAGGGGAGCAGCAAGTTAGCGAGCGCTGGATTCAGCGAGCGTCGGGTAGTCGATATAGCCGGCCGCGCCGCCGCCGTAGAGTGTGGCAGGGTCGAAAGTGGCCAGCGGCGCGCTGACTTGCAGGCGTTCGACCAGATCCGGGTTGCCAATGAACGGACGGCCGAAGGCGATCAGGTCAGCCTTGTCATGAGCGATGCGCGAATTGGCCAGATCCAGGTCATAGCCGTTGTTGGCGATGTAGGTGTTCTGGAAGCGCTGGCGAATGCCGTCGAAATCAAACGCGGCGACGTCGCGTGGCCCGCCGGTGGCGCCTTCGACAACGTGCAGGTAAACGATGTCCAGTGCGTTGAGCTGGTCAACGATGTAGTCGAACTGCGCCTGCGGGTCGCTGCTCGACACGCCATTGGCCGGTGACACAGGCGAAATACGCAAGCCAGTGCGATCGGCCCCAATCTCGGCGACTACGGCGGCAGCCACTTCCAGCAGCAGACGTGCGCGGTTTTCGATCGAGCCGCCGTAGGCTCGGTGCGCTGGTTGGACCCGTCCTTGATGAACTGATCGAGCAGATAGCCATTGGCGCCGTGGATTTCCACGCCGTCAAAACCTGCCGCCATCGCGTTCACCGCCGCCTGACGAAAATCATTGACGATGCCCGGCAGCTCCGCGGTTTCCAGCGCGCGCGGTTCGGACACATCCTCGAAGCGATTGTTGACGAACACTTTGGTGGCCGCCCGCAGCGAGGACGGAGCGACCGGCGCGGCGCCGTCCGGTTGCAGGTCGACATGAGACACCCGGCCGACATGCCACAGTTGCAGGAAAATCTTCCCGCCCTTGGCGTGCACCGCATCGGTGACGTTACGCCAGCCATCGATTTGCGCCTGGGTGTAGATGCCCGGTGTGTCCTGATAACCCTGGCCCTGCTGGGAAATCTGTGTGGCCTCGCTGATCAGCAGACCGGCGCTGGCACGCTGGCTGTAATAGGTCGCGGCAAATTCGCTCGGTACAAAACCTGCGCCGGCACGGTTGCGCGTCAGCGGCGCGAGGACTGCGCGGTTGGCCAGTGTCAGGCTGCCGAGGGTGTACGAAGAAAACAGATTCAGGTCGCTCATGTGTTTTTGTTCCGGCCATGGGAGTGAAGTGATGTGGCTGGCTTTTAGGATGATGACCGAAATCTAAACTGTCAATGATTTTGATTATGGCCAACATCTATGTATCATCGACGCATGATTTTTCAGCGCTGGCGAGGTATCCAACATGCGCGTATCCAAGGCTCAGGCCCAGGCCAATCGGGAGCACATTGTCGAAACGGCTTCAGTGATGTTCCGCGAACGCGGTTATGACGGGGTCGGCGTGGCTGACCTGATGGCGGCCGCTGGTTTCACCCATGGCGGTTTCTACAAACATTTCGGCTCCAAGGCCGATCTGATGGCCGAAGCGTCGGCCAACAGCCTGGCGCGGTCACTGACCAGCGCCGAGGCGTTGAGCGTGCAGGATTTCATCGATATGTACGTGTCGCGCGAGCATCGTGACGGCCGCGCCACCGGTTGCACCATGGCGGCGCTGTGTGGCGACGCGGCGCGTCAGTCGGGCGATTTGAAGTCAGCCTTCGCCGACGGCATCGAGCGCACGTTGCAGACGCTCGGCGACAAATATCCGCATGCAGCGGATGCGCCGGCAGGCGAGGGCAGAACCAGAATGATCGACCTGTTGGCCCGCGCAGTCGGCGCGATCATGCTCTCGCGGGCGTGCCCGGACGACTCAGCGCTGGCCGATGAAATCCTCGCGGTGTGTCACGCCGAAATGACGGCTTCGTTGCCGGTCATCGAATCGCCGCAAGACGCCACGCAGGAAAGCTGATGGTTTCAGTGCTGGCGATGCAGTGCCCTGTCGAGGGCCACCAGCAGCAGCTCTTCGTCAAAGGGTTTGCACAGACACTCGAACGCCTGGTAATGCCCGGTCTCGGCGACTGCTGCCTCATCCCAATGGGCCGACATGCAGATCACCGGAAACTGTCGGGGCCTGTCGAGCAACGCGCGCATCACGTCGATGCCGGAAAGACCGGGCATGCGCAGATCCAGCAGCAGGCAAGCGATGTCAGCAAGATCGGCTTCAGCCAGAAACGCTTCGCCACTGGCATAGACCTGCGCGCGGTAGCCAACCGAACGCAGCAGGTTCGACAGGCTTTTGCGCACGGAAGCGTCGTCGTCAACGATACAGACGATGGTCGGGCGGGCGCTGTCGGCCGCCGTCGGGCGACCTGCCACGCCGCTCACGACAGGCTCGATGGGCCAGGCGAAGGCGCAGCGCTGATCAGTCCGTAGAGTTCGACGAGATTGACCAGCGAGCGGGTCTGCATCTTCGCCATGATGTGCTTGCGATGAACCTTGGCGGTCACTTCACTGGTGCCCAACTGGTTGGCGATCTGTTTGTTCGACAGACCGCCGACGATCAGCGGCAGCACCTCGCGTTCACGCGGCGTCAGCTGCCCCGCCAGTTGCCGGACGTGTTGAACCCGTTGCCACTGATCGAACGCCGTCGCTGCGTGCTGACGGGTGCTGCGCAAAACACCCAGCAGTTCATCGTCATTGAACGGCTTGGTCAGAAACTCCACGGCGCCGGCCTTCATGGCCTGCACCGACATCGGAATGGTGCCGTGGCCGGTCATGAAGATCACCGGCCACGGATGGCCGCGCTCGTTCAGTGCCGCCTGCAACTGCAAACCTGTGGTGTCGGGCAGACTGACGTCGAGCAGCAGGCACGCCGGGCCATTGTCGAGGTTGGCCTCGAGCAGTTCTTCGGCCGACCGGAAAATCCGGTGCCCGATGCCTTCGGCGCGCAACAACCGGCTCAGTGCGGTGCGCACGCAGGCCTCATCGTCGACGATAAATACCGGCACCGAGTGCGCCTCGATCGGCGGCGGCTGCGCCACGATCGGCGCCGAGGCCAGGGCAGTGAACACGGGCAGTTTGGGTTCGTGGTCTTTCAATAATCGGTAACCTCGACGGGGAACCGTCTGGATGATTTCTTTTTCCCCGAGCAGTTTGCGCAGCGAGGAAATCTGCACCTGCAGATTGTTCTCTTCGACGACGATGTCCGGCCAGACCTGATTGATCAGTTCGTTTTTGCTGACGATCCGCCCGTCGGCCTGCATCAGCACCGAAAGTATTTCAAACGCCCGCCCGCCCACGCGCAGGGGCCGGCCATCGAGAAAGGCTTCGCGCCGTTCCAGGGAAATCGTGGCTTGGCCGAGTCGGATCATGCAGGCCTCTGCGTCGCGGTGAAAAGGAGAAGGCGGGGCGCCGGGTTATCTGGCTCGTACGCTAGGGGACGGCTTGCGATAAAGCAATTATCCCGAGGGATAAGACGCGCGCTTTCAGAGCACCACGTGAGCCGGTGCAAGGCTCTGGACGGCCATCTTGAGGCCGTCGACGGACATCGGCGCAGCGGCTGGCCCTTTTGCAAAAACCGCTGCGTATACTTCGTCACCAGCCTGAATTCCATTTCCAGTGGTGAATGTGTATGCCCGGCCAGCCCTCTTTGCCTGCAGTTTCCTGCGCTAACGATGCCCCGGCGCTCGATGACGCGTGGCTTGAAGATTGCCGGTTCAGCCTGTTGCGCCGCGACCATGAGCTGACCTGGTTCACCCTCCAGGACAGCCGCTCGGGCGAGGCGTGGTTCGCCGTGCGCGCGCCGATTCAACGACCGGCGCTGTGCAAGCGGCTGGAGCGCGGTCTCCATGTGCAGTTGCCCTCGCAGTGGGCGATCAACCCGTTGGCGCTTGTTCGTTCGGCCGACGGTCCCGTGTTGGTCTATCCGCACTGGGGCACGCCGCTGGCTGGACTGATCGACGCCGCCGGCCTGCCGCTCGGTCGAGTGCTGAATATCGCCGTCGCGGCTGCCACTGCTCTGGCCCACACTCGCCATCCCGGCCCCCCGCCAAACCCTGTGGGAGCGAGCCTGCTCGCGAAAGCGGTGGATCCGGCAACAGAGATGTCGGCTCAAATGACCCCTGCGCGAGCAGGCTCGCTGCCACAGGGATTTCTATTGCCGTGGCATCTGATGGTCGGCGCGGACGACAGCGTCAGGCTGATGGGCTTCCACATTCAGGCGCAGGAAACGCCGGTCGCTGAACTGCCAAGTCCCGAGCACTGGCCTTATCTGGCGCCGGAACAGCTGCAGCGCGATGGCGTCAACGTCGATGAACGCAGCGATGTGTATGCGCTGTCGGCCATCCTCTATGAGGCCCTGACCGGTCGCCCGCCGCTGACCGCTCGCGATGCGTCGCAATGGCTGCATGTGCACGCCGCCGTCGAGCCGTTGTCGCCGGCCGACTATATTCCCGAACTGCCGCAAGGCATTTGCCATGTGTTGCTCAAAGGCTTGGCCAAGGAGCCGGACGCGCGTTATCAGAGTCTCGAATCGCTGGCCGCCGACCTTGACTGGTGTCTACGCCAGTGGCAGCGAAAGGGCCAGATCGAGCCGTTCCGCCTCGGTGCCTTCGATGCGCGGGCGGCGGCCACGCGCGGTGACGTGCTGTTTGGCCGCGATGGCGAACGCGCGCAACTGTTGGAACAGATCCAGCGCGTGCGCAGCGACGGCACGGCTCGCGTGCTGCTGGTCGCCGGCGCGCCGGGGGCGGGCAAGTCGGCGCTGATCCAGCAAGGCCTGCGCACGCAAGCGCCCGGTTACTGGGCCACCGGCAAAATGGATCTGGCGCAGAACAATCGGCCTTTTGCGCCACTGGCACAGATTTTCCGCTCGCTGATCAGCCAGGTGTTGGCCAAGCCCGGGCTGGCCTTGCAGGCCCTGAGCGAGCAACTGAGTGAAACCCTCAAGGGCCGTGGCCGTTTGCTGGTGGACCTGGCGCCAGAAGCCGAATTGCTGATCGGCGCCACCACCGAACTGCCGAACATGCCGGCGCGTCATGCCCTCGACCGGGTCAATCGGGCGCTGCTCGATGTGCTGGAGGTCTTCGCCCAGCCGGGGCATCCGCTGTTGCTGTTCATCGATGATGTGCAGTGGGCCGACGATTCGACCCAAGCGTTTCTCCAAGCCTTCATTGCCCGGCCAACGCGGCATTTACTGCTGATTCTCGCGTATCGCGAAGGCGAGTTGCCGAACGGCGAGGGCGGATGGCTTGATCAGCTACGCGCAGCCCCGGCGTTGCCAGTCACCGACCTTGAGTTAGGCCCGCTGTCGGTGCAGGCCGTCACGCAACTGATGGCTGTCGAACTCGATGCCGACGTCGACAACCTCCCGGCGCTGGCCTCTGTCGTGCATTTCAAAACCGCTGGCAATCCGTTGTTCGTCAGTCAGGTGGCGCGCGCCTTGGTCGATGAGCGCCTGCTGCGTTTCGATGCCGGGACGCGGCACTGGGTCTGGAATCAGGGTGACGTGGACGGCTACCGCTACGCCGATAATGTCGCCGAGTTGATGGTGCAACGCTTGCAGCGTCTGCCGGCCAGTGCCCGGGAAGTGCTGCGCACGGCGGGTTATGTCGGTGGCCGCTGTGACGACGCACTGTTGCGCCGTTTGCTGCCGGGCGATCCCGCGCAATGGCCGCGTGACGTGGACTATCTGGTCGGCACCGGGCTTCTTCTACGCGAACCGGGCCAACTGGTCTTTCCCCACGACCGCGTGCTGGAGGCGGCCGCCGCCCTGTCAGCACCGGAGGGGCGCGCCGCCGAGCATGCGCGCATTGCCGGCGCCATGCTCGATCACTGGGGCGAGCAGCGTCAGGCGCGGGTGTTCGACATTGCCAGTCAGATTCAGCGCAGTCAGGTTGATGGTCTGCAAGAACCCCGGCGCGCCGATTTCATTCAATTGTTGGTCGAGGCCGCCGAGCGCGCCCGCGACACCGCGGCTGTCGAGCAGGCCGTGGATTATCTGCGCACTGCCGAGCGCTTGCTGGGCGACGCGGGATGGTCGCAGCTCTACCCGCAAGCCTTCGCCGCGCGCTGGCTGGCGGCCGAATGCGCGATGTTGCTGGCGGATCTGCCGGGTGCGCAACAGCGCCTTGATGACTGTCTGTGCCACGCCGGTACCGCGCTGGACCAAGCCAAAACCTATCGTCTGCGGGCGACCCTGCGCACCTTGGACTCCGATTATCATGGCGCGATCAGCGAAGCGCTGGACGGGCTCGCACTGCTGGGCATTGCCTTGCAGCGCCGGCCATCGAAGGCGCAAGTGGGCGAAGCGTTCGAGCGGGTTCGGCAATTGGTCGGCGCACGGCGCATTGCTGAACTGACCGCGCTGCCCAAGGCTTGCGACCCGCAAATCGAAGTGGCAATGCAGCTGCTGAGCACGCTGATCGCTTCCTTCTTCGTGCAGGACGATATTGCCTTTCTGCACTTGGCGAAGATGGTCGAACTGACCTTGCTGCACGGCACCACGCCGAGCAGCGGCTATGGTTTTGCCTGGTACGGCGTAATGATCGCCGACCGCTATGGCGAGTACGTCGACGGCGTCGCTTTCGCCGAACTGGCCTTGGCACTCACCGACCTGCACGGCTATGAAGCCGGGCGCGCCGGCACGCTGGTGGCGCTTGATCAGGTCAGCCCGTGGACCCGGCCAATGACCTATGCCCGACAAAAAGCCTTCGCCGCGTTTGAGTGCGGCCAGGCCGGTGGCGACCTGGGCATGTCGTGTTATGCCTGTAATCACATCGGCTCGGATCTGCTGTTCATGGGCGAACCGCTGCACAGTGTGGTGAACGAGCTGGACCTCGGCCTGAGCTGGGTGCGGCAGTTTCACTACATCGACATTGAGCGCATTCTGTTGGCGCAACAGACGTTCGCCAGTGACTTGCGCAACGGACCTGAGCCTCGCTCGATCAGCGAACTGGATACCTTGGAACATGACCGCTTCGGCCCGCTCGATCGTGAGCGTGTTTCGCAGCCCACGCTGTTCTGGCGGTGGTTGTACTCAGGCATGTCGGCGTTCTATTTCGGCGATGTGCGCTATGCGTTGCGACGCTTTGAAGCGGCCGAGGCGCTGACCTGGTCGTTGCCGGCGCACATCGATCTGGCCCAATACTACCTGTTTTACAGCCTGGCGCTGGCCAGTCCCGAGGCACCGGGTTCTGTTGCCGAAAAGCTGGAGAAACTGGCGCAGCAACGTCAGCGCTTTTTGCCGTGGGTTGAGCTCAATCCATCGACATTCAGCAACAAACTGCTGCTGATCGAAGGTGCAATGGCCCGCGTTCGCGGTGAGGGGCTGGTTGCCATTCGCTGCTTCGACCAGTCGCAGATTGCCGCGGCCGCCGCCGGGTTTATCCATGAGCAAGCACTGGCCCATGAACAACTGGCCGAGGTCTGCCGATTCAATGGCCTGGTCTCCGGCATGCATCATCACCTGCGTGTCGCCCGCGACTGCTATGGACTGTGGGGGGCTGAAGCCAAGGCGCGGCAGCTCGAAGCACTGCACCCGTTTCTCGCCCGCGAGCACTCGCTGGAAACCGTAACGCCGGTGACGCGCGGGCGCCTTGATCTGGAGGTCGGGATTGAAGCGGCCCGCGCGGTTTCGCAAGAAGTGTTGCTGGATCGGCTGGTCGAAACCCTGATGAATCACTTGATGATCCAGGCCGGCGCCGATCAGGGAGCGTTGCTGCTGGTCGCCGAGGGTGAGCTGCAACTGGCCGCCGCTGCGCACGTGGAAGCAGGCAATGTGCGGGTCAGTCAGGACAACGACCGCTCATTGGAGCACATTGCGCCGGTTTCAGTGCTCAACGCCACCATGCGCACCCGCACGCCGCTGGTGCTCGACGATGCCCGCGCCGATTGCCCCGAAGCCTACAGCGCCGACCTGCACCAGCGGCAGACGCGCTCGATGATGTGCCTGCCGCTGCTCAAGCAAGGTGCGCTGATTGGCCTGGTTTACCTGGAGAACAGTCTGGTGCCCAAGCTGTTCGGTGCCGAACGCCTGACCATGCTGGAAATCCTCGCCTCGCAGGCAGCGGTGTCGCTGCAAACCGCGCGTCTCTACGCGCAACTGGTCGAAGACAATCGCTTGCGCGCGCAAATGGAAGCCGACTTGCGCAGTTCGCGGGCGGAACTGGCGCGTAACTCGCACCTGAAAATGATGGGCGAGTTGTCGGCCTCGATTGCCCACGAAATCAGCCAGCCGCTGCTGGGGATTTCTTCCAATGCCTCGGCGAGCTTGCGCTGGCTCAAGCGCGACACGCCGGATCTGACCGAAGCGATTCAGGGCCTGGAGGATATCCGTTCCGACAGCGCGCGGGCCACTGAGATCGTTCAGGCCTTGCGTGCGTTGGCCAAACAGGCGCCGTTGCAGCGGCTGCCAGTGTCGATTGATGCGTTGATTGGTGAGGTCGTGCAACTGACGGCCAGCGACGTGCACAACCGTAGCGTCACCTTGCACACGCAACTCAATGCTGCTGAGCCGGTGCTGGGGGATCGGGTGCAGATTCAGCAGGTGATTTATAACCTGATCCTTAACGCACTGGAGGCGATGGCCGGGCATGGCGTTGCTGACGGACACTTGAGTATCGAATCGACGATCAGCGATGGGCAGGTCTGCGTGTGCTTTCAGGACAGTGGACCGGGGATCGCCGAGCATCAGCGTGAGGAGATTTTTGATGCGTTCTTCACCACCAAGGGCAGTGGAATGGGCATGGGCCTGGCGATTTGCCGGACGGTGATTGGCGCCCATGGCGGGACGTTGCGCGTGGAGGACAGCGAGGCGGGTGCGCGGATTTGTTTCAGGCTGCCGCTCGCATCGGGTGCCAGGCTCGAACGCCGCTAGTCTCTCCCGACGCGCGTGCTGGCTGACTAGCGAAAAAAAAGGCCGCGGTAACGCGGCCCAAAAGGGAGGAGTGAACAAAACGCTTTGAAGATCAAATCAAGGCCGCAGTTCCGTCGAATGCTTCAAGACCGTCGAATTGAGCAAACCCTCGTTGAGCCGCCACGTATCGCCATCAACCACCGCCAGCCGCGCACCACACACGGCCTGACGCCAAACCTTCGGCGGCATTCCCACCAACCGCCCGAACGTGCGCGTGAAGTGCGAGTGATCGGAAAAACCGCACTCATACACAATGTCGGTAATCGCCATCGAGGTCAGCAACAAAGCCTTCGCCTTGTCGATCTTCATCTTCAGCATCCATTCCTGTGGCGAGCAGCCGGTGACAATCTTGAACGCCCGGGAAAAATGACTGCGCGACAAATTGCAATGTTCAGCGATTTCGCTGACGCGCAAGCTGCGGCTCACGTCGCGCAGCATGTAGGCCTTGGCACGACGCTCCTGCCAGCCGGACAGCGCGCCCAATGGGCGCGCCAGGTGGCAGGGCGGGTCTGACTTCTCCGATTGCGGGTTCATGGCGGCTCTCCTGATCGATGGGGAAAGTCTGGCCGCGGGCGACATTTAAAGTCCTTAAACAAACCTTAAAAGTTATGAAGGCCGGACCTCAGGCGTGGAACGGGTAGTCGACGTAACCGCGCTCATCGCCGCCGAAGAAACTGCTCGGATCCGGCGTGTTCAGCTCAAGGCCATCGCGCAGACGACGCGGCAGGTCCGGATTGGCCAGAAACGGCCGGCCGAAGGCAATGAGGTCGGCGCGATTGGCGATCAGCGCCTGCTCGGCGGACGCTGCGTCATACCCGCCAGCGAGGATCAACACGCCGTTCCAGGTATTGCGCAACTGGGCGATGATTGCGTCCCAGCGCGGATCGAAGTGTTCGTCCTTGACCGTGCCGACCATGGCCGGCTCGACCAGGTGCAGGTACGCCAGATTCCACTGATTGAGCGCTTCGACCAGATAACCGAATGTCGCTTCGGGCGTGTCATCGCCCATGCCCATAAAGCGGCCCATCGGCGTCAGGCGCACGCCAACGCGCTCGGCACCGACTTCGTCAGCGACGGCTGCAACCACTTCGAGCAGAAAGCGCGCGCGGTTCTCCACGCTGCCGCCATAGCCGTCATTGCGCTGGTTGCTGTTGCTGTTGAGAAATTGATCGAGCAGATAACCATTACCGGCATGGATTTCCACGCCGTCCATCCCGGCGTTCAACGCATTGCGTGCGGCGCGGCGATAGTCTTCGACAATGTCGGCGATTTCCGCTGTTTCGAGCGCACGTGGCACCGGCACATCGCCCCAGACGCCATGGCCTTCGTCGTCGACGATAAAGGTCTTGCCCGGCACTGGCAGTGCGCTCGGTGCAACGGGCAGACCGGCGTCCGGCTGGAAACTCGGATGCGATACGCGGCCGACGTGCCACAGCTGCATGAAGATCAGACCGTGCGCCTCGTGCACCGCCGTGCTGACTTCACGCCACGCCTGGACTTGCTCGTCGGTGTAAATACCTGGCGTCCACGCGTAACCCTGGCCTTGCTGAGAAATCTGCGTGGCCTCGGTGATGATCAGTGCGGCACTGGCGCGTTGGCGGTAATACTCGGCGTTCATCGCGGTCGGGACGTCGCCCGGTTGACCGGCGCGCGAGCGGGTCAGCGGCGCCATCGCCACGCGGTGGGCAAGGGTGTAAGGGCCAAGTGCGATCGGTTGAAACAGGCGACGGGTCATGGGTAGCTCCGGTTTTCGATGAGTTGGGTTCAAGCGCGGCAGCCAGGTGCCGCTCGCAGTGCAGGTAACTTAACCGGGGGGCGCGGGGCTGATAATCCGTGGCCGGCGCTACGCAGTTTTGCGCGCAACGCAACGGCGCCCGCGCTCATCGGCGATGAACGCGGGCGGGGTTCAGGCGGGTTGGCTGGAGCGGGTCAGCGGCAGGTTCAGCCAGCGCCGGCCCGTGGCGTTGGCGAGCGCATTGCCGAGGGCGGCGGCCATCGGTCCTTGAACGATTTCAGCGGCACCGAGGAAAGGTTCTCCCGGTTGATCGAGCAAGTGCACGTCGACTTTTTTCGGCAACTGCGTGAAGCGCAAAATCGGGTAGCCGCTCCAGTCGTAGCTGCGAATGCCGCCGGCGTCGTAGGCGACTTTTTCATAGAGCGTCCAGCTCGCCGACTGCACGATGCCGCCCTCGACCTGATTGCGCAGGCCATCGGGGCTGACGATCTGGCCGACGTCCACCGCCGTCACCACATGATCGACCCGGATGTCGCCAGTCTGCGGATGCACCCACAGCTTCACCGCGATGGCGCAGTAACCCATGATGTTTTTATAGCGGGCGAAGGCGAAACCGATCCCCGCGCCGGGCTCGCTGCTTTTGTGCGGCCAGCCGATTTCGTCACGCACACGCTCGATCACCGCACGGGCGCGCGGGTCGCTCAGGTGCGCGAGACGCAACGCCAGCGGATCGATGCCGGCCTTGATCGCCAACTCATCGATACTCGCCTCGATAGCGAAAATATTGATGTGCGCGCCCAGCGAGCGCATGGCCGAGGTGCGAAAGGGCATTTCGGTGACGAAGTTCATGTTGATCTGCGTTGAACCCAGATCGTACAGCGGCACCGCGTTGCGATCGCCGTCACCTTCGGGCTGGGCGATCGGCACCGAGGGCGCCGAGGCGAATGGTTTGGCCAACAAGCGCGCTGGCAACAGGCGCCCGGCATTGACGATGCGTTCGTTGTGTGGCGTCGTCCAAAGCTCGTAGTTCCAGTCCTGCAAACGGCCCTGGCTGAGGCCAGCGTCGACCTCTGTGACCATCGCCGAACTGTACGGCTCCCAGAGATTTTCCTGCTCGCGCATCCATTGCACGCGCACTGGCGTGCCGGGCAGGCGCATGGCGATTAATGCGGCATCAGCGGCGGCATCATCGGCGCCGTTGTGGCCGTAACAGCCTGAGCCTTCGGTATGAATGCAGCGCACGCGTTCTGGCGGCAGGCGCAGCATTTCGGCGATGCCGGCGCGCAGCGGATAGACGCCCTGAGTATGGGTCCAGACCGTGAGCACGCCGTCCTTGAACCAGGCCACCGCACAGGACGGGCCGATCGAACCGTGCATCAGGTATTGCTTGGTCACCCGCGCCTTGAATCGCACATCGGCGGCGCCGTTGGGCGAACCGCTATGGCTGATCGGATAGCGCTTGGAGGGCAAGCGCTTGAGCAAATCATGAATCCCGGCGGCCTCGGGAATGGCCTCGCCGCCGTTCCACTTGGCACTTTCAATGCCGCTGCGCATGGCCTTGATCGCTTGCCATTCATCCCGGGCGACCACGGCCAGATAGCTGCCATCGCGGATCACCTTGACCACGCCGTTCAGCGCTTCGATGGGCGCGGCATCGAATGCTTGCAGCGTGCAGCCCGGGCGCGGCGGGCGGATCACCCGCGCATGCAGCATGCCCGGCAAGCGCATGTCCTGCACGAATGCCGCGCCGCCGCTGACTTTGCCCGGGATGTCCAGACGCGGCAAGTTATGCCCGATCAGTTTGAAGTCGGCCGCCGCCATCGTCGGTGACTGCGCCTTGGCGTATTGGTGCACATCGACATGGCCGACCGCGTCGGCGTAAGTCATCCGTTGCCCGGCCGGGCCTTCGATCACGCCGTCGCGGGTGTTCAGCAATGCTGCATCGATTTGCCAATTGCGTGCGGCGGCATCGACGAGCATTTCGCGCACCTGCGCGGCGGCGTTGTACAGCGCGGTGCCGCTGTCGAAAATGCTGTGGCTACCGGCGGTGTAACCTTCGTTGGGCGTCAGCGCGGTGTCGGCGGTGAGCAAGTTGATCGCGCTCGCAGGCACTTGCAAACGTTCAGCGGCGATTTGCAGCAGCGCGGTTTTCACACCGGTGCCCAGTTCAACCTTGCCGGTGTACACGGTGATACCGTCGGCGCCGATGCGAATCCAGGCGTCGAGGTAAGGGTTGGTGCGCAGACTGCCCGGCAGATCGGGGGCCAGCACCACGGTGCCGAGAGTGTCGACTTCGCTGTCGGCCAAAGTACGCCGCGCCACTGGCATCAGCGTGAACGCCATGAGCAACGCGCCACCGCGCAGGAAGGCTCGGCGGCTGGGGTTCAAGCCGTTTGATTCGCTCATGACAGGCTCCCGTTGTGCCCGGCCACCTGTTTGATCGCCTCGATGATGCGCAGATGCGTACCGCAGCGGCACAAATTGCCGGCCATGTGCTCGCGGATGGTTGGCTCATCCGGATGCGGATCGCGTTCAAGCAACGACTGTGCGCGCATCAACATGCCGGCGATGCAGTAGCCGCATTGCGCCGCCTGCTTGTCGATGAACGCCGCTTGCAGTGCGCCGGGTTTTTCTGCGCTGCCGAGGCTTTCCACGGTCCGAATCTTTTTGCCTTCAAGACCTGCGCACGGCGTCAGGCAGGCGAACACCGGTTGGTCGTCAACAATCACCGTGCAGGCGCCGCACTGGCCCAAGCCGCAGCCGTACTTGGCGCCGTTGAGGTTCAAGTGATTGCGCAGCGCGTACAGCAGCGGCATGTCCGGCTCCAGCTCCAGCGCTTGGGTGGCTCCATTGACGTTGAGGGTGATCTGGCTCATTTCGTCTCCTGACGTAACGCTTCAATAGTGGAAGAGAGGTCGGCCCACGGCTGATCGGCTCTGGCTTGCTGGCGCAGGTAAGCGGCGAGGGCGGCGAGTTGGGCGTTGTCGAGGCTGGCGGCGAACGGCGGCATCACCGGGCCGGGCGAGCCGGGAATGGCGGGCACGCCTTCGAGCACGGTCTTGAGGAAGTTGCGGGAACTGGCGGCTTGCAACGCCGAGGTGTTTTGCAGGCCCGGGCGTCCGTCGATCTCACGCATTGGCGCGGCGGGGGCGTGGCATCCGGCGCAGGCGCTGCTGAAGAGCTGGGCGCCGGTTGTGTGATCCGCTGGGCTACTCGGCTGCTTTTTCGCGGTGGTTTCCGTTACTGCGTGGGGGCTTTGCAGGCTCAGCAGATACTCGGCAATCGCCTCGGCTTCACTGGCCGGCAGACGCGCCAGGCTCAGGCTGACCGGACGCATCGGGCCGGCCGGCGTGCCGTGGCCATCGACGACGTCGGCGCGCAGGTAGCCGACCAATTGCTCAGGGTTCCACGGGTTGGCGCGTTGGCCCAGGCCCACCAGCGGCGGCGCGTTCCAGCCATCGACGCTGCCGCCCTGAAGATATTCCGAGGATTTCTCCGCGCCGATCAGGTTCAGCGGCGAATGGCAGCCGGCGCAGTGACCCGGGCCGTCGACCAGATAGCGTCCGCGATTCCACGCCGCGCTGTGTTCGGCCATCGGCGTCAACGGTTCGCCATGCAGAAACAGCAGGTTCCAGAACGACACCAGTGGACGTATGTTCATCGGGAAATTCATCTGGTTCTGCCGCGCCGGAGCGTGTACGGCGGGGCCGCTCATCAAGTAGGCGTAGGCGTCGGCGATGTCCGCTGCGCTCATGCGCCGGTAGTGCACATAGGGAAAGGCCGGATAGAGAAAATGGCCGTCGCGGGCAATGCCTTCGCGCATCGCCCTTTCGAAAGCCGGCAGCGACCACTCGCCAATACCCGTCTGCGCATCCGGGGTGATGTTGGTGCTGTACAGCGTGCCGAACGGCGTCACTAACGGCAGCCCGCCGGCCAGGTATTCGCCGCCGGGGCGGGTATGGCACACCGCGCAATCACCGGCCTCGACCACCCGCGCGCCGCGTTGCAATTGTGCAGCATCGAATGAGGTGGGGCCTTTGATCGGTGCGATCGCCGGGCGCCACATCAGCGCGACGGCGCCGATCAGGCCGATCACCGCGAGCACGGCGACGCTGACCCACAGGGTTCTGGATTTGAGCAAATGACTGTTCATGGTCGGCAGGAAAACGCGGCGGGCAGTGGCAGGACGAGTGAAGTACGGGTCATGGAAACGCTCCTTGTAGCAGCCGGGGAAGGGCGCCGACGTGGACGTCTGCGCCTGGGGCCAAAGCGTAGAGAAGGCACTTGCGGCGGAGAATCACCGGTCCACGCAACAGCGCGTTGCGTCGAAAGCAACGTTGCGCCTGGCGCATCAGTGCGTTGCCCGGCGCACGGATTCTCGTTGCCGTCGGCTGACCGTAGCCTTGGCGCAACTTTCCCGAACTCAACGAGGTGTCACCATGCTTACGGGCAATCCTGCCGTTGCGGCTCAGGCCGAACAGCCTGCTTCACTGTCCGGCCTGATGGTCGCGTTTCTGGCCTTCTGCTGCGGCGCGGTTGTGGCCAATCTGTATTACGCGCAGCCCATCGTCGAACTGATCGCGCCACAGATCGGCCTGTCCAGCGCCAATGCCAGCCTGATCGTTTCGCTGACGCAGTTCGGCTATGCGCTGGGTTTGTTGCTACTGGTGCCGCTGGCCGATCTGATGGAGAACCGCCGTCTGGTGGTGGGCTTCACCCTGGCCGCGAGCGTCACGCTGTTGTGCGCCGGCCTGACCCATTCGCCGTCGCTGTTTCTGCTGTTGTCGTTGCTGATCGGCCTGACCTCGGTGGCCGTGCAGATTCTTGTGCCGCTGGCCGCGCATCTGGCGCCGGAAGCCAGCCGTGGCCGAGTCGTCGGCAATATCATGAGCGGCCTGTTGCTGGGGATTCTGTTGTCGCGGCCACTGTCGAGCCTGCTGGTTGAAGTGTTCGGCTGGCGCGGGGTGTTTTACAGCGCCGCGGCACTGATGGCCGTTATCGCATTGATTACCGCTGTGGCGCTGCCGCGTCGGGTGCCGACGCACAAAGCCACCTACGTCGCGTTGATCGGTTCGGTGTTCGCCCTGGCCCGGCGCTATTCGCTGTTGCGTCAGCGTTCGCTGTATCAGGGTTTGCTGTTTGCCAGCTTCAGCCTGTTCTGGACCCTCGCGCCGATTGAGCTGATGCGCCATCACGGTTTTACCCTGGCGCAGGTGGCGATCTTTGCTTTGGTCGGTGCGGTCGGGGCGATTGCGGCGCCGATTGCCGGGCGTCTGGCCGATGCCGGGCATGCTCGTCGCGGGACGCTGGTGGCGCTGCTGCTGGCGCCCGTGTCGCTGTTGATCGCGGCGCTTCCGGGCAGCGGCTATGTCTGGCTGGTGGTGTGCGCGGTGCTGCTGGATTTTGCCGTGCAACTGAACATGGTGCTTGGCCAGCGTGAGGTGTATGCCCTCGATCCGCACAGCCGTGCGCGCCTCAACGCGGTGTACATGACCAGCATCTTCGTCGGCGGCGCCCTCGGCTCCCTGATCGCCAGTCCGCTGTACGAGCATTTTGGCTGGAACCTGTCGGCCGTGTTGGTGGCGGTGCTGCCGGCGCTGGCGCTGGCGTTGTTCCTGGGCCGCAAGGCTGACCGGACTTGAATTTCAAGAACTGCACAAGACCCATGTAGGAGTGAGCCCGCTCGCGATGGCGGAGTGTCAGTCAACTCTGTATCAACTGACAGATTGCTATCGCGAGCAGGCTCACTCCCACAGGGGGGGCGAGTGCACCGCCTGCTCGCGTCCCACCACATAACTACTGTGGGAGGGAGCTTGCTCCCGAAAGCGGTGGGTCAGCTGGCACATTTGTTGACTGACACGCCGCCTTCGCGAGCAAGCCCGCTCCCACAGGTTTGAGGTATGCCAGGATGCAATTGTTTCCCACGCCAGACGCCGCCAAGCACGCCGGTACAAGACGTGTGGCCAACGCTGATGCACAATCACCGGTGCTCCCTCACCACCGGACTCCGCTTATGGACAAGTTGCTGGCCTTGAAGATGTTTGTTGAAACCGTGCGCTGCGGGGGTTATTCCTCGGCGGCGCGCAAACTCGGGATCTCGACGTCTTCAGTGACACGGCAAGTGGCGGGGCTGGAACACGAATTGGGCGCCAGCCTGCTCAATCGCACCACACGCAACACCAGCGTGACCGTCGCTGGCCAGACCTATTTCGAGAAGGCCGTGGCGATTCTCGATGCCATCGATGAAGCCGATGCGGTAGTGGCCGACCGCGGCAGCGACGCACAGGGGCGATTGCGCATCAGCGTGCCAGTGGAGTTCGGTCGTCGACTTATCGCGCCGCACCTGAGCCGTTTGCTCGAGCGCCATCCGGGGCTGGAGATCAGCCTGTCGTTGAGCGATCAGGTCAGCGATTTGCTGAGCGAGCAGATCGATGTGTCAGTGCGCCTGGGTTCGTCGGTGGTCAGCGAGGACATCGTCAGCAAACGCGTCGGGCAGTTCCAGCGTTGGGTTGTCGCCAGTCCGGATTACTTGGCGCGCAGCGCCGTATTGGCTCATCCCCGGGATCTGCTCGAACACCAATGCCTGCGTTTCGATTACGGCGGCAGTCATCACCACTGGACCTTCCAGAGTGACGAAGCGCCCATTCAACTCAACGTCCATGGGCGTCTGCAAAGCAACAACGCCGACATCCTGCGCGAAGCCGCCATCGGTGGCGGCGGGGTGACGCTGCTGGCTGACTGGCTGGTGCGCGACGATGTTGCCGCCGGGCGCCTCATTCGCTTGCTTGAGCACTACGAGGTCAATCCCGGCAGCGCCAGCAGTTGCATCAACGCACTGTATTTGCCCAACCACCGTGGCTCCAGCCGAATCAACGTATTCATCGATTTTCTGCTGGAAATCCTCAATCCCGTGGCCCCGGCCACACCCGCCGCGTAGCGCCGGCCAACCCGCTGCACACTCTGTTGCTGCAGCCGCTTCAGACTGCTTGTATGCTTGCGCCACGGAACACGTGGCCGCGGTCAGTGCCGATGTTCGATTGATGGCTGGAATGGAAACCGGACTTCCTTAAGGTACTGTCGTGAAGCGTGATACCCGTCTTGTAATGCTCCTGCTGTTGGTCATTGGCTGCTCCCTGACTTCGCTGACGATCTGGAAAGTCTGGTCCTCGCGTGAGCGCGCATTGGCCGAGGTCAACGTGCATGGTCTGAACCTGACCCAGGCGCTCAACACCTACACCGAAGGCATCGTCCGGCAAAGTTCACTGCTGTTGCTCGGGCTGGTCGAACGCCTGGAAGCGGAGGGCAACGGCCCGGCGCAGATCCAGCGCATCAAGACCCTGATCGACAGCCAGCAGTCGCTGATGCCGCAGCTCAGCGGCATCACCATTTATGACCGGCATGGGCACTGGCTGATGTCTTCCAACCGGCCGATTCCCGCAGGCGCCAACAGCAGCGACCGCGCCTATTTCATCCACCATCGTGACGACCCGAGCCGCGAGCCGTTCATTGGACCGCCGATCCAGAGCCGTTCCAATCTCGAATGGGTTGTGACCATCAGCCGCCGTTTCAGCGACGCCGAGGGACAGTTTGCCGGCGTCGTCTCGGTGACACTGGGGGTGGAAAACTTTCTCCGTGTGTTCGGCAAACTCGACGTCGGCCAGGACGGCGCGATAGGTCTGTCGTACACCGACGGCACGCTGCTGGTGCGCTATCCGTTCCGCGAGCAGGACATGGGCCGCAACTTTTCCAAATCGCCGATTTACGCTAAATACCTTGTCGACCGCTCGGTCGGCACCGCCTCGTACACCTCCAGCCTGGACGGCGTCGAGCGGCTCTACGCCTTTCGCAAAAGCGAAAGCCTGCCGTTGATTACCACCGTTGCGCTGGGCAAGGACGAAGCCCTGGCAGCGTGGCGCATCGAGGCGGCGTTGTCGGCGGTGGTGGTGGTCGGGCTATTGGGACTGACCGGGTTGATCGGCTGGTTTTTGATCCTCGATATACGTCGGCGTACCGAGGCGGAGGAGGCCTTGCGCGATGCCCAGCAGCAGTTGCTGGCCTCCAATCGTCAGCTGGAATTGCTGGCAATGAAGGATGCGCTGACCGGTTTGGCCAACCGACGCTGTTTCGATGAAACGCTGGCGGTTGAAGCGCGGCGGGCGCAGCGTGACGCAACCTCGCTGGCCTTGCTGATGATCGATATCGACCACTTCAAATTATTCAACGATGCCTTGGGCCACGTCGCCGGCGATGCCTGTCTGCAAGCGGTCAGCAAGATCCTTGAAAGCTGCGTGCGGCGCCCGTCGGATCTGGTCGCGCGTTATGGCGGTGAGGAAATGGCCGTGATCATGCCGACCACTGACAGCGCTGGCGCGACGGTGGTGGCGCAACTGATGCTCGAACGTTTGCGGCAGGCGAACATTGCCCATCCGGGCAGTCCCTTTGGCCAGGTGAGTGTGAGCATTGGTGTTGCGGCAGCTTCAGGCATGCATCTGAACGGAGTGCCTGCGATGATCGAGGCAGCCGATCAGGCGCTGTACCGCGCCAAAGCGGGAGGGCGAAATTGCTTGGCTGCAGACGCCTGAAGCATCTCAGAACGCCTCACCGTTATCGAGTTTATCCAGCAGCCGTTGCCCGCGCTGCCACAGCGCATCTTGCTTGGCCAGCGCCATGCGGTCTAGGTTTCTGTAATCATGGCCATGCACTCCTACAGAGATTTCGGACACGCCGCATGATCCCTGACCTGCCACATATCCACTGTGGGAGGGGGCTTGCTCCCGAATGCGGTGGGTCACCTTGAACATTCGTCGGCTGACAGGACGCCTTCGCGAGCAGGCTCACTCCTACAGGGAGGTTGTGTTGGATTCTTAGGCGGGATACGTCGGGTAATCGATATAGCCCTCGGCACCACCGCCATACACCGTCGCCGGGTTCAGCGGATTCAGCGGCCAGCCATTGGCGATCCGCGCCGGCAGGTCCGGATTGGCCATGAACGGCCGGCCGAACGCGACGAGATCGGCCAGGCCCGATTCCAGCAATTGCGCGCCTGTTTCAGCGGTGTAGCGGCCGGCGTAAATGATCGCGCCAGTGAACGTCTCGCGCACGGCCTGGCGAAACGTCGTCGGCATCTGTGGTGCGTTGTCCCAGTCAGCCTCGGCGATGGACAGGTAGGCAATGCCCGCATTTTCCAACACCTTGATCGCTTCGATGTAGGTGGTGTGCGGATCATCTTCGACCATGCCCAGGTAAGTCCGCGCTTCATCGGTTG
This sequence comes from Pseudomonas sp. SWRI99, assembly GCF_014270125.1. Taxonomy (NCBI): domain Bacteria; kingdom Pseudomonadati; phylum Pseudomonadota; class Gammaproteobacteria; order Pseudomonadales; family Pseudomonadaceae; genus Pseudomonas; species Pseudomonas sp. SWRI99. The sequence continues at coordinate 114,985 of NZ_JABWQR010000009.1, read as the reverse complement.
TGGTGAACAGCGGCGCGAAACGCACGCCGACCTTGTCCTTGCCGATGCACTCAGCGACGCCGGCCACCACCTCACGCAGAAAGCGCAGACGATTGTCCAGCGAGCCACCGTATTGATCGGTGCGCCGGTTGCTGTGGGCGGAGATGAACTGGTTGACCAGATAACCATTGGCGCAGTGCAGCTCGATGCCATCGAAACCGGCCTCCATCGCGTTGCGTGCGGCCTGGATATACAGCTGAACCAATGCCTGCACTTCATCGGTGCTTAGCGCGCGCGGTGCGGACGGCGGCACCAGTTCACCGGCACCAGGCGCAGTTTCGATAAACACGCTGACCCGATCGGTCGCCACGGCAGAGGCCGACACCGGCGCCGCGCCATTGGGCTGCAGCGCCGTGTGGGAGACACGCCCGACGTGCCAGAGCTGAGCGAAGATCACGCCACCCACCGCGTGCACGGCCTCGGTGACTTTGCGCCATCCGGCGATTTGCTCAGGGGTATGAATGCCCGGCGTCCACGCATAACCCTGGCCGCGCGGTTCGATCTGTGTGCCTTCGGTAATCAGCAAACCGGCACCGGCGCGCTGTTGGTAATACGCGGCCATGAGTTCGTTGGCGACGTTGCCTGGCTGCGTGCTGCGCTGGCGGGTGAGGGGCGGCAGGACGATGCGGTTTTTCAAGGTAAGACTGCCCAGTCTGGCGGGCGTGAAGAAAGCGCTGTTATTCATGGAGTACCTTGTTTCGGGCCTGATTAGACCGGTCGACTAGTAAAGAGACAAAAAAACAACGCCGGGCGCTGCGCACTCGGCGTTGGCTGCGGTTCAGCGGGGGCATTCAGCCCAGCAACTTCAGCAGTTTCTCAGCCACGGCGGCGGAGCTGGCTGGGTTCTGGCCCGTGACCAATTGACCATCGGCCACTACATGCACCTGCCAGTCAGCGACTTTCGAATAGCGCCCGCCGAGACGCTGGAACTCGTCTTCGATCAGGAACGGCACGACATCAGTCAGGCCGACAGCGGCTTCTTCGGCATTGGTGAAACCGGTGACGTCGCGGTCTTTGACAATTGGCTGGCCGTCAGCTCGCACAACATGGCGCAACACACCCGGTGCATGGCAGACAAAACCGTGGGGCTTGTTGGCGCGGTCGAAGGCTTCGATCAGCGCAATCGAAGCTTTGTCTTCGGCCAGATCCCACAGCGGGCCGTGGCCACCCGGGTAAAACACCGCATCGAAATCGTCAGCGCGGACATCCGCCAGACGGCCAGTGTTGGCCAGTGCCTGTTGTGCGGCGGGATCAGCGCGGAAGCGATCCGTCTCCGCAGTCTGGGCACCGGGCTCATCGCTTTTCGGATCGAGCGGTGGCTGGCCGCCAGCGGGCGAAACCAGCGTGACGTCAGCGCCGGCGTCCTTGAAGGCGTAGTAGGGAGCGGCAAACTCTTCCAGCCAGAAGCCGGTTTTTTTGCCGGTGTTGCCGAGTTGATCGTGAGAAGTCAAAACCATCAAGATTTTCATAGTGCACCCTGGGTTGGTCAGGCATCGGCACGAGGCGAAGGATTCGCTCGGCGTCGACACCGCATGAATTTGGTGTGTCGGAGCGCAGCATAGTTTCCAATTAGACCAGTCGTCTAGTAATTTTTTCAGGAAATGTTTTTGGTCGATGGATATGGCAAACTCCCGTTCGTAAAAATTATACGACTGGTCTATTGCCTGGAATTATCCGCACCATGAAGCCGACCTTTGACGACACGCGCCAACACTTGCTCGACACCGGCCACCGGATGATGGCCGAGAAGGGCTTCACCAGTGTCGGCCTCAACGAGATCCTGCAAACCGCCGGTGTGCCCAAAGGCTCGTTCTACCACTACTTCAAATCCAAGGAGTTGTACGGTCAGGCGCTGCTCGAAGATTACTTTGTCGACTACCTTGCCGACATGGAGCGCCGTCTGACGCTGCCTGGGCTGAGCGCGTTCGAGCGGCTGATGGATTATTGGCAGGGCTGGCAGAACCGTTGCACCCTGGAAGGCCACGGCGACGAATGCCTGGTGGTGAAACTCAGCGCCGAAGTCGCCGATTTGTCCGAGTCGATGCGCCTGACCCTACGCGATGGCGCCGAACGCATCATCGCGCGCATCACGGTGTGCATCGAACAAGGCCAGGCCGATAAAAGCCTGCCCGAGGGCGATGCGCGGCATCTGGCCGAGACTTTGTATCAGCTGTGGCTCGGCGCCAGCCTGTTGAACAAATTGCAGCGCACCGGACAGTCGCTGGAGACCTCGATGGCGATGACCCGGCAATTGTTGCGGGTTTGAACCTGTCACTGCGATCCCTGTAGGAGTGAGCCCGCTCGCGAAGACGGCGGCACGTTCAATATTTCCATCGCCTGACCCAGCGCATTCGCGAGCAGGCTCGCTCCCACAGGGATTGGTGCTGGTTGCCGGATTAGCGATCAGCACACAAAACGGTGTGGGAGCGAGCCGGCTCGCGAAAGCGATCTGTCATTCAACGCGTCAGTGGCCTGACACGGCACTTCGTGATCGCCCACCCTGACCAACAGGACAAATAAGAATACGTTTCAATTACGAATAGGCCGGTATACCATGCGCCGCGTTTTCACTGGCGGCTTTGCCCTTCGTTTTGGCCTATTCGTAAAGGTTTTCACCTCATGCGTCGTACTCTGCTTTCCATTTGTGTGCTGCAGGCGTTGTCTTCTACTTCATGGGCCGAGCAAGCCAAGTCCTCAACAACGCTGGAGCTGGAGGCCACCGACGTCGTCGGCACGGCGGATTACGAGCGGGCAGACGGCCCGGTGCAGGGTTATCGGGCGACACGTTCGGCCAGTGCGACGCGCACCGATACGGCGATCCACGAAACCGCACAATCGATCAGCGTCGTGACCAAGGACGCCGTTGAAGACATCGGCGCCACCCGCTTGCAGGACGCACTGGATTACGCCGGCGGCGTCGGGCGGGCGAACAATTTCGGCGGGCAGGGGCTGACCACGTTCACCGTGCGCGGTTTTACCACTGGCGAGTTCTACCGCAACGGTTTCCCGATCAATCGTGGCTACCCGAACATGCCGGATGCCAACACCATCGAACGTCTGGAAGTCCTGCGCGGCCCGGCCACCATGCTCTATGGTCGTGGCGATCCGGGCGGTACCTTCAACGTGGTGTCGAAGCAGCCATTGCCCGAGCGTAGCGTGACCCTGGGCAGTCAGTTGACCGACCAGGGCATGAAGCGTGGCACGCTGGACGCCTCCGGCCCGCTTGATGAAGAAGGCCGACTGGCGTACCGACTGAACGTGGTGGGCGAGGGCGGCGACACCTTTCGCGATCACGTCGAGACCGAACGCTACGGCATTACGCCGGTGCTGACCTGGCAGGCATCGGACGCGACCAAGCTGATATTCGAAGGCGATTTCATGCGCAACAACGCGCCGCTGGACCGCGGCCTGACGCGCTATCCGAAGCAGATTGGCACGGCCTCGCGTGACACGTTCTTCGGTGAGAAAGACGTCGGCAAGCTGCACAACGACAACAACATGGCGCAGTTGCGTTTTGAGCATATGCTCAATGATGACTGGACCCTGGGCGGCGGTTTCCAGTGGCTCGACGGCTCGCTCAAGGGCGACGCGATCGAGGCCAACGGCATTGCCGCTGACGGCCGCACGCTGGGGCGCAACTTCAACTATCGCAAACTGGAATGGACCGACAAGGACACCCAGCTCAACCTCACCGGGCATTTCAGTACCGGGGCCTTGCAGCACACCTTGCTCACCGGCATCGAATACGAAGACTACGACTACAAATCGATCATCCAGCGTTCCAGCGGCGCGGTCGGGGCCTATCCGATCGACATCTTCAATCCGGTCTACGGTCAGCCTCGTCCGGCACTGACCCGTACGCCGACTCACGACAAGGAAAACCTGAAGACTTACGCTGCGTTCGTCCAGGATCAGGTTGCGTTGACCGACAAACTGAAAGTGCTGGCCGGGGCGCGTTTCGAGCGCTTCGAACATGACTACGAAACCTACGTGCCGGGCGGCAAGAACTGGCAAGCCAGCGACAACGCGGTAACCCCGCGCCTCGGCGTGACCTACGATTTGACCGAGACGCTGGCGGTCTACGCCAACACCGCACGCTCGTTCAAGCCCAACACCGGCGCCAGCCGCACTGGCGGTGGCTTCGCCCCGGAGAAAGGCAAGTCCTACGAGATGGGTCTGAAGTGGGAGGCGCTGGACCAGCAGTTGAGTGTCGAGGCGGCGATCTATCAGATCGAAAAACGCAACGTGCTGACCACCGATCCGGTGGATTCGACGTTTAACGTGGCGGCCGGCGAGGTGCGCAGCCGTGGCCTGGACCTCAATGTCACCGGCAATCTCACCCCCGAGTGGCGAGTCATCGGCGGTTACGCCTACGTCGATGCCGAGGTGACCAAGGACAACACGTTGCGTTCCGGCACGCGTCTGCTGAACATTCCGCAGAACAGCTTCAGCCTGCTCAACGTTTATGAATTCCAGGACGGCACCCTCAAAGGCCTTGGCCTGGGCACTGGGGTGAAATACGTCGACGAGCGCGCCGGGCAGACTGCCAACACAGCATTTTCGATGGGCAGCTACACCGTGGTCGATCTGCTGAGTTTCTACAAGGTCAACGACAACGTGCGGCTTAATCTCGACGTGAAAAACCTGTTCGACAGTGATTACGAAGAGGGCGCGTTCGGCAACGTCTACGCCTATCCGGGTGCACCGAGAACCGTACAGGTGGGGATTTCCTACACGCTGTAAACCCGGCTCAGCTGTCGCTTCTGCGCCATGATGGCCTGACTGTGGCATGTCGAGATCAGGCATCGACATGCCGCATACAGGCTAGTGAGCGTGCGGCCTGGCCACGTAAGGTGACGCATCATTTGCTCGCCGAAGCGTCTGCGCCGCTGCTTTCGCCGGTCTCGACGGCGAGCAATGATGATCGCCTGACGCTCAGTCAGTGGCCCGAAACGTCGATCATGAGAACAATAAGAACCCATGAATAGCCTGAACCCCAAGGACTCTACCGGTCAGTTGGCGCAAGGTTTCAAACCGCGTCACGTCACCATGCTCTCCATCGCAGGCATCATCGGCGCGGGACTTTTCGTCGGATCAGGACACGCCATCGCCGCCGCCGGGCCAGCCGTTTTGCTGGCTTATCTGTTTTCCGGGCTGTTGGTGGTCCTGGTCATGCGCATGCTCGGCGAAATGGCCGTGGCGCATCCTGACACCGGTTCGTTTTCGACCTATGCCGATCAGGCGATCGGTCGCTGGGCCGGGTTCACCATCGGATGGCTTTACTGGTGGTTCTGGGTACTGGTGATACCGATCGAGGCGCTGGCCGCCGGGCACGTACTCAACCAGTGGTTTCCCCAGGTCGACGCGTGGCTGTTTGCCTTGCTGTCGATCGTCTTGTTGGTGATTACCAACCTGTTCAGCGTGTCGAAATACGGTGAGTTCGAGTTCTGGTTTGCGATGGCCAAGGTCATTGCGATCATCGGTTTCATCGGCCTGGGTTTTGCGGTGTTGATGGGCTGGATTCCCGAACGTGAAGCCAGTGGCTTGAGTTCGCTGATGGCGCAGCACGGTGGTTTTGCCCCCAACGGCTTGTCAGCCGTGGTCGGCGCGTTCATCACCATCATGTTCAGTTTCATAGGCACTGAGGCGGTGACCATCGCCGCAGCAGAATCGAACAATCCCGCGCAGAACATCGCCAAGGCCACACGCTCGGTGATCTGGCGCATCGGCATTTTCTATTTGCTGTCGATCTTCGTGGTGATTTCCGTGGTGCCGTGGAATGACCCTCTGCTGGCCTCGGTGGGCTCCTACCAGCGCGCCCTCGAATTGATGAACATTCCCCACGCCAAGTTCCTCGTCGACGTGGTGGTGTTGATCGCCGTGGCCAGTTGCATGAACTCCTCGATCTACATTTCTTCGCGCATGCTTTATTCGCTGGGCCGACGCGGCGATGCGCCGCCGGCATTGAAAGTGACCTCGACGGCTGGCGTGCCACGCGCGGCGGTCATTGCCAGTACGGTAATTGGCGCGGGGGTGACGTTGCTCAGCTATTTCATGCCGGCCGGGCTGTTCCAGTTCCTGCTCGCCAGCTCCGGGGCGATTGCCTTGCTGGTGTACCTGGTGATCGCGATTTCGCAGTTGCGTATGCGCCGTCGGCTGGAAAGGGAGAAGGTCGAACTGACCTTGCGCATGTGGCTGTTTCCCTGGTTGACCTGGCTGGTGATCGCGTTTATTTGCACGGCCCTCGCTGTGATGATGTTCACCCCGGCGCATCGGCTTGAAGTGTCGTCGACCATTGGCCTGGCGCTGGTGATTTCCTTCGTCGGTCTGGTCAGTACCCGCCAGCATGGGCCGGCGGGCAGGGTAGTGGCGGTAGCGAAACCCTAGTCAGCCTGGCGCTGACTCAGACATCCAGCACCAACGTTTCGCTGCCCTGCGCCGGCGCGGCGCAGCAGATCAGCACTTCGTCGTCCGCCAGGCGCATGGCCGGCGGGCTGAGGTAATGCACCTGGCCGCTGCTCAAGCGGGTTTTGCAAGTGCCGCACGAACCGCCGCGACAGCTGAACTCAGGGGTCAGGCCGCGTGCCTCGGCCAGTTCCAGCAAAGTGCCGGAACCCGGTGCCCAACGTGCTTCCTTGCCGGAGGTGGCGAATAGCACCTTGACCGGTTCCGCAGCGATGGGGACTTGCGGCGGTGCCGGGGTGCTGATTTCGACATCGCGCACCAATGTCGACGGGCCGAAGGTCTCGGCGTGGATGCGATCGTCGGGGATGCGCATTTTGCGCAGACCGTCGTACAGCGCCTGGGTGAAACTGCCCGGGCCGCACAAGTAGAAGTCGTAGTCATCCAGCGGCAGCAGGCTTTTCAGTAAAGCGATGTCGATGCGCCCGGCGTGGTCGTAGCCCTGAGGAGGAGCACCGACGGGTGGCTGGCTGACCACCCGCAACACATGCACTTTGTCGCCTGCACGCGCTGCCAAATCATCGATTTCCTCGCGAAAGGCCAGATCTTCGAAGGTGCGACTGCTTTGTATCAGCCAGGTCGGGCGCATGCGGCTGATGCGTTTGCCCTGATAGACCACTTCGCGCAGCATCGACAGCAACGGCGTCACCCCGACCCCGGCCGCCAACAACACCAAAGGGCGCCGCTCCGTCGCATCGACAGTAAAATCGCCTTGTGGCGCGCGGGCTTCGATGAGATCCAGCGCCTGAACGCGGCCGTGCAAGTGCGCAGACACCGCGCCGTCGCGTTTGACGCTGATGCGCACAAACTTATCCGACGGCGCGCTGGAAACACTGTAGGTGCGGATCGACGCGGCGGCGTGTCCGTCCAGCAAAACCTTGATCGGCACATGCTGCCCCGGTTCGAAGCGGGGCAGACCGAAGCCATCGTTGGCTTGCAGGTAAAAAGAACGGATCTGCGGGCTCTCATCGACAACCCGCATCACCTGCAACGACCGCCATTGATTACGCAGGGCTTGCGCCTGCAAGCGCTCGCGGGTCTGCTCCCAACTGCCGGTCATTTGCGAGTTGGGCGAATCACCCTCGGGCTGATCGATCCAACGCAACGGCAGCGCGGCCTGACGATAAACGATGCGCTGCGGCTTGAACCGCCACAGACGCTCGGCCCCTTGGAAGGCGGCTATTTGCGGGTCGTCCAGCAACACCTCTGCGGTGCCGGTCATCTGCAACAGATCGCCGCTTTCGAAGTTGATGAAGGTCAGCCCGGCACGAGGATTGAGCAGAATGTTACCCAAGGTATTGAAGAACAGATTGCCGGAGAAATCCGGAATGGTCAGCGTGCCGTCGTCATCCATATGGACGAATCCGGATTTGCCGCCGCGATGCGAGGCATCGACTTGTCGCTGGCCGTCGCGCACAACGTAGGTGGCGACGTAGAACGAGTCGGCAGCGGTGATCATGTCGCGCACGAGGGGTTCGCTGACGGTCAAGTCGAGCGCGGTGTCGGTGGTCTCGTCGACGAACGCGTACTGGCGCAGATTGATGTAGCGCGGGCAGTTGCCGTAAGCCTGGGTTACGCCGATCTCAAGGCTGTTGCCATCGCGACGGCTGATCGTGCCGTTCATGCGATTGCGCCGACGCGTGTGCAACTCGATGCCGAGCATGCCGATCGCGTCGCCGGGCTGCAAACCTGGCTGAGCCGGATCGTTGGGCTGATCGTCGAGTCTGATCGTGAGGGTTTGCGGAGACGGCGACTCCATGAAACCGGGCTGGCCGGTGCGGATCGTTGCCCATGGATCGCCCTGGCTGTCGACCGCGCCGAGCACCACGAAGGGCAGTTGCGCGTAGAACTCACGGTGCTGATCCGGCATCCAGTCGCGGGCCAGTTGCCGCTGGCCAACGCCCGCCATCATGTCCACGGCGCCGACAGCACGCTGCAGAGTCAGCTCACCTTCGTGCCAGGGCGAGAACGCTGATTTCGACACTGTGTCCATTTCGATTCTCCTCGTGTGCAACGGGCCGGTGAGCTGCCAAGGGCTGGAAACCCAAAGTGGAACTCATGTTGACCTTCAGCCGGTTTGGAGGGAATGGCCAGAAATCGCAATCCATTGTTTCAGTCGGTGAAATGATCTTTCTGGTGAATTCAAGGAAGGGAGCAGGCTCGCTCCCATCCATCGGTCATTGCGCCGTCGCAGCGGTTTCGATCAGGTTGGCGACGACGTTCGGGTTGGACACCATCACCACGTGCGACGCGCCTTTGACCACCACGGTCTTCTTCGCGTGAGCCCGCTCGGCCATGAACGCCAGGGCTTGTGCCGGGATGTTCTTGTCCTGATCGCCGTAGACGAAGTACGACGGCACGGTTTTCCACGCGGGTTCGGTCGCGGCTTCATTGAGCGCGGCGACGGTCACCGGGCGTTGAGTCGCGGCCATCAACTTCGCATCAGCCGGGGAAACGTCGGCAGCGAATTGAGCGTGGAATTTGTCCTGCTGGATGTACAAGTCCTTACCGCCGTCGGCCAAAGCCACCGGGGCCGCGAGGGTCGGGCCGAGGGTGCCGCCCGGGAAACGCCCGGACAGTTCAGCCGCCGTTTCACCGGCTTCTGGCGCGAAAGCGGCGACGTACACCAGTGCTTTCACGTTGGCATTGCCATAAGCGGCTGCGCTGATCACCGGGCCACCGTAGGAATGACCGACCAGCACCACCGGGGTTTTCACGCTGGCCAGCACATCCGCCACCGACTGCGCGTCACTTTTGACCGAGCGCAGCGGGTTGGCGGCGGCAATCACCGGATAGCCATCCTTCTCCAGAATCTTGACCACGCCGTTCCAACTGCTCGAATCGGCGAAGGCACCGTGTACCAGCACCACAGTGGGTTTGTCCTGCGCGGCGAACGCGGCGCTGGCACTGAACATGGCGGCGGTGAGGGCGAGGGTTGCAAATGCTTTGTTCATGGTGATGTCCTGTCGGTGGGTAGAGGAAGAATGGAAGCGACAGTGGTATTTAGCGCGCTAAATGTGTCAGATCTATGTTCGCACGGCTGAACTTCGCATGCGAGTGTATCTGCGCCGGCCAACGCTACACAGTGATACAAATGCGGCGCACAGAGCAGTGACTGCTGCGCAAATAGTCAGGCATCAGGCGTTTGCAGTATCTCTATCCATAACGCGCCTTTGCCGGATGCCGCTTCACCGACACGCTTGAGGGCGCCGTCTTTACTCACGGCGTAAGTGCCGACTTTGGCGCTTTTTTCCCCGGTCACCAGCAACCAGCGGCCGTCGGGGGAAAAGGCGATATTGCGCGGTTGCTGTTCCTGCACCGGGAAGTTGTCGAGAAACTGAATTCCTCCCGTAGACGGGTCAACGGCAAATGCAGAGACGCTGCTACTGGTGCGCTCGCTCATCAACAGCAGTTTTCCATCCGGCGACATGCGCAGGTCAGCGGCCCATATGCGCGGAGTGGGGTCGTCTTTCAAATCGTTGTTGCGCGCATCACGAACTTCGCCGTGGGCCAGTTTCAAGCGCGCGGGAATGCCATTGGCATCAGCAATTCGCGTCAACGCGCCGGTAGTGTCGTCGATTGAAAACGCGGTCACGGTGCCGCTCATTTCGCCGACCACATAGAGGAATTTTCCGTTCGGCGAGAACGCCAAGTGCCGAGGCCCGGTTTTGTCCGCAACACTGACATAGCCGCTGCCAATCGGGCTGAGTTCACCAGTCCGCGCATCCAGGCGATATTGCAGAACCTTGTCTGTCCCCAGATTACCGGCGTAGGCGAAGCGATTGCTCGGCTCGGTACGGATCGAATGCGCATGCAGGCCGGTCTTGTAGCGGAGGATATTGGCGGAAGGTTGATAATCCTTAGCGATCTTCTGAACGCTGACGAGATCGGCACCGTAGGACGCAGCGAGCAGATAGCGTCCCTTTCGGTCGGTAGACAGATAGGCCATGCTCTCTACCAGAGGCGCCTGGGTAAATGGCGTCAGGTGACCGGTCTTCGAATCGATCCGGTAGCCCAGAACCTGGAAGGGTTTGACGCGCAAGGCTGCAAACAGCACCTTGCCGTCAGGGGTGATGGCCATGGGATTGACCTGGTCACCAGCCTGAATCTGTTCCACGAGAGTAAGTGCGCCGTTGTCCTGATCGAGGCGGTATTGCGAGATCAGACCATCGCCAGGACTTGAGACGTAAGCATAGGTAGCCGCATTGGCAGACAGGCACAGACCTGAGGCGACAGCAGCGGCGATAACGGCGATTTTTCTCATGAATTTTAGCCTTGTTGTTTTTGTGATCAGTCATCCTATGAGTGATTAACGGATGTCTCAACGCTTATTTTGTCGGCTGTCCGCGCCGTTGCGTTCGAGCGATAACGAGAAGGGTGACTGGGCTGGTCTGGAATAAATGATCGGGGAAGGCGACGACCAGAGACGCTTGAAACATTTTTACATACTCTCCCATTAGCGTTGTTGTACGACATCGTACCTAATGTGCCGAGCTGCAATCGTTCTCACAAAAACAATAACGGAGATACCCCTATGACGAGCATGCCTTCACTCGATCATCAGGCCGCTGCGAAACCGCAAAACCGTTTCATGCGCATGCTTAAACTGTTGGGCCCCGGCATTATCGCCGTGCTGTCGTGGCTCGGTGCCGGGGATCTGATCACGTCCTCCGTGGCCGGTGCGAATTACGGCTACGCCATGATGTGGGTGCTGGCGGTCTCGTTGTTGTTGAGGTACCTGATCGTCAACATCATTGCCCGCTTCCAGCTGTGCAATAACCAGGGCATGACCATTCTCCAGGGCTACGCCCAGCTCAACCCGGTGTTTGCCTGGTTCATGCTCGTTTATGCCTTGTTGATGGGGCATTTAATGAATGCCTACATGATCAAGGGAGCAGGGGAGTCGCTGGCGATGCTGTTCAAGATCGATCAGCCATTGTTGTGCTCGGTGGCCGTGGTGCTGGCGGTCTGGATGTTGGTGGGTCGCAACATTTACACAATGATCGAAGGCGTGATGAAACTGCTGCTGGCGATCATGACCCTGGCGTTCATCGCCCTGGCGGTGATGTCAGGCCCGGATGTCACCGGCATCATCAAAGGCACCATCGGTTTCAGCATTCCGCCTGACGAAGGCGTGCATGGCGCATTGCTGGTGGCCGTCTCGGTGATCGGTGCGGTTGCAGGCTCTATCGCAAACTTCGTTCACCCTTATGTCATGCGCCAGAAAGGCTGGGTCGGACCGCAGCACAAGCGCATTCAGCGCAACGATCTGCTGTTTGCCGTATTCGTCGGGATCATCATCAACCTGGCCATCTGGATCGTTGGTGCGGAAATCCTGCGGCCCAACGGTATCGAGGTGAAAACCCTGGGCGACCTGGGCAAGGCACTGGAGATCTTCTTCGGCCCGATCGGCTGGTACGTGTTTTTCATCGGTGTGTTCGCGACGTTGTTTGCGAGCATTTCAGGCAAGACCACGGCGTTCCCGATGCTGATCACCGATGCCTTCCAGCATGTGCGCCCCGAGCGTCGCGAGAAGTACGGCAAAGAGTTCCATCACGACCCGATGCACAAGTGGTTCATGCTGTTCATCCTGGTCACACCGCTGATCTGGTCGTTGCCGGGCATGCCGGACTTCGTGACGCTTACCATTGGTGTCAGCGCGTTGAACATCATTGGCTTGCCGGTGATTTCCCTGGGCTTGCTGATCATGTCCAACCAGAAGTCGCTGCTGGACAAGCAATATCGCAACAACCTGTTTGAAAACATCGCGCTGCTGTTTGCCACCGGACTGGCGCTTTGGGTCGCCTTCCAACTGGGTGTTGATCTGTTTACCTGATAACTGGATGTCGAGGGGGTACGCCCCCTCGAATGGCGCCGCTTACAACGGCACATCCATGTTGATCCTGCGCCAGGCGGCTTCGGAAAAACTGTAAACCGAGAACGCGATCAAGCCCAACGCCATTAGCATCAGCAGCACACCGCCTGCCGGCAGATTCTGCAGTGCATCAAACGCTTCCTTCATGCCGGGAGGATTGGTCGCTTGGTATATCGAGCCACTGACAGCCATCAGCAGGGCAATCTCGATAAACACCACGCCGCGGGCGATCAGCCCAAACCGCGACACTGGGCGCACATAGCGCATCACTTCATCATCCGCCTCGAAATACTTCTCGAACGAAGCCTTCCAGCCTTTAATGATGTGCGCGATTCCGACGCCCAGCGGGATCAGCGCGATCAGGTAAATCAGCATGTTCGAGTGCTCGAACGACAACAACTGCGCCAGTAGATCCTTGGTCTTGCCATCCCCGGAACCGCCGGGACTTTTAACGCCACTCACCAGCAGGCTCAAGGCAAAAAAGGCCAGTGCCGCATTGACCAGACCACCGGCCAGCAAACCAGCACGAATGACCAGGCCCTTTAGTTCGTTGCCGTGATGATCAATGTCGCGAATAGCCTGTAATGCACGCCAGGCGGCGAAGGCAAGAAGCCCGGCGACCACCAGACCCACGAGCGCATAGCCGAACGGCTGACTCAGCAACGCCTCAAGACTTTTGTGGCTGTCTTTCGGTTTGGTGGAGTCGTGCGCTGCGAGCAGCGCGAAGATGCCGATGATCAGATACAGAACACCTCGCGCGGCATATCCGCCTCGAGCAAGTAAGACCAGAGTGTGTCGGGTGGACATGGCGGTTATTTCCAGAGATCGTTCCGCAGCAGACCTGTGGGTTGCGCAGGGGTTCGAAAAAGGTTGCCCTGCACCGTATGAGGCTTGCTTTGATACGCCCTGAAAGTGAGGTTAACGTCGACCTGGATGGCAAAGCCAAAACGCTTGGCACTCATTCACTTGCAAACAAGTCGCTTTGTCAGGCTGTGGCGGACTCTCGTGCCACTTGCCTGAGGACTTGTTCGTACTCCTTGACTGATAGCGATCCGGACATCAACTGACGTCCGTTCAGCACCATGGCCGGGACCGAGTTAATCCCGCGCTGGAGGTAAAAACTTTCAAGTTCACGTACCTCGACAGCGAACGCCTCGCTGGCCAGAATTTCGCGGGCGCGGGTGGTTGAAAGTCCTGCTTCACCGGCCAGGCGTACCAGTGTTTCGTGGTCGCTGGGGTTGTCGCCGTTGGTGAAATAAGCCTTGAGCAGAATTTTGTTGAGTGTGACCTGGTGGCCTTCTTGCACGGCCCAGAGCAGAAGGCGATGAGCATCGAAGGTGTTGTAGAAATGGCTGCGCTTTTCCAGGTCGAACTGAAAACCGATGGCTTTGCCACGCGCGACGATCATTTCATTGCGGGAGGCGACCTCTTCGGCGCTGCGAGCGTATTTGCGCATCATGTGCTTGATGGCGTGTTCGCCCTCGGCCGGCAGGTTCGGATTCAGTTCGAAAGGCTTGAAGGTCAGCTCCACAGCAACCTCGCCGGCAAGATTGGCGATGGCTTGTTCCAGCGCAGTGGCGCCGAGTGCGCACCAGGGACACACCACATCCGACACAAAATCGATACTGACGGGAACAGTCATTTTTTGGACTCCGTCATTTGTTTACGGTACTTGCTGATGAACGGCATGGGAAAGTCTCCTTTTGGCGACCCATCGATAGGATGAGGCGAGCAGTGGGGTGGACTTTAGAATGTTGCGTTCAATGAATAAATGAGGGTTGCAGAACATCACCTATGGCGCCGTGTAACTAATCAATGTTTGGCATTATTATCTTCCGGACAAAGTCAGATGCAGGCCATGGGCACTTTTCAGAAGGTAAATCGCCCTTCCTGGCTGCAGCCGAAGGGAGGGCGAATATTGCGGGAGCAGGAATCAGTTCTGCGCTTTGCTCATGCGGGTGAAAAGCTCGGTAGGTACTTGCTTGCCGTTGGAGGTGTATTGGTTGGTCCTGAACTTGTAGACCTCACCTTCCGTAAGAAAACCATCGTGATTGATGTCCATCGATTGAAATTCTTCACCGCCCTGAGGTGCGACAGCCAGGAGTTCTTTAAGAGAGACGAGGCCATCATGGTCGGTATCTGTGCGAGCGAAAGAGTCGTCACCACACTTGCCTTCACCGCACTTGCCTTCGGCAGTAGCGGACTTGTCGCTGGCTTGGCTAGAACCGCATTTGCCCTCGCCACACTTGCCTTCGCCGGCTTTGTCTGCCGATGCCAGTTGATAGCCTTGGGGCAATGCCTCAACAGCAAAAGCCGCAGACGATGCCAGGCTCATGCTGCCGGCTAAAGCAATAGCGGCCAGGCCAAAAGTGGTTTTGTTCGATAATGGTTTACGGTACATGATGATTCTCCAGATGCTTTGTGCGGCCAAGCCGCCGTTCATGCCACAGGGCGAATAAACCCTTAAGGAAGCTCCAGGCGAAGTGGGAAAAGCCTGCAATTCCATGGCTTATACGCGTAAGCGTTTTCCACCTCGACAGGGCGACCTTATCGGGTAAGGCCTATTAAGCCGGCGCTATGTATCCACGCTGTATCAAGCAAGGGAGCGATTTGTAAGCCAATCCCAAGAGTCCGCGTACGGGTACACAGCGATACAAAAAGTGCGATTGCATTTCCTGCTGGACGCACACAGCCGCCCACTGAGCCGTTAATGGTCAGTCAGGACAACCAGCTACGCCGACTGCAGCTTGCTCATGAAGCTGGCGCAGCAGAACCAGTGCGTCAGCGACGAAGCTGGCCACGTCTGAAGCACCAGCCTCTGCAGCCAAAGCATGCAACTGCGCTCGGCCGTCCATATCCGGGAACTGCTCGATCCGCTGCAACAAACGCCATGCCAGCGGGCTGACCTGCGAGAACTGCACTTGGCCACTCGGCACACGGCTGATCAGCAGTAACGTTGGTTGTTCTGGCGCTTCAGAAGGCAGGTTTCCTGGCCCGAGACGATGCACGGCCCAGCTGTAAGCCAGCGGCCAGACGAGCGGGGAAAGCCGAAGAGGGCGGTCGAGTAACTGCGCCGCATCACTGGCCATTAACGGGGCAGCGTCCAACTGTTGCAGCGCCATCTCCACCCACTCGTAATGGGCCAGTTCAGGCAGGAACGGGTACCAGGGATGTTCGTGACCCGGCGAGTCCTCCAGGCTCGCTACGAAGTCAACAAACTCACGTGCGACTTCTCCGAAACGCGGCGTTTGCGCGCGGTAGTCACGCAAAAAACGTCGCACCAGTGCACGCCAACCGGCATCACCGAGCACGGCAACCAGTACCGGAAACGTTCCACCCAGCAACCCCAACAGATTATTCAACACCAAATCGAGATAAACCCGGGCTCTTACGGGGTTCATCCCCGCAGGCGGCGAATAGCCGTCCGGATCACGCAGGTAACGGGTCAGCGCGAGTTGCTGACTGTGCAAACTTGAAGTGAAGTCAGCCATCGGCGGTCACCCGCACCCGCGCATCCGCGTCGCGCTGCAACCGCCTGATGATATTCAGCTCAGCCACAAGTTCGTCGTAGTGCGGAAAGTTGAAATCGCGCTCCAGCAGCGTTGGTTTCACACCAAAGAGGCCATAAGCCTGCCCCAGTAATGACCAGACGACCGGTTTGACCGAGGCGCCGTGGGTATCAATTATCAGGTCATCGGCTTGGTCATAATGGCCAGCCACGTGCATAGCGACTACACGTTTTGGTTCCAGGCCGGCCAGGAAAACCGTTGGATCAAACCGATGGTTCACTGAGTTGACGTACACATTGTTAACGTCGAGCAATAGGTCGCAATCGGCCTCGCGAAGTACTGCATTGGTGAACGTAAGTTCGTCCATATCCTGATGAGCTGCGGCGTAGTAAGAGACGTTCTCTACAGCAAGACGACGGCCGAGAATGTCCTGTGCACGACGGATGCGCCCAGCAACGTGATGTACTGCCTCCTCAGTAAAAGGCAATGGCAACAGGTCGTATAGCTGGCCATCGTCACTGCAGTAACTCAGGTGTTCGCTATAAAACGGCACGTTGAAGCGATCGAGAAACCCGCGTACTTGCTCAAGAAAAGACTCGTCCAGAGGCGCACTGCCACCTAGCGAAAGCGACAGGCCATGGCATGACAGCGGATAGCGTTCAGCTAGCAACTTCAGGGCATCTCCATGAGCGCCGCCAATGCCGATCCAATTCTCTGGAGCAACCTCTAGAAAGTCGAAATCGCCAACGGGAGCGTCACGAAGCGTTTTGAGAAGCGCACGGCGAAGTCCGAGGCCAACGGTTGCCTCAAGTGGGGGCTGTGGATCTAAATGCACTGATGATGAAATGTTCGTTTGCATGAGTTTCGTTCTCCGGAATCCACGGTCCTCAGCGTGCATTCAAACGCTTGCTACACCGATCGATGAATGCATCCAGGCTCAGCTTTCCGGCTCCTGTGAACAGCAGCGGCAGCAGTGCTACGAGATAGATCAAGGGCAGCTTGAAGTTGCCGTAGCCTTTATTGCTGATGGAGTAACCCTTAGCCAGTTCGCTCAACGTCGACCAGTCTGCTGGCCAGTGAACTGCGGCAGTCGCCACGACGGTTACCACTATGAGGATTAGTGCCGAGAGGCGGGTTCCCAGACCGACAAGCAAAGCAATGGAACAGAGCAGTTCTGCCCACATTGATAACTGCCAGTTAAACGTAGCCGGCATCTGATTAAAGGGGAAAGGAAAGGCACTTTGAATGCTTGGGAACCAGTTCTCACCGTTCCACTTTTCCCACCCGGCTTCAAAAAACTCCCAGGCGAGAAACACGCGCAAGCTTAAAGGGGCGATCCAGTCTCCAACGCGATCGAGGTTAAGGTGTAGCCGATTCAAGACTGATGACATGTTTGCTTGCATTGATTTAATTCTCCGACTTGTCGTCAAGAAAGTGGAAGCACTTCAGGTACTTCCAATGAGAGGTGGCAGGCACGGGACCCACTGCGCTGGCCATGGCCGTAGTTCATCCGGTTGGTGTATCTCGCTTGTGTCTTGCGCTGCTGCAAGCTCAATGTTGTGTAACGCGTCCGCCTCCGTACACACTTGGATACAGAGCACTCTTGTAGAACGCACTATCCAGGCACTTGGCCTGTGGCATTTGGATTCTGCTTGGAGTTTGGATATTTGATCGGCTTGGTTCTGCCGGCGACATGCAGGAGGATTTCTAACAGGGCTTAGTCATTCCTGTGCGCAGCGACGAAGGCTATGAAGCACTGGAGAAACGACTACACGCCACAGATGAGGGGAGGGCGAGGGCGCTTAGGTTTAACGTTTAATGCGGCGCTATGGAAAACCAAGTCGAGGTTTCCGGATGGACCATCAGTTCGTTCGGAGAGAGAGAGAGAGAGAGCGGAAAAGTTCTGTTCAATCAGGGACAGCGCCAAGTGCCCACCTTGATTTTCTGTGGGAGCAGCCTGGCGCGAACAAGTCAGCCCAGCGTTCTGGAACGGTCTAAGGAATCAAACGCATCTCTCGTAGTTTGTCGAACACGTCGAAAAATGCCTGATCGCTCGCTTGGTATGCCGTGAATCCCAGGGTGCGGCTCTTCGACATATCCGTGACAACTTCGATGGGTCGCCCAAGGTCAGCATCGGTATGCCATGGCGATATCAGGCGACCAATATCGGGTTCTTTCAGGCCGTGCTCCGTGACTATCTGCGTCCATATGGCTTGGTCGTTAGCCATCTGTTTCTCAAGGGGTGAGAGTGAAGCGGGATAGTCCGCAGCAGGCAAATCGAAGTATTCGGCAATGCGCCCCCACATCCATTTCCAACGGAAAACATCGCCATTAGTGACGTTGAATGCCTGATTGGCCGCAGCCGGCGTGGTGGCTGCCCATAGTTGTTGTTTCGCCAACTGCCGCGCGTCCGTCATATCGGTGAGGCTGTCCCATTGCACCCGTGACCCCGGAAACACAAAAGGCCGATGGGTTTGTTTGCAAATCGAGGCATAGACGGCGAGGGTAGTTGCCATGTTCATCGCGTTGCCAACGGCTATCCCGGTGACGGTATGCGGGCGATGAACGCTCCAGGTGAAGCCGTCCTTTTCAGCCGCGGCGAAGAGTTCGTCTTCCTGGGCGTAATAGAAGTTTTCAACATCCAGACGACCCTGCTCCTCGCGGAACGGTGTCTGCGGCAGGCTGCCTTTACCATACGCTTCGAACGGGCCGAGGTAGTGTTTCAACCCGGTAACCAGTGCTACGTGCTGAACGCTCTTGGCTGGGCGAATAGCGGTGAGCACGTTGCGTACCATGGCGGCATTCACGCGAATGTTTTCGGCCTCCGTGGCTTGCCGCGACCATGTGGTAATGAACACATGAGCGGGTTTTAAATCTGCCAGCGCCTGTTGCAGCGAAGCAAGATCCTGAAGGTCGGCCGCGACAGGGATCACGCCTTGCGCTTGTGAAGGATGTCTCGACAGCGCGGCGACTTGCCACTGGTTGTCGATCAGTAATTGAGTGATGGCGCTACCGACGATGCCGCTGGCGCCCACGACCAAAGCTGTCTGGGTCATACGTTTCTCCTGGATTTAAATTTCGGAGTACGCCTGAGCGTCAGAGGTTCAACCTGAAAATCCGTTAGAGTGTTCGCTACTCTCCGTTGAAGCCTGTGAATAATGAATCGTCCGCTGTTTGTCGCTCTGGATGGCCCGAAAGGCGTAGGCAAAACCTCGCTATTGGAGGCCATCACCGAAGTCCTGAGGGCTGACAATAAGAAAGTCATCCGGCTTTGCGAGAAAAAAAGCGACCCGTTCAGGGGCGAAACAATGCACTTGGTGAACCGGCTCGTCCGACATCCTGACCGGGATCTGGAGCTGGAAGTTTGCCAACGCCTGGCTGATAGCCGCAGCTGGATTTCCCGGCACGTGCTGACCAAACACCCCACCGACAGCATTATCCTGATCGACCGCTGGTATCCGTCCGAGGCCGCGTTTCGCCGCATAGTCCCGTTCGCAGAAATCCTCCAATTGAACCTTGATCGCAACGTGCAGGTGCCAGACCTGCATGTTGGGGTGGTCACAGCGGCGGAGATTTCGTGGGCGAGGGCAGGGGCACGACGGCGCGGCTTGAGCAGTACTGTGCTTCGCGGTCTGGAGGAGCATGTCGCTTGTACTCAGGCGTTTGAGCAAGCCGTTGCTGATCAGGGTTGGTTTTTATGCCGAAATGAGGGAGCGATCGTGGAGGCGACAAGGCGGGTGGTTGGGGAGATTAATCGGGTGATGATTCGCCTGCGCGTCCCCAGCGTGAGCTCGCCATGAGCAGGGACGGCGGCCGGCAGCATCTGCTGACAGGTAATCTATAAGTTCTCACCAAAAGAGCCGCACTTTGTGCGACTCTTTTTTTCTTTTTTTGCTAATTAAAGCGATTGCAGCGAAATGCTTGCACTTGAAGAATCCTGCACGCTATCCGCATCCATCCATACCCACTGGCTACCGTCACCCTGAAGATTGTTGGAGACGCTTTGTATCTGTGTCGGGATGATAGTAACCGCACCAGGCTCTGAGGCAGTTGGGCCGATGCTGGTCACCTGGCCAGTTAGCAAGCCGTTGGACGTTTCATTGACCACGAACACAGTTGCATTTGCTTCGCGAAACTGGCAGGAGATGAACTGTGTGATTTTGCTTACAATAGTCAAATTCATCCATTTTGAAGGTGGTACGGCGAAGTACCGGGAGTATTTGTTGAACTGATATTGTTCTCCATTGGCTTGCAAAACATTATTGGTAAGGCCGCTTGTATTGATTGGCATGCTCACACTGCCCAACCAGGCTTCGACTTGACCGTTGCCACTCCCGCTCGAAATAGATATGGAAATGGTCTGGGTGTCGCTGCCAGAGACGAAGCCCATAGACGCCAGGCCAGCGTTGGCTGTCGTGCCTGGGACGAGTATTTTCACCGGCGCTTTGCTGTTGCTCCATACAACATTGACGTCGACATTATTATCGTTGCCCGCTGAGTTGTATAAGAATATTCCGTAAATTTGACCAGGACGCAAAGTAGTGCACGTCGCTGTATCTCCTGCGTTTAGCGTAATACGCTGGCCGCCGTTCCAATTGGTTTGCGAATCGTTGAGACCAAAGCTTTCCATGGAGTAGTCCTTTCGTTGATTCCTTCGTGATTGGCTATCGCGCATTACATCCATATGTCCCTGCGCGAATGGTGAGCCTAGTCTTCATCCGCAAAAATAAAGTGTGATCTTTAGACTTATTGGCTATTGAGGTTGGAGCTGAAATCCTTCGAGTGCTAATTATTGAATGTTTTTGAAATCGGAGGTTGTTTGTTATAGAGAAGTGTCAGTCTTTGGTCGGTTTCGATTTGAGTTTGAAAGCCTTTGAAATTGTGAGAATAAAAGAAAAGGGCGCGTATAAAGACTACGGTTCAACCACTGAGGAAGAACCACGCTGGTGGGTAATGAGGTAGGTCGTTTCTCTGGATGATCCAGATGCGCATGCCAAACCAAACGAGACAGGTGTTGCTGCCAGGGCACGTAGCGCAATACATGATTTAACATAATATACATTATGTGAACCGTCCTATAGAGGACTGGGGGGCTCTGGATGTCGCGATCAGCGATTCACCGGACAATAATTATTGATTCACCGGAATCCCCTAGAAATCATATACCTGTGGATCTAGCCTCAACCTACATCTAGAAATTGCAAATGACCCCCTACGCATAAAATATGGGGCGGTTCCAGGTGCTCCTGTGGCTCTCATCGCGATGCTAGAGCGGTTGAGCCCAGAGCGATACAGAAAAAATGCTAATTCACCGGAAAAAAAACGTGGTGGAAAAAGAATGTTAAATAGCCGGAATATTTGCCCTTGAAGCATGAAAAAGGGATCACGTGGGGATTGTCGGAGGCGCAGATGCAGTATTTAGGCAAGGTAAGGTGCTCGTCGACCCTATTTTTAAAGCCAAAACGCATTTTTTAATCACCGGAAAAAAGAAAAAGCCCCTCTAAATTATCGGAAATAAGCCTCATTTTTTACCAATAAAAATTCGGATACGCCCGTAATACTTGGGTTGCGCAAGATTTTTAATTCGCCGGAAAAAAGTTAGAAAAATGATGAATCGCCGGAATTGGCAATCATCAGCGGGCGTAAATGGTTCGAGAGCCGTTAGTCGTCTGTTCAGCACTCAAGTTGTTGCAATGCCGCGTAAAATTTAATAGATAAATCGATAATATATGTAGGATGTAATGATGAAGTTCAGTTCGCCCGGCGTGGTCAGAACTTTCCTATCCGAGCGTTGTGATGCCTAAGTAATGAAAAATAGTACGACATTGATGTGCTATCTCCTCCTCGATACCATCCGTCTGATGATCGCGAAATCGGAACCAAGGTTAATTACACTAAACAGCTATTTAGTGTAGTTAACTTTTTATCCCAGTCGAGTTTATGTTCCAGCTCGAGGCATCCAACTCACGTCCAATATCCGATAACTCCCAGACCCGGATATTTCATTCCCGCAAATTCCCATTTCATGCAGGATGTCCCATGCCTTCGTCACCGCAACCACTGTTTGAAAGCTACCGACGCTTTTTGGAGCTGAACTTTCACCAGATGAGTGAAGAATTACCTCTGGTTCGGGATTATTTGGCAAGCTTTCCCGAGGAACTGGAGGCTCATCAGGGCTATATCGCTGCGCGCGGTTTCCTCAAATCGTATGCCGGCAATGAAGCGACCTTCAATTCCTACCGCACGCACGTGGAACGTTTGCTGCTTTGGTCACTGCTGGTGGCCCGGAAACCTTTGCTGGAATTACGCCGCAGTGACGCCGAGGCGTTTATGGAATTCTGCTTGCGGCCGACGGCGGCTTGGATTGGACCGGTGGTCAAGTCGCGCTTCCTCCGGGTCGGTGGTCAGCGCAAAAGCAGTGCCGACACTTACCAACTCAACGCGGTGTGGCGTCCTTTCAGCCAGACGGCGCCCAAACGTGACAAACACCTTCCGGAGCCCGCGCCGTCAGAGAATCGTTACAAGATGGCCCAAGGGTCCGTGGCCCAAGTCTTTGCCGTCTGTGGCAGCTTCTATCAATACGCCATGGACGAAGGCCTCACCGAAGCCAATCCATTTCGCGCGGTCAAACAAAAGGCGGTCTACAAGCAACGCCATACCCAAGAGGTGTCCGGCCGCGCCCTCTCCCACCTCCAGTGGGATTATGTAATCGAAACCGCGGAGGAAATGGCGGAAGAAGACCCCGACCATGAACGCACGCTGTTTGTACTCACGACTTTGTTTGCCATGTACTTACGCGTTTCTGATCTGGTCGGTCGCGACAATTGGGAACCGACCATGGGTGATTTTCGGCGGGATACCATGGGCAACTGGTGGTTTCATGTGGTGGGCAAAGGAAACAAGTCGGCCAAAATCAGCGTGCGCGATGACTACGTGCACACTTATTTGAGTCGCTATCGAAGACACTTGGGGCTAAGTGCCCTGCCCTCACCGCATGAGACCTATCCCCTGCTGACCACGTTAAGCGGCCGAGGTGGCCTTTCAGGTCGACACCTACGCTTGTTACTTCAGCAGGTGTTTGATCGCGCCTTGCTGAAAATGACCGCAGAAGGTCGCAGCGACGATGAGATCGATAATCTGCGCTCTGCGTCGTTGCATTGGTTGCGACACACGTCGGCAACTTTTGATGCACCCTTTCGCGACATGAAGGATTTGCAGGCGGACCTGCGCCATAACAGTCTGAGCACCACGCAAAACACCTATTACAATTCGCTCGACGAGCAGCGCGCGCACTCGGTCAAACACCTTAAGTTGAAATAATGGGTTGATGACTCGGCACCGGCAACGTTGTTTTCTTGTTCTGGGTCCCAATGGAACCGTAGTTATGGATCGGCACCGACCACGCCAAGTTAATGGTACATGTGGTGTGCTATTAAGTTGAATTAGGATTGACTGGCGCTTAATCCCCGCAAACTGCTTTAACATTCTTCCAGCCGTTTTGCGCCGCGGTGGCTGAATACTTCACTCAGCGATGCTCCGCACCGACGTCCCACAACCGTTCACTTTTCCAACGCCCTAGCTGGAATCGCCTCGGTTGATAACTGATATGTCTGTTCTTTGCTTCTCAAGGGTCATAACGCAGGACTACCGTAGCTCCAACTATTCGATTGTCTGGAGCCTCTTTTGAAAAATGTCTTTGGCTTGAACGTAATTTTTTCAGTGTTCACCTCCACGTCGACCGCACGTTCGACTGTTGATAATGAGGATGGCTTCACGCCTTCCCCCTCCGTGGTTAGCCGAGCCCGCATGGCGCGTCGCGTGGCAAAAATCGATGACCGGTTCGACGAGACACGCAAAGCAAGCTGAGCAACGACAAGCGCGAGCGTTTCACGCTCGCACGCTGCACTCATGCGCCAGGCAGTTAGCGCATGAAGCTGCGTCCATGTGAGCGATGTGCAGTTGCTCACCGCTTAGATCAGGGCGCTGGCAGTTACCCTTGGCCGTCTTTGCAGTGATTACGCCAAGGTATGACAACGCTGTGCTCGTGTTTCCCTCCATAAGCGTCACAATTCATGAGCTAGGCTGTCTGAACGAAGAATCTGCCTGCCACCTACTCTCATAAGCACTCATGCATGGAAGACACTCCGAACATTCCAGCCGTCATCGATGAGTCGCCCGAGGACACCGTCTCCAGGGAGTCACTCTACGAGCAGGCTTGGTCAACGCCGATGACCAAGATCGCGGAACGTTATGGGGTGTCCTCAAGCTACCTGGCGCGCGTATTCACCCATCTGAACATTCCCCGTCCAGCCGTTGGGTATTGGGCGAAGGTAGCCGCGGGAAAGCGTAAAGCCACTCCTCCGCTGCCGGAGGTCCAGCCAGGCGCCCTCCTCGCCTGGAGCCGGAACGGCGCGCCCGAGCAAATTTCCCGCACACTTCCTAAAAGCCCGGCAAAAATTCGCACGAGATCGTCCGATCGCATGGCGGTGCTCCCTCGCCGGCATCCGTTACTGGTGGACGTTGAAGAGCATTTTAAGAAAGCCCAAGAGACTGATGAAGGTTATCTGCGGCCTTCAAAACGTTCGATGGCAGATCTAATTGTTAGCCGCTCAGGCGTAAATCACGCCGTGGACTTCGCCAATCAGTTGTTTCTGGCCCTAATGAAAAAGGGTCTGGCGGTCGCGCTTTCTAATCCGACTACTCACGTGGGCTGTGAGTCAGTGGATCATCGAGAGGTCGCATCAAACAGGTACGTGCACCCTGCCCTGTGGCGACCTCAACGTCCCACGGTCGTCTACGTCGGCACTGTTGTGTTCGGTCTGTCCATTTATGAGATCAGTGAATACGTCCACGTGAAGCGCCCCGAGAAGAAATACGTCCGCCTGACAGCGCTTCCAGTAAGTAAAAGACGCTCCGATTACCCTGATGGATGGATGATGAGCGCCGATATGCCAAGCAGCAGATTGTGCTTGCAGGTGTATTCCCCGTACCACAGTGTGGAGTGGATTCAGCGATGGACTGAGAACAAGCCTGGCGACTTGGTCAGCAAAATTCCAGGCATAGTGAAGTCTTTGCTAGCCGAGGCTCCGATTCTTGCGAGCAAGGTGGAGATCGAGCGAATACGGAGCGAGCAGGAGCGACAGCGACACCAATTACAGATGGAAGAGTGGCGACGAAAGGAGGATGAGAAGCGTCGGCTCAAGGCGATTCAAGACAGCAGAGATCGGCTTGAAACGGTGATTCAAACCTGGGCGAAAGTGAACAGTATTCAGGCTTTCTTCGAAGACATTGCGCAAAGCGCGCAGCGCCTCGAAACACAAGAACGGCAAGCTGTGCTGGATCGCCTGGCTAAAGCGATGGAGCTGATCGGCGACTTGGATGCGCTCAAGCATTTCGAAGCTTGGAATCCCCCAGAAATTTAAACCGGACCGACTCCAACGCAGGAACGGGCAAAGAAAACCAATTCCTGAATGCTCTGGATATCGATTTACATTCTATCTCGCCTCAGCACTCGCCAAAAATCCGTGACAGCCAGGGGCAATCACGACCTGAGCGCCGGGATGATCGAGGCGTTCATCAACCCGGTGGACCGACAGAAGCCTTATCACCCGCGCAGCAGCAACCCATACCACTGTTTAGACTCGCCCCTATTTCTGTTGCAGGGCCAACACGTGGAAGTCATTTCAAACCATTGGGGACGGAACCATCTTTCTGTCGTCACCGATCTAATCAACAATGCGGACAAAATTGTCATCTGTTCCGGATGGATCAAACAGTGCGGTGTGGATCTCCTCGTTGAACATTTAGCCGCAGCACTTGGACGTGGAACAGAGATCACAATTTTCACGAATGCGGAGAATACCGCCCGGTCGTGTATACCCTCCCTCACGACATTGAGTGCCCTAAGGCACGTGGTGGTCCCCAAGAAATTTCGGCTGCATACGAAGCTCTACTACTTCGAGTCTGACACGCGCTACGCGGCGATCGTTGGCTCAGCCAATATCACCGCGGGAGGCCTTGTTCACAATGATGAGTTGTCAACGGTTCACCACGGAACCGTCGGAGACGTGCAGCATGAAATGTTCAACGATTATCTCGAGCACCTCGTAGCGCGATACAAACCTTGAACCAGATGGTGAGATTCTGGCCAAAGAGGCAAACATTCCTGTCATCGATAGTCACCATCGACCCAATGAAGTTCTCTTAAATAATACGGCGCGTAACATCCACTCCATACCGACCAATTAGATCCGGAGCACGCAGCCATGAAACGCCAAATCATTCTTAGCATCGCTTTCTCGGTACTCGCGGCAAACGCCTTTGCAGCTTCTTCCGCTAAACAAGTCCTCGCTGAAGGCGGCTCGGATCGTTTGATTGAAAGTCGTGTTGCTGAAGGTGGTTCGGATCGCCTGATTCAAAATCGTGTAGCCGAAGGTGGTGCAGATTGTCTGGCTGAGCGCCGCTTGGCTGAAGGTGGTTCCGATCGCCTGATCCAGAATCGAGCGGCCTAAAGTACTTCTTAGGTACGACCCGAAATTCCTGTTTCAATCGTTGCTCTGCTCCCCACTTGCCCGGCTATATAGCCGGGTTTTTTTATGGGTGCGCATCCTACTTCACTGGGGGGTAATTCTTTTGGCGAAAAGCCAACCCAGTAAGATGGAAAAATCTAGGGCAAAGTTGGTGAGACCGAGGTGTGCCGACACGATATGATGTGCATTCCGGCGGGATGTGTAGCGTTGTGAAATGCACAGTCACGGGATATCGAGCATGCTAAGGAGTGCGGTTTCATGTTCAATTTATTGGTTAACGCCGGTGGCTGGGCGGACAATCACGACACTTTCAGTCACGGAAGAATTCTGGAGTACACGGCCCCTGCGCTGGTAACCCAAATGAGAGTTGACGGGGTACTTAACATCGCCGCTCTGACCGCCATGCCGACCCTTTTTATGGATGAAATGCGGGTGGACGGGGAAGAGTTTGCAAGGATTGGCACCATTATGAGTATTCGAGACGGGGCTCGAGGTCAGGTGCTTTTAGATTACATCTACGACGCGAATGTCCCCCCGATCCCTATCGCAGAAATCTATCGCTTGCGCTCCAGGCTCGGCATCAATGACTACGAATTTTCGCGCACACATTGGGCGGTGAAGGATGTCGATCTTTTCAGATTCATGCTGACCGAGTTGAGAGGTTCTCGTCGTCATCCGAGGATCTTCCAGTTACCGGAGACAGCGACACTCGTAAACGACCAGCTATCTGTAATGATGCCATTTGCGAACTCTGCCTTAGTACTTGCAGCCATACAGCGGGCCGCGGGGTCGGCAGGTATGAGATGTGACCGGGCCGATGATATCTGGGACCACCAGACGGTTATGGAGGACGTTGTTGCACTGATTGATCGGTCTGCAATCGTGGTATGCGACTGCACCGGCCGAAACGCTAACGTGTTTTACGAGATTGGCTTGGCGCACGCCTGGGGCAAAGAGGTAATCCTGATCACGCAAAACCAGGCTGATATCCCTTTCGACCTCGCTCACCTTCGGTATCTGCATTACCACCCGAACAATGAAGGCCTGGCTACGTTAGAGGCTCAGCTGCTCGCCAGGATACGGACTTTGCGCGGAGGCTGACCAAGAGACCCGATGTAGCTGAACAAACCTCTGCGCGGGTAAAGTCGGGCTGTGACGCTGACCTACAGGCCACAGCCAACTCGTCAATTATCTTTGCGCGCAACCCATTGCGTATGCTCTCTAGAGAAGGCGTTTTCGGCGTCCCCCACGAATGATGAAAACCTTTGTTCGGTCATCTCTACCTGAGATTGTTCTCGGACAAACTGAATCTCAAAGGCGGTCAAGGCGTAGGACGCTGACAGTTCGGTGTACCTTTTCGCCTGCATCCAGCTGAGTAGACTTGCTGCGGCAGCCACCATCACGTCGGTTGGCCAATAAGGCGCGGTCAGAAAGGCAATTCTGACGAGGGCTAATATGATTGCGACAACGTTGACGCCGATCAACAATCTGAAGAACCACTTGGCTGCGCGGGCATTGGAAGTCGCCTTTGCGTTGTACCAAGCCAGCTGATTTTCGATGCGATGCTCCAGGTACGCCGCCCTCCTCGCTTCCAAGCTCTGCGAGCGAAGCCGCGACATTTCCTCACTGATCTGAGGGCTGTCCAGGTGGGAGGTCAGGACGCTAGCGATATCGCGATTCTGGTCAAAAACGGCCTTAATTTTCCGTCTGAAAACTTCTTTCGCAGCATCATCTCCATCGTCAAACGGTTCGGCTTTGGAAATGTACCTCCAGGTCAAAGTCTTGATCGATTCTGCGACAGCCCGACCCGCATACCAGAATCTTTCAGGACGTTGAGTTGCGAGGAAAACCGAGCATCCCAGCGCTCCGAGCAGCGTGAGTGCTTGCAACACGGCCATGGACCAATGGGGGATATTGATCACGGAAAGCAGGGCTGCACAAACCAGAAGAAACAGATTCACGCCCAAGGCACGGTAAAAATCCCCTTGGCGATCCTTCGATAGCTGATCTGTAGATTGATACAACGCTGGAAAGTCTTTTTCCTGCACGACGCTACTCCCTAATAACCCAGTTTTTGTAAAAATCATCGCCATAGTAGTAGTTTTTGGTAGACATTTTTGAGAAAATTTCGAGCGCATATAAAACAATCGATATCGCACAGCAGACTAAGCGTTTTGTTGTCTGCGAGTATCGAGGTTGATGATTTCACTCTTTCCTGACTGGAAGGTCTCAATCATCCATTGGATTGACATGTTAATCATGAATTCGGCTTCGTAAGCGACGGCCTCCTTCGCGTGACCTAGTGCCAGATAGCAATTTGAGAGGGTGGCGTATACCCACTTTATGTCTGATCGATCGACAGAATCGCTTTCTGCGAGAATACGCTCCAATCCTTCAACGACTGAGGTACGAACTTTTCGCGCCGACATGAAATCGAACTTCATTTCGTCCGCATCCGACTGTTTCTCACCGCGGTACTCGTAGCAGAGTGCCAGGTTCTCTCCGTTGTAGTAATCGCGGCGGACCTCATAACCTCTGCCGTAGTACTTAATGGCCGAATCGAGATATTGCCTTTCATCTAGCTCGAGCCAAAGCCGCTTGCAGATAGCACCAGCAATCCCCAGCGTCTCTGGATCATTAGAACTGTCAGGTGTCAGAGCGGACAACACATCCATCGCTTCAAACAATGCGACTGATAAGGTCGGAACCTTCGCTTTGTAGGTAGCAACCGCCAGTTGTTGAAGAATGAAGGGCTCTCCCGGTTTAATAACAGCCGCGAGCTTCAGAGTCTCCTTGGCATCAGCATGTCGGCTCGTATCGGAAAACATCTGAGCCCTATGCATCAGGCCCGCGAGGCGAGTTTGCGCAGCTTCTGCATCATCCAATAAGTCAGCGAACTGCTCGTCGGTTAGACGAGGACGTTGGAGTCGTGGCAAGAATGTGTACACGGGACTGTCGGGTTGTTTCGAGACCATTACGCTGGCAATTAGGTCTCCCAGGGCAGCACTGGCCCTCCTCGCCTCTCTTGCCGCGATATCAAAGCCGATGTGGTTGTAGCGAAAGGTGCTGACGTGGTTAAGGTCAAAATACAGCCTTCCTTCATCCTCGACCATTATGATGGTCGAATTCGGCCTCAAAGCGTGCCGGACGCCAAGCTCGTACACGGCGTTGACATTACCAGTGGAGATATCGGCGATGACCAGGTCTGCACGAAGCAGCATCTCGTACATTGGCGTGTCAATTATCCCCGAGTGCACGATTTCATCTGCACGAATACACCGCATGTTTTGTGCAGCTACAGCAGGCTGAATAATCGATTCGTACGTAGCATCCAGATCTAAGGTGCGGCCTGATTCGAAATCAGTTTTCTTCCCGAATCCCATAATAACGAAACATACTTTCATATTTTCAGAATCAGCATGTAAATCTGTACCAGGCATGACGGCACTCTTAAATCGGGAGCAGAGAGAATTCCGAAGCGCCTAAGGCACTTCGAAATAATCCAGTGGGGTTAGCTTAGGCTTGAATTGAAGTACTAAAAGGTCAGTAACCGTTCGACGCTTTGTTCAATGCTTCGACGATTCGATCCCTCGTAAAACTGGTTGCCCATGCGGTTCCGACGTTCAATAAACCTGCTGGAGATTTGTTATCTTGAGCAAGCTTGATGGCTGCAATTTTGAGCTTAACGTCAGTTTTTTTGGCTCTTTCGATTTCCCACTTCATCCAGTCGCTTTCATGACTTTTTTCACCGACAAGTACCAGGATGTGGGTCGCCTCCATCATCATCTTCGTCAGCGCGGTTTTTACCACACCCGCATTGGTGCTGTTAATAGCTACGTCCGGCCCGCGACTGTCAAACTCGAAATCGAAATCTTTGTTGGCATCCCAAGCTTGCAGCAAACGCTTGTAGAGAACGTCTTCCGAGTGGTCGTAACTGATAAAAACCTTATGCTTAGCCATTAATACACTTCCCTTTGATTGTAAATTTATTGAATAGGAACGTTAACCGAACAAAATGCCTGACAGCCACACCTAACAACCATTCACAGATTCTCACGCAGCTGTTTTAATCAAACAGACACGAATAATCCGCAGCAGGGAGCGTATGTAATTATTGGATGCAGATGAAACCAACCAATTTAGGTAGTCATGCAGAGGTATTTCGAGGCCAAGCATGACACCCATAATGCCACAATGACAGAAACCGGCGCGAAATTAACACCCATCAGGCATTGATAGTCGTTTTTTTGAGAAAAGCTGTCGTTACTGAGATTATCCTGACCTTGGAGATAAGTTTGCTTTGCTTTCACCAGTTCGGAGCACCCGAAACTTCTGCTCCGGCGTCACAAGAAGTCGAGTGTCTGGGCGCTTGTTACTCACCAGTATCCAGTAAATCAGCCGCCTCTAAACGGCTTACGACACTGATCAAGGCTGCTTCACCGTCCGGTTTACCCCGACAGGTCATCTTCAAGACAAATCGAATTCTGTAGAACTCATCGATACTGTTTGAGATGTAGATGTCCATGTGAAGGTCGTTGACCCGGACCGACCGCGGAGGCATGGGCTTCATTTCGAATTTACAGTTCAAGGCCGGCATCCATTTACCACCAGCGACCGTGACGGCATCCAGCTCCCGATAAGTAGCATTCGGGGGAGGAGGAAAACCGGAGGTATCAGTCGCCGTCAGATACCATTTAATGGGCTCCCTGGTGGTGTTATGTATGCTCAATGTCCCGTTGGCCACGTCAAAATCGAGCGCAATGCTGGGCGCAAGGGGCTGGAACGGCGAAACCTTGCTGAAATCATCACTGCGGTCCCGCAAAATCCGATAGCTGAAAATCAGCTCGTCGATTTCTGAGCCTCGGGATTGGTCTGCGATGTATTCGATTCTTACGAGAGCATAAAAACCCAGATGGTTTTGTACGACAAACAGCGAACCGACGTGGGGACTGAGGTTGGGCGATGAGAAATCTAATGAGGCCGCGCCCGTTACATCTGAACACTCCCAGGCACCAGGAGCAAAGGCCAAGCCCCGAACTGTTGGGGTGTCGTTGTAAATATGAATCGACTCGCTGCTTGCTCTGCTGAGGTGAAGCTCGAAACTCCAATCCCCTGAACCTATGGTGTGTCGACCTCCATAGCTGCCGTAGCCGAACCGCACAGTTTTCGCGTCTTCAGGGCTGAATGGGGGCGCCACCACGCTTGCCTTCTGAGTCGACAGGTCTACACCCAGTTTCTTGCATATCAGCAAGGCAAGCTGCTCAGGTTCGAAATTCTTGGCTTCAACGTAAATTTCGCTGGGCGGCATACCTGGGACTTTGACGCGATCGAAAACCACTTGGAGCACGGTGTCATCGTTGCGCTCAAGGCGCGAGGCCAAGGCCGCACACCGTTCGACCTTGCACCAAGGTTTGGCGACATATTCATTAGATACGAACATAACCACGTACCGCGCATCGGTACCGTAAATACCGTCAAGTGACACGATACCATCCGTTCCCCACAGAAGAACGGCTTCATCAGTATCAAAAAAGCAGCTCACCCCGAACCCTATCAATGACCGGGCAACGCGCTCGACATAGCTGCGTTGCTCACCAGCAAACGAGAGAGCAACTTCGTACTTGAATGATTGTTCTGCGGTCATCGTGAATCTCGACGGGTGATTACAGCGGATCGTACACATTAATCTTGAGGCGTGGGCTTACGCCAGTGGCAGGATTGTCATTTCCCAACGCACGGCGCCCGTCGACGTCCTCGTCGAGCGGAGGTTTTTCAGAATGCGGGGAAAGTAAACACAACAAAGAGCCCGCATCCGCGAGCACCAGGATGAATCGGTACGAGTTGGGCAAGCGGATGTCAGACCCCGAATTAGTCGAACGCCTAGCGGCAGAATTAAACCTGCCCGCCGCTTATTTTAACGCGGTCGATGATGCCGAGGCTGATCTTTCGCAGCGTTACTTTAGACTTACCAAAGAAGGCGAAGACAAGCTTAATAAATACTTGGCAGTCTTAGTCTAATCCCGAAGCAGAGCCTTGAGGCCATGCGAGCCGCCGTATCGCGTTACTCCTTCGTTAGTGGTGTATTTGCAGCCTCGTTTTACATCAAACATTTTGGGTGCAACGGCGCGGAAAATCGGGACACAAACCTGTTTGTTTGCGCTCTGTCTCGCCCTACCCGTTAAAATACGGTCAGTAGCGATCTCCATCGACGTAAAATCCAAGGTTGTTGAGCACATTGTTTAGCGAGCCTACGATTCTGGATTCTGCACGGAACTCGGCTGCGGTGTATGACAAAGCCACTGCGAGGCGAAGCTGCTCCTCTCCGATACTAGAGGGTTCGAATGACCACACCTGGATCTTCGCAACGCTACTATCGTTGTGATGAAAATCGTCAATAAGCTCAGCGCTGGACGACATTGCCTTCCACTTCTCCAGAGAAGTGCCGTATGTCCGCTGCGGCCAATCCGCAAGCATCGAGCGTCTGTCCAAGAATGTGTCACCTACACACTCCAGCGAAGGCTTCAGATTTCGCACGGTGACGTCAAACAATCTCGGTGAAGAGACGTAGCTTCGAACCTCATCCAAGTCGATCAGCGAATCGCCGCATTTAAGCTGCTTGTGCAGGACTTCAATCAACCTTTCGCGGTTCGCCATGCTGTATCTCATCGGTCAGTCCCCATAATGGATCTCGCATCGCGGGTGGTGATAATGCATTCGTCGATTTGGGGCGCGATCACCGCAGATGGCACAAATGTGAACCGAGGCTGATTCCGCAAGGTTGAAAACCCCTTCGACAAAATCATCACCACCTTGATAATAGATTCTCAACCCTCCAAATTTTTCCTTCACCTCCATGACGGTCACCTCGCCACAGCCTGGGCTGATATCTGTTCGTGCGGAAACGAGGGCGAATGCATGGTTGAGGATATCGAACCAACCATCACCACATTCGAACCCCCAGAAGAAGTAATCGTTGATGATCGTGGCATTCGGGAACAGCGACAGGTTTGGTTTGCAGAGCAAATGCTCGCGGTCTGGGCTCATTGGGGACTTCTACCTGACTGGCCATATGATTTTTCCCACCGGCTGTGTATCAGCGGAAGGAATTGGATAAGTACTCCCACTCGCAACTTGGTAGGAGTATTTGCTGCGCTCTTCACCCGGAATGACGATCAGCTTCGAAAGCGTTTCCATCCGCCACTCGTCCGTACCGTTCAACCATCCGGGCGATACAAGCTGTACACCACTGACGAAGGCAGTGTCGGAGTCGGAGTGCACCAGGCCCATCAGGCCCATGACGTCTGGGATCAAAAACTGCTGAGTGCATACGCATTCGGAATCGCCATCCTGAAAA
The DNA here is from genome assembly GCF_014270125.1 of Pseudomonas sp. SWRI99. NCBI lineage: Bacteria > Pseudomonadati > Pseudomonadota > Gammaproteobacteria > Pseudomonadales > Pseudomonadaceae > Pseudomonas > Pseudomonas sp. SWRI99. The sequence continues at coordinate 81,217 of NZ_JABWQR010000009.1, read as the reverse complement.
TACTGATGCGTAACATAAAACCACTCGCGATTTTCGGATTGAGCGATGAAGGCCCAACGAGTCGTGCTGAGCCCGAAAGACGGCAGCACCGGCAGCCTCGCCACCTCATAGGTTTCAAACATATAATTTCTCGGAAAGTAAAAATGAGCAGTATAGTGCGTGGCATTATAGTGCTCATTTCATGCTTCATCATCTCTTTTATGAGATGAGAAAATGGAACTGAATGCTGCATTCGCTAACGCGCTGAAAAAACTACGAAAGCGACGGAAGCTCACTCAGGAGGATTTTGTATCGGTAACGAGTCGCGGCTACATGAGCCAGCTTGAGCGAGGAATGCGATCGCCAACGCTGGATAAGGTTGGAGACCTCGCGGCGGTTATGAGCGTCCATCCAGCAAGCCTTGTGATTGCAAGCTACTTAGAAGCTTCGCCGTACGAAGACCTTAATTCGCTCATCCAGCAGATCCAGGCAGACCTTTCTTGGCGCGGACTTGAGGATGACGAGACGAACCCGGACGATTAGGCTGGGGGGGTACTCAAATCTGTGCGGATCTGACGGGACACTCAAATGATCGATTACATCAACGACCTTGAAGAGACCGAGCCGCTTCCGAAATTGCTCATGGGAATGCTTGAGGCCAAATCAGATTGGTCGACGACTTCAAAACTCATACGTGATGGACTGCCCTCCTCCCTCTTCAATGACCTGAGTACGCTGATGGGCCTAGCACCCAGCAAATTGGCTCGACTCATTGGTGTAAAACCGTCCGCCCGCAGACGATGGTTGAAGAAAGGTGTCCTGAATTTGAAAGAAAGCGACTACTTTTTTCAAAGCACAATCGTCCTCTACGCCGCTCTCGGCTTGTTTGAGGGAGATAAATTAGCCACGCAGGAGTGGCTGAAGCGCCCAGCCCTGGCCCTAGGCCAGAAGCCGCCAGCGGAGCTGCTATCCACCTTCGCTGGTATGAAACTAGTAGAAACTTTCATTTGGAAGATCGAAAACGGAGTCGCGGCGTGAGCATTAGGTCAGTTTTCCCTCCGAAGGTATGAGGAAATTACACGCGATTGAGATGCGGAGCTTTTTGTTCCATGTGAGCCTGAAGGCAAACGATCGTCCTTTCATCCAGAGCAGGCATTCTCGATGGATCTATACGGCCATTCTCGTCGAATGGGGCAACCAAATGCGGCGACGAGCGCTTTTAGAATGGTGATGTGCGTTTTCTCAGACACCACAACTCGAATCTCGGGGGCTCCGAACAGGCCATCTTCATCTGGATTCCAGCCTGCTCGAAGGAGGAGCGCACGTCGAGCTGCCGTTAGGCATGTGAGAGGGATTTTAAACCTAGTCAGCAACTGGCTTGGTTGGAAACCAGTTTGATCGGCACTCTAGAATTCAGAAATGATATTTCGCCGCCCCACGGCCCTCGGGCACTCCAAACGTGCCCGAGTTTTTCCGTGAGTTGGTGCGTCGGCCCGCTTACAGACTGTCACTTGGTGGGGTGGACACTTCGCTTGGCGATTAGCTATTCGCGCTCCTGAATTATCCTCTCCACCCCTGTCACGATGGCTTTGGCCATCTTCGGCGTGACCGCCGCCTGGGTATGGACGACATCGTTTCTTAAATGGGCCCAATTCATGATTTCAGGTGTTGAACTGATAGGAATGAGCCCTTGCTCCGCAGCCTGATCGACCAAATGCCTCAAGCTCATGGGCCTTCGAACATCGGACCATGCACTTTTTTGCATTCGCTCCCTGAGCATCGCTTCCAGGTGCGTCATCGCCGCAATTACCGCCGCTCGATACTCCTTAGCCTCCAATAATCTTCGCGCCTCTGACCCTCTAGAATGCTCTCCTTCTGGAACGATGCGTCGCAAACTCTGGACCAACTGATCTACAAATTCATCCGAATCGCCTAGCCATGACTCTTGTCGATGCAGTACCTGCAATTCCGCAGCGTCTGCTGGAATCTGTTGGTAATCTTTGACAACCAAGATGAGTTCGAATGGTTTGGAGTGCTTGCTCTTGCGCGCCAGCGCCATCCGCAGTTCGGCAAAGGTCCATGACGATGACAACTCTATAACCATAACTGCTGAGCGATCGATCAGCGCTTCGATTTTTGCGCTGATGTTGTCACCAGGAGCCACTACGTCATCCGCAGTAACAGGCACAAGTCCGATGGCTTCCACCGCAGGAAAGACACGCTCACGGTAAAAAGGTAACAAGTCCAACTGGACAGAAAAAAAGCAGAGCCGTGTTGCTGCGCTTCTGGGCAGCGAAAGCTCTCTAAGCGGCTTTTCTTCTGTGACTTTGCTGACGCTGATCACCTTCTCCATGACAAGCTCTCGCAGCTCGGCAAATGCGTCGGCTAACACTGCACCGTAACGCTCCCTAGTCCCCGGAAGATTGATCACCTTAACGCCACGCCGCTCGAACCTTGCAACATCGGACGGTTTGGCTCCTACGACGATCGTGTAAGCCATTCTGCGCATGCGTCCCAAGCGCTGAGACACAACGTGCCACATCTGGCGAAAGTCCGGGTCATCCAGACTGTAGCCGATCAAAACAGCTGTTTTTGTGATCAGCAGATTCGAGAGGTATGTAGCGAAAAGTGGGTAGTTTGCCAAGAATCCGTCGTAGTCAGTTTCCGTGACCACCATCCGATTGGGGTGATGTAGGTCGCCGTGCAGCTTCAGAAGAGCGGTCCCAGCCTTGGATGCGTTAAGCGACAGCTGCTCTTCCTCCAAAATGGGATATACGACCCTAGGCTCCAATCGATACTGATGCTCTAAAAGGAAATCAAAATTGGTGGTGCAAACAATATCGAACGGTATAGAGCAAAAGCTGCGATGTGCCTCACCCGGCTGCGCTTCGTGAAGAAGTAATATCTGCGATAACCGATCCATCAGTCGGGCCCGGCCAAATTCGTGCTCATAGGCAGAAATTGCATCAAGCGGCCCCGTAGAACTGAAGTCCGCGAGATCGGATTCTAGAATCTTTCCAAGCTCACCCCAAAGCGGGGGCCGCGCTCCAGAGGGAACGTGCGCGTTCAACGACATCCCCGCGCCTACGATGGGCAACCAACGGCCGGAGACAAGATCATCCAAAACCGGTTTCGGGAAAAACTGTAGGTACTTCGTGGCCATCCTTGCGCCCCCAGTGAATATTTGAGTAAACAAAATGTGGCGCGCGGAATCGAATTCTCGCGTTCCGTCAAACCGTTTTGGTTTGGATAAAACTGTGCGAACTCAAACATGCCCGCCTGCATGAATCATCAGGACTAAATGGGAAGAACTGAGATCACATCGAAATATCTAAACTTCCGCTTCTTCGCCTCAGCTTTGGCTTCCTGCTCAGCAGTTAGAGTACTGAGCGTGTTTGCATCAACGACTAAGACCTCTACTTTTCCTTCGAATTCTCTTGTTACGTGCAGCGTTACTCGCAGTTTAGTCGACAGAGGCTTCGATGCGGGTCGACTAGGCGGCCGAGATTTAAGCTCCACCTCAGGCTGCGACGCGGGAGGAGATGTTGTCACTGAAGGCTCTGACTGGGCTTGTTTCGACGGGCCAAATAGCGCCTGGCGCATCTCCTGCTCACTCAACTCTACTGCCATTTATGTTTACCCTATCGTCAAGTTGTGAAATCCCCAACGGTGACGAAGACAGTCAACGTCCGAGTTGGCAGAGTGAGACGGACACATAATATTTTTCCACTCAGGCCTTTGCATCGACGCTTTCGTTTCGCAGAGAAATGACATCATATTTCAACCAGTAAAAATTACGGGAGCTATTATCACTCCATTTATCAGAAGGCGAATATCTCGGAAGCTTTCAGCAAAGCTTCTGGAATCAGACCCACGCTAGTGCTCTCGGGTACCCCGCTATCCTCTGGCCGCGTCCCTCGTGAGAGGGGCAATGTCATTAAAGTTGATATACCTTCTTAGCAGGCAACCCCAATTCCGATTAACAGCTTTTACCTATTTGGGGCAGCCAAGGCTGACTAACCCGAATTCTAGCTTCGCCCTCTAGGCGTTTTTCAGAATAGCAGCGGCCCCTGCCACATCCCCCGATTGAATCATCTGAAAGAGCCCACGCTCGATGTCAACGACTCGAGCGGAAGGTAAATACGCTTGAGCGATTTGACCGAGACGCTCGCACCAAACCTCATAAGCATTCGAATTCACAATGGTCGTGGGAATGCTGGTCAAGTTCTCTTTAATTTCACCTAACACGGTATCTTTGTGAACCCGATGCATTTGCATGATCTGCCTGTCCAGTGTCGCCGAGCGGATAGGATCAAGATACATGCGAATCTTGCTTGCAAATGAGACCTTCGAAAACTGCGGCAGCTTCAGACGTGCGATGTCGTAAAGCGCTGGGCGCCGGTGCTTTGCAAACAATGCCGATGCCTGTTCAAGCTGTGCATCTGTGACAGCCGACCGGAAGCGCTCCACACGAACTACAGCCAGCCCTCCCATTTGCGTAAATCCCCAATACAAAATATTCGACAGGCCATCTTTCACATCTACCAGTGATGAGCTGAGCAGCTGCTGCCGAATGCGAGTCTCCAACTGGGCCATAGAAAGGCCGATGATTGGGGTTTGGGCTAAGAAGTCAAAATGGGCCGTCGGAAACGAGTAGCCATTGACTGCGTCACTTAGTTTTTTCACTTGAAGCGAGTCGAGCGGCATCACCTGTTCCTTTGCTGTATTCATGATCAAAGCCGAGGACTATACGGTCCCTCATCGGGATGACAACTCACTGTCGTAGATCTCAAGAGCCTGTTTCAAGACACCTCGAACGTGATCCCTTAAATGGCGTGGGGCGACAACCTGGATGTCTCCAGCGTTGCCCAGAAGGAACAAGCGTAGCCCCTGCGTATCGGCTATCTGACACTTGAGCATCCAACTTTCTGCACTCGGAGTCATCACCTGCCCCTCTGCTAGCGGGTTTTCGCTCAAGCGATTGTGTAGGTTATCGCTAAGCCTGAGTTCGATATCGATTGGTCCGTCACTGTGGATCGTCATGAGGTCCTTCTGAACCTCCACGGAGCGCAAATCGTAGGCGGTTCGCTCAGGTATTTCCATCCAATGGGTCTTAACTTCCACCATCCGGTGAAGCATAAGCGCACACGTCTTCCCAGGACCATTGCTGCTGTACTTGCCACGAGGCGCATCAGCAGGTGGCTCGAGCCCCTCAGGCCACTGCTCCTGGTGAACTAGCGCGGTGAGGTAAATGTTCGAATCCTGATATGAAAGGGCAAGCGGCTTCAGCCGATACCAGCACGTCTCAGCGTTACCGGCATCTCTCGGGCGATACACAATGTCGAGGCTGATGACGCCATCGAGCAGCGCCTCCTGAATAACTCTCAGGTGCTCTTCCTTGTATGCGCCTGGCTTGAGAACCGTGAACCGGGTTCCGGTAGTGATGCGGCCTTCTGCAACCAGGTCGCGATGGGTCTTCTTCCACAATTCCGTCGATGCATATTCTCTGAGCTTCGCGAGGTCCTCGGTGTCCGACCGAAAGCCGAAACGATCAGCGTGCTGGAAGATGGCGGTGAGTGTCATGCACTCCATGGGAGACAAAGTCAAATCAACGCTTCCTCGCCCCTCGGCCCACAACAGCGACTTCGCGGCTGGATCCTTGGGAAGCGGTTTTACCAAACCCGGCCGACCCGCCATGGCGACAAGATCCCGACGCGTCGTTCTAATCGAATAAGGGCCGAACTGCTCCTCCAGGACGCTGTGTAGCTGTTCAGTCTTCTGTGCAGTGGTTGCGTTCTGAAGCAGTTTCCGCAGCGCCTTTCGACGTCGCTCCCGGTCTGGAGCAGAATACTTCGACCCGGCCAAAGAAAAATTCCTTGTATCAAAATGAGGACAAAATATGGTCCTACCAGTGAATAACATCTCCTCGTTGGCACGCAATCTTGCACTGAAATCGCCAACCCACTGGAGCATCAAATGAAGACTCAACAGGCCTACGCTACCCTTCCGCATGTCGCTGACTTCATCACTTGGCTGGCTGCCGAGCTTGATTCCAAGAGCCTGTTTAAGCACGAATACATTGACCGCCGTAACGGCGCCAAGTGGTCCTGCGAAAGCCTGTTTGGCGCCTATGAGTCCTACCGTTGGAATTTCCCTGGCAACGATCGCCTGGGATACAAATCCGGCATTTCTGCCGCAGCCAATGCTGGAGCCCTCGAAGCACTGCGCGAGGATATCATCGCCGCCGGCAGCGATGACGCTCCGATGCTTCAAGCGGCCATCGATGTCATGGCCTGGGGCGGCGTCACCGCTCGCAACGTAGACTGGCTCAAGGCCAACAAAAATGGTCTTGGCCGCACGGTCCAGGCCGTGCAATCGGCATTGATGACGGGCGATGAACACTCGCCCGTACTGCGATCCAAAGCATTGCGATTCAACTCGGGGATGACCAAAGTGTATTCCTTGTTGTGCCCTGGCATCTGCATCTATGACAGCCGAGTCGCAGCGGGCCTTGGGGCGTTGGTCGTTGAATACTGCAAGGCGAATGTCTTGGCTAAAGTACCTGATGCTTTGTGCTTTCCATGGGCCGCCGCGAAGGAAGGTACGAATGCAATAGCCCCTAAGCGCCGCAACCCAAGCACTCGCACCTTGTACTTCAAACGCCTGCGATCCGGATCCCACCATGCGCGCTGGAACCTGCGCGCCAGCTATGTACTGAACCAAGTCGCAGAGCGTGCTCGTTTACTCGATAACCAGTTCCGCAACGTCGAGCAGCCTGAAAACATTCGGATGGCCATCGAGAATAGCTTGTTCATGCGAGGCTACGACCTGGGTGCAGAAAACCTCTGACTCAATGCCCGATATCCGCGTCCGCTTGACTAACAGGCAGTGAGATTCCCATGGACGATACAACGGAGTTGGAAAATTTGATCCTGCGGCTTGCCAAGGGTGGCATCGCCTCACCGGCGCTTCGCCGAGAGGTGATGTCGGCCCATCCAGGCCTACGAGACAGCAAGTATTTTTCCGCGCTGCTGTCGCTCCAAAATCGCGGACGATTAACCGGCCAGGAGATAACCGGTGTCTGGGTGTTTACTTCTGTTGCAGAGGTACACATGGATGACAACCAAGAGTGCAGCTCGGAGTTTGCAGAGATGATTATTGCGACAGATTGCGGTGATAAATGGCACGAGATCGGTGTCGACGAAATGATCGCTCAGTTAGACGACATGATTCAGAAAGCACGAGCGCGGAAGTCACCGTAAAGCCTCCAGTGAAGGCCACAACAATATTGCTGTGATGAGATATTAGGGTCGATCCAACACAAAAAATCCCCAGGCCAAATAGCGCTGGGGATTTTTCATTTACACGTGGATGGTCACCCTTTCGGTGAATTGACGCTTACACCCGAACCGGAGCCCGCATCTCACCCTCCTCCGAGCGCTTTGTAGATCGCAACGATGGATCGGTATTGCTCCGTCTCCCCAAGTGCCTGTGCATCCTCTGCATTCAAACGTCCGCGCTCGGCATCATGCAACACTAAGTAGTCGTCGATGCCCTCTTTGTACTGAAGCCCCGCAATATCCGCAGCAGCACGGCTGGAATTACTCTGCCGGATCAGAGACACCAAGCGCTCTTGGCGTTTGCTGTAGTCGCTGAACGCATTCGATGATTCTTCAAAGAGCAAGTAACACTTGCTGCTCATAAGAGGACATCGCACCCTCGGCCTCGGCCTCGGCCTCGGCGTTGGCTCCACGGATTCGAGCTTTCACGCTGCCTAAGTTGAACGCCGCCCAGGTAATGCTCGGACCAAGTCCCCACGCTTGTGCAGCGCCACCGTGAAGACTTGGAAGCTGCTCAACGTGACTCGAGGAAACAGGTCCGCCGTGTTCTCGCCAATGTTAGTGGTGGCCGCAGCTAACCGACGATCCGCAGCCAGGATATCCGGGCGCCGCTGTAGCAGCTCGCCTACGTTGCCGATCGGCAACGCCTGCTTTGGTGACCAGCTTCCTCGAAAATTTCGGAAGAAGCACAGTATGAAGACGCGTACCCAAACAGAGTCATTTTTACCAAGCCAACCGGATTCATTTTGGCTTTGTCAGAAAGAAGCTCTATCAGGGAGCCTCATTTCCTACCCTCCACTCTTCCCAAACTCTAACCATCTCAGCCAGATGGATCACGCATGCATACTCCCCGTTTTCAGTTTTCACAGCCTTATGCCATAGCACATCAATGAAATCGCTAAGCTCGCCCTGTAGCGCTTTGGCATCCTTGATGTCGAATGGCCGACCCAACAGCTGCTTTTTCGGAGCTGCCAATTCGATCCAGCCCTCATCTCCATTGTCGTAGGTAAAGGGAACGCTATCGCTTTCTAGGAGCTTGCATACTCCTTCAACTAAAAGCTTCCCTCTTGTTCCCCAGTAGATTCCGATCATCTCAGCCGGTGCTTGGGGGAGGCCATCCCAACACTCATAAGCCCACCACCGGATTTTTCCTGCGTCCTTCATCGCTGACTTCGCCGACTGTTCTTCTGCTTCCTGCGCCGCCTTCGCCTCCTTTGATAGCCATTTGCGATAAATTGTGACGTAAGCAGCCCTACCTTTGAGTTCATCAACGCTGAACCGCCCCATCGTAAATGGAGCCATGGGATCGCCATCCAATGGTGGTCGAGCATTCTGCTTACGATCCCAAGCTATCTGAGCAGCCAGGAGATCTTCATTTTCGATTGTCGAGACGGCGTCAGACTCCCATAGGGAATTAAACCACTCGCGTGCCGACGCCACCTCTTGAGAATCACAAGTATGGATACCTGCCTCCATCCAATGCGCTAACCCTCCGTCCTCAAGCCCTAAGCCATTCGTAGACATATTCGCCGAGCCAATCAGGGCCTGCTTTTGACCAACGATAACTTTGGCATGCAGGTGGCTCGAATGTTTGATCTGAAGCGAAGAGTTACCGTCCTTTATCTTTGATAAAAAGTATCGAACGACAGCGGGATTGGTTCCGCCGGTTCTGAGGTTGCAGATGATGCGAACAGAGCGAGCAGAATTCAGTGGAATCAAATTTTCCGCTCCGCCCCCCCAGAAAGCGACGGCAAAATCCAAGTTTTGTTCTTCGGCGATCAAGCTTTTCAACTGGTTTTTATAGTCAGCAGGCAGCACAAACATCCGGAACTCCTTTCCTCAATCTATCGATGGAACTCGCGCCAAAAACCAAAGGTTTCGAAGTGAAGCCCAACCGGCTGGTCAATTTCGGCGGAGCCGGAAGGTACATGGTTGCGACGGCGTGAAGTTTGTTGGCCAGCGAATCCATAGCGATAATACCCGCTGCGCCAGCACCACGCGCAAATTCACAAATGATTGGCGACGTCTGCCATCCGGTTATGATGCAACAGTCTCATGAGCTTCACTTGGCTGCCCATCATCAGACCGACCCAGGCGAGAGGTCACGAAAGTGAATTTGTTTTTGTTCTGATCAAATGTGTAGATGGCAGTCAACGGGACGGCGGTTACCAAAACCCCGGTTAGCACGCTGGTGACCTGGGAGTTGAATTTGTTCAGCAGGGGCACACCGGCCATTGCGTTACTGATCACCCGCCCAACATAAACGCCGACGATTGCCGAGGCCGTCCCCGCGAGCACTACCGTAATTGCGTCGAGCTTAGCCTCATCCTTGCTCAGCATGATACGAACGCAACGCACCAAGCTCAGTGTGCATTCACGCACTAGCGCTAGTACGAAGGCGGGCATCTTGACGATCAACGAAATGAGTATCTGTGGGATGACACTCAGAGCCCCTGCGACGCCAGCCTCCAGGCCAACAGCTCGTGCGCGCGCCCATATTTGCTTTTGTTCAAAACGTTCGCTTAGACGTTGTTGGATACGTGCAGTGGCATCCTTTGAGTTCTGTAGCCAGCCGTCTTCATTAATAATTCGTCCGTTGACGGTTAAGTTGCGGATCTCATCAATAAAGATATCCACGGTTTCCAGCACGATCAGGCCCACGATTTGCTGAGCGGCCATGGTTGCCCCAGTCAACGCTATCGTCGATCCAACTTCTACTGCTGCATCCCAACGGTGATCGTTCCGGTTCGCCTCCGCCCTGTTAAAGGCTTCATCAATATCGGATTTACGTACCGTAACGATCTCGCCGGTTTTCTGTATGGTTACATCAATCAGGTCAGCATCGTCGGCTCGCGGGGTACCGTTTTGTTCGAGGTACCTATAGATATTCTTGTCTTGGAGCGAGCGATTTAGCGAGTCATCAGCAAATACTAAGTTTTCCTTAGAGTTGATGATGCTGAAGAACTGATCATCCGTAGTGCCTGCGCGCAGCAGAAGGTCTTCGTAGTAATCCTTGCGGGCGATCACATGCTCAATATCTGCGCCCCAGGGATCTAGTTGCTGGTCCTTGTGATACCCGTTATCAAGCTTGTCGAATCCTTCAGGCGTCCATGTCTCACGGGCTGCGTAACGCGCATCCTTCATTGCTGCAAAGTTCGGATCATCGAACATCGATGCACCGGTGCGTCCTGAGAATGCTTTATAGGAGTCCGACAGATTTTCGTATTTTGCAGCGCTATGATTGTCGACGTCGCGCATGACATCGCCCAAAGCGAACGACGCGACAGTGCGGCGAATAGCTTCACGCTTGCATTGGTCAAAGATATCGTCAATGGATTTGGCGGGCACGGGTAGGCCTTTGCGGATTCCCTCTACCATCTCCAGTGTTGTTTTCTCTATCTCGAAAGTAGCGCGAAAGGAAGCTGCCACTTTAGCCGTGCCTAGGTCCTTGTATTGGGTGAATGTATCTTTGTAGAACTCAGCTCGACGCAGCTCTTCATAATTGATGTTACGAACACTATCCGACACAGCGACGTAAGCTTCGACCGTTTTTTCCTTAGTGAAACCGTAGGCGGTGATTGAAGTCTCTTTGGTCTTTCCGGCAGCGCTAATGGCACTGTTTTTCACGCTCTGCGCAGCATCCTTGATATCAAAGGACGCTACAGACTCGCTGACCCGGTTCGTCGCTTCGGATAAGGCGTCCTTCATAGACGCGAGAGATGCTTTGCTTGGTAGCCAGGCCATATGATCTTCCTTGATGTCAAATAGGCATCATCCTAATCACTTCACTGGCTCTCTAAAAGCTAAATTACTAGCTCATAGCCATTAGTCGTAGACCTGCGCATGGGAGGGACACGCCTGATGCATTATCGCCGCTACCAGGTGGATAAAAACGTTTCCATTGAATATTGTCCTGCATCCCACAGATCAGAAGGCTTTGGAACCGAATGAGCATCCCCTCAGCAGATATGGATGGACTGGTTGAGTCGTTGAATACCCAATCGACCGTTTTAATCGCCTCATCCCAGATGGAGGTCTCTGGATCGACTGATCCGCGTGACACCTTTGTTCGTCAGCAGTTGAAGCGTGCGGCAGATCTGGTGAGTGGAGCCGCGGCGTTAGGCGCTGCTCGAAATGCCGCCTGCTTGGGAATCTTGAGCCGTAGCTTGCTTGAACAATTGATCATGGTTTCCTGGAGCATCAGATCGGTCGAAAATGCGGAATCTCAGATCGGTGCAGGTCCAGCGGAAATGGCGAAAGCCTTCAGGATCAATTTGAAAGCAGGCACCGCCAAGATCCGTGACCTCCATACGGGAGAAGACGTGACAGCTGACTACTTGGCCAATGAGCAGGCAAAGCAGAGCCGCAAACGCAGAAGCGTCGAGGAGCAAGCAAAGGAAGCTGGCATCCTGGACTTGTATACGGTGTTTTACCGACTGTTATCGCTTGAAACGCACGGCCACAATGAGACCGCGTCAGAGAAATCCGAAAGTGACAAGCTGTGCGCCATCCACCTTCAAGGCATAGGGGGCATTAGTCGGGCCTTCGGCCAAGCGTGCGTTTGGTGGTTGATGCATCGGCACTGGCCAGATAACGAATCCTTACGAGAGGTTTTGGGCCTGAATGCGAAGGCTTAGCGCAGCTCGGTTCAAACGACCTGGCCCGCGATCATGGTTTCAGGTGCCCCTTAGCTGCCCGTGATTAGAGGCAGATTTTGGTTGGTGAGCTTTCTCGGACTTCAGTGTTGGTCACGTCGGACTTAAGGCTCACAATATCAAGCCTTGTCATAATCAGGCAGCGCCGATGCGGCAGGCGGCTATCAGCCGAGGCTGTGTAAAAACGTTTTCCAGCGTGACAGGTACTCAAAACCGGACTGGAAATCGCGCTTCTACGTAAAATCCACATCTGCTGACGTGCCGGTAAATTTCAGATTTAACGTAGACGCGCACACTGCAATTTTGGCGAAACGTTTTTACACACTCTGGGCCAAGAGCGGTCGTTGGAGGTGTCTACAAAACCAGCAGCAATTACGTAGGGCCGCAACGTTTTCTTCCGTGACACTCCTTCTTTGATAGAGCTAACCAGTCTCGAACGGAGTGGGCGGTTGGCTCAGAGTCTATTGAGATCGACCTCAAGTCCGGCCCCCTTCAGCTCCTTCGCGAGCGAGTAGCGCCAAGCACCGCCATTATCTAGCTCGATATAAACCACTCCATAGTAGTCTGCCTTAGCTGAAAGTTTTCACCAATCCAGCTTATCAACACTGTCGTCATGCATCTTGGCTTCTGTCTCATAGTCAGCAGCGATGACATTTAAAATGGCAGAGGTCCTGTGCCATTCGAAAGCGGTTGCCGCGGCGTATGCTTTGAACCTAGCAGCGTGCTCACGCTCTTGGCTGCCCCCCTCCCTGACTAATCGGGTTGTGACGCCCCGGTGATTTCTATGCCCTATAGCGAACCCTATTTCAATGTGCTCGCTACGTAATGCTTCGATTAGCTCCCGCACCTCTAGGACAGGCCATATTCCGTCTTCACCGATAGGTGAATGCGCCAGCACTTCACCAATTTTTTGATCGGCGATCAGTCCGCGTCCTTTGTCTTTGGCCAATTTGCGAGCAGTCTTTACCCATTTGTCGAGCGCATTTTGGGAGATTTTCCCATCAGGCCCCGTGCCCGGGATCACATCCCAGATCCTCAGGATATTAAAGGCCTGCGTAGCAGCATGGCGTACTCGATCCGGATCACCCGCCACTTCTTCGATAATGCCGCTCTCCGGAGAGGGCCTAAATATGGCGCAGATTATGTGCACAAAGAGTTCTGGATTCTCAGCCATTGCTTTTGGAATTATTTTTGGAGGCCTCTTCGAATGCTCAAGAATAGGTAAATAAGCCACTTCAAGAGCAAGCAGATCACTTTCGGCGACATCTGTCGCAGCATCTAAATGTCTAAGTATTTGCTCCAGGTAGTATTGAAACATTACCCCAGCGTTGCGATCAGCATTTACAGGATATGGCTGGATAGCTGCTTCCCGCAGCACGTGGATCAGGTCCGCGGTGGACAACTCAAAAAGACGATTTTTTGCCCCTATGAAGTGAATGGCGTCATGCACACGTCCTGTGCTTATTAGCTTGGAAACAACGAACTCAACCTCATCTGCCGATGACTCTATTCCGTTGACCTGCACCGTTCGCCAGTAATCGCGGTCAACATCTTCACCGGTATCGGCGGCAAGTGCCCAAATCCATCTGGCGGGACGCAGCGATTGGAAAATCAGCATCACTGACTCATGACCCCAGCCGTTCTGAACGGCACTTTTGACTAAAGATTCAAACCAAGCGTCTTGGAGATTCGTCCTAGCGCCAATAGCGCCTTGCGCCATTTGCTGATGCTTGACGTCCTCGCTGCGCAAACCTCTTTCAACGATCACGGCGAGAACATCCTGCGCTACGTTTCCGTAGATGATTGCCCATCCGACAGCCCTAGCATCAGTCACGCGGTGCGCCAATTCAAACACCGCATCGACACCGTGCTCCATTAACAGCTGTACAGATTCCTTGGTTCGAGTTTCGGTGACTAACTGCTCATTCTTCTCCCAGTCGGACATCGGCCGAGCAAGAGTTACCCCGTAGTTGAACAACCAGCTGATTCGTTGGATCGGATCATGGGGAGTTAGCAGGGTGTATACCTTCTCCAATTCTAAAATTTTGTCCTCATCTAAAGACCACTCAGCTTCGGGAAACTCTCTATGGTGATTCATTACCTTCCGAAGATGGTTCCACAGTGCTGTTCGGTCAATGTCTTCTGTGATCACTTTCTCACTCTCGCGCAGCTGAGCGAGCAAGCTATCCATATCCTCAAGGGGAATGTCTGTTAGGCGGTCTAGCAACTGTTCCCAGCGCATCACGCTTGAACCGACATCCTCAAGTAGCCTGCGCGTGATTTCACGAGCGCCCTGACGAATGAGGGGGTACGTAACAATCTCTTCGGCAGTCGTATTGAAGTCCCGCCATCTCGTGCTACCTGAAGGGCTGACCGAATCGTGTCCGCTTGGAAGAATCGATTTCATGAGATTCCAAGCTTCATCAGGAAGTTTTTTTCGCAAACGGTCTAGAACTTTTAAGCGTAGCGCTATTGGTGTGTACGTTTGAGGTTGCCAGAGCAAAAAGATGTCGCGAAGACTGTTTCCTGGGCGATTGCTGTATCGACCTCCCGGATCGGCCGAGTCTAGTTTTGCGAGGATGTTGGCAACTCGAGCTATGTAGTCTGGCGACCAAGCTAACGCCTCCAATGCCCATAAAAGGTCTGATAAATGCTCAGTATCGAGAATGCCTCCTCCATCACCACCGAAGAGCGCATAAATTGCTGGCGCATCGTCTTCCAGACTTTGTTCAACCTCTTGGAGAAATTGATGCGGCGCTGCCTCGGCGAGGAGTTGAAATTCCGTGTTCAGTGACCACCAGCGTTGACCGTCAGCTCCGTGCAACACTTCCTGAACGATGCGCGCAGCGCGATTACCCGCGATTGGATCCGCATGGGCACGATCTCCAAACAACGCCAGCATGATTAATGTTTCACCTAGCCCCCGGCGTAGAACGTCAGAATATTCCGCCTTGATTTGCTTAACGGGTGCTAGCCAGCGCTCCTCCGGTTTCATGGCATATCTGGGATCAGCGGAACTCAGAACGTCTACCGCCACCGCTTCAAAGTTTGCTAAATCGCTACCGGAAACGTGATTGGCAAGCAATAGCCAAGTATCTTGAGGCGAAGCGATTTTCCATGCAGTGCCAACTCTACGCAGCGGACTATCAAGTTCGCCAGCGTATCGAGGTATGTCTGCAATGAGTTCGTCGTAGGGCGCTCCACCAAGTCGAGCAAACACGTTTTTATCGGTTTCCGACCCTTCATCCCATCCTCCAGCCAGCAATGCAGCTATGAGTGCCCGAGGGGGGGGAGTTCGTGCCCAGGACGGAACGCTGCCAGTCTCGCCAGCCATAAGTCTGCGCAAAATCGCTAAGCTTCTTGAGGAATCGCGTGCATATCGCTCAGCATCCTTCTCTGGGATACCCATATTCAATAGAGCTGCTCGGATGCCCTCTCGCGAAGGTCGCTGGAGTTTTTTTGCATTTTGTATCGGTGAACTTGATCCATAGGCGCACAAGACGTGATGTCCCTTACGGGTGATTGCTTGAGCAAGGCCAGGCTGCGGATCTATGAGCACTATGATCATGGGACTGATGCTGTCCGCGAGCATTCGCGCCTGTTCAGCTGCCGTTGCTACCAAGCAGCGAGCAAGATAGTGCTCAGACACATGCTCGGGTAGCTGACTGATGGTCGCGAATAATAGAGCGCATACTTCCTCCGCTGTATCACCTTGGAAGTCTATATGAGAGGACGAAGATCGAAGCCAGTTTAGAATCGCCACAGAGCTTTCGTCACGATCACTCAAAATGAGATCTGTGCTAAGCGGCCACTGCGTGGCAAGCGACCATTCTTGCCATACTTCTTCTAGCTGGAGTGTTCCGGCTGGACGTTTGTTAATGTAGCTCGCTAGCCATTGACCCACCGCTGGGTACGTCTCGATCCAGTGAACCAAGTCACTCCCGTCATATGCACGTACGTCAGCCCATACGCCCTCGGCACGTTTTTCCGCAGCCCATTTTTCTTTATTTGCCCACGGCCTCGGCGTCACAAAAACGAATGTGGATTTGCTTTGTATTAGGTGCCCTGGATCGTCGGTGCGCTTTACGTAATCTTCGTTCGCCTTGCCAGCAATTTTGTCTCGCTGGGTGCCAATTTCCCAGCCGCTCACTCCTAAAGGAACATACTGTGTTTGCTCATTTGCATTCGACTCCCCATCCCAACCGGGGTGCTGCACTGCCTCATCAGATGGAAAATGCACGCTTGAGCATCCGGATGCTCTGATCAGCTTGGACAAAAGAACCGGAAGTCCACTTTGGCCATCTCGGCGCTCGGCCCAGTGAGAGATGTCAAGCTGAGTAGTCCAACGGATTGGACTTCCCGACTTGGTCGTCGCGCCGAGCACTGGCAAGAGCACTCCAGCTACCGCCCCGCCCGCAGGGAATGTAATGCCTGCGTTTTCCAATGCTGCCTTGATCGCTTGAGCATTGTTTGGCACAGGTGTGCGCTGCCCCCTTTCGAAATCTGCCAACGTCGACGCTGCGATTCCGGCTTTCTTCGCCAAATCCTGTTGAGACCATGCAAGAAGCGCGCGGCCAGCTCGTACTTGTTTGGCGGAAAGCATCGCGGAATCGGTCATGATCGCAAATCTCCAATGAGGTCATATTATTTATATGACCTCATATGAAATCTGTCAAATTACCTGAGGGGTGAAATTTATTTAGGTTCGCATGATTGCCGTTTCGCATGAGCGACGATGGGTACGCGTAAGCTATCTATTACTGTTGGCGAATTGCTGAGTCCAAAGCCCCGGCGCTATGACAAGCATGAATTACTATTCCGCAATCTCATGTGTCGCATTCACCTTCGGCGCTAGCCCTCGCTTGGCAGGGATTACGCAAATCTGACGCCCTACATATATTTCGTTACAAGTAGTGGCATTACGCCGCTCAAATGGTCATCATCCAGCCATCTCTTATGAATGGATTCAAGACATGAGCTGGGAAGTCACGGTTTCCGTCGACAGCGTGATTTATCCGCTAAGCGTTGTGCAAAGAACCGCTTACGCACTCGCTCACTTGTTACTGATACAAATCAGGCGGACAGAAAATCTGATCCACCTTGACGCCACTCCTACCCTTCTCGTCGGCGGTGTTGGAACGATTGCATCCGAGCAGCAGGCTCGCGAACTGATTTTACGCAACCTCAACGACTTTGCATTGCGTGCCCAAATCGAACACGAAACATCAGGATTGCGAGAGCTACTCGCGGCTGCGGCGCTGCGCGGTACTGGAGTGTAAGCGCAATGTTGATCGCCAAAGACTCAAGCTATCGATTGCTGCCGTTTCGATTTGCTCGCTTCGACGACAATGACACCGAAAGTATTCTGCTGACCGCCGAAACTGGCGAATACCTTTTCGTCTCTGAAAAGCAGCTAAAGGACCTTGTTCACAAGAACGTGAACTCAGGCTCCGCTCACTACAAAGACCTCCTTGCCCGCCACATTATCTTCGAGCCGGACGGACACAACCCTATTGCTGAGATGGCGGCTCAATACCGCAGTCGTAAAAGCTTCGTGCTTGATGGGCCGGCGCTACACATATTTGTTGTCACGCTGCGCTGTAACCACACGTGCCAGTATTGCCAAGTTTCACGAGCCCCGCTGGGAGGCTCCGGGCATGACATGTCAGCAGAGCATGCAGAGCTGGCGGTCGAGCGATTATTCGAATCACCCTCCCCCGTAATCACAGTAGAATTTCAAGGTGGTGAGCCCCTATTGGCGTTTGATCGCGTCCGTCAAATTGTCGATCTGGTGGAAGCCCGGAATGTCGCTGAACAGCGAAGCATCCAGTATGTGATCACAACGACGCTTCACCACCTGAATGAGGACGTCCTGGATTTCGCGCAACGACACAAAATCCAGTTTTCGACATCCCTCGACGGCCCCGCTTTTCTACACAACGCCAATCGACCGACTCCTACGAAAGACTCATATGAACGAACGGTCGAAGGAATAGAGCGTGTGCGAACAAGGCTCGGTCACGATGCAGTATCGGCGTTAACGACAATCACCTCGAAAAGCTTGGATCACGCGAAGGCAATCATCGATGAATATGTTGCTCTCGGGTTCAATAGCATCTCTCTGCGCCCCCTAAGCCCGTACGGATTCGCCAAGACATCCGCGAAACGTCTGGACTATTCGATGTCCGAGTTCATCGATTTCTACATGGAAGCTTTGTCTTATCTGATGACGCTGAATGGTCAAGGGACGTTCATTTCAGAGGGCTATTCATCGCTCCTCCTGAACAACATTCTTACCCCGTTTGCATCTGGCTATGTTGACCTGCGTTCGCCCCTTGGCGCTGGGCTAGGGACTCTCCTCTACAACTACGACGGTGATGTTTACCCTTCGGACGAATCCCGCATGTTTCTCGAAATGGGGGAAGACGGATTCAAGCTCGGCAGCGTAAGGCAGCCTCTGAAGGAGCTGCTCCAATCTCCAGTGATCGAGATGTTGCTATCCGCGGGCGTGGCGGAAGCATTACCTGGATGCTCCGATTGCGCACTGGTCCCCTATTGCGGAGCTGATCCGATCGAGCATTTCGCTCGCCAAGGCGATCCAATCGGTCACCGCTCGTTCAGCAGTTTCTGTGAGAAAAATACCGCACTGCTCACTCATCTATTCCGCTTGCTGCGTGATGGTGACAACGAGACGCAAAAGATTCTGATGTCATGGCTAGCACGCCGCTCATTGAGCGACCTTCCCTCTGCCGGCTACAGGGGCTGACCATGCTACGTCTAGACACTCAGTTTGAAATCCAAAACGTCGCAACCCCCAAATTGTTCAAGGTCATTACGCCCGAAGAGTTTGTCTCCAAAGGTACCGCCAGTTGCGCTGGAGAAGCATCTTTTGATGACCTGATGTTGTGGTTGGACGAATCGTCCACCGGCAACCTGGGGCAGTGGCTCTCAGTGCCGGTCGGAGGTTTTCTACTACCGCGTAACTCGCACGAATTTAACCACATCAGCGCAGTCCAGCTGACGAATCCAAAGGATCCGCTAGTGGTGCAACCGGGCGACGTCATTATCGTAAGTCCTGGTTCGAATGTCGTGCGCGTCCTTTATCGTCGCGGTGCCAATAGCAACCTTCTGTTCATGACGGATCGGTGCAATAGCTTGTGCTTGATGTGCTCTCAGCCACCCAAGGATGTCAATGACCGTTGGCACATCGACGAAAATCTGAAGCTAATCGACCTGGTTGACCAAAGCACTGAACAACTGGGTATTAGCGGTGGAGAGCCCACGCTTTACAGAGACGGCCTGCTTGCAATCATCGAGCACGCAAAAAGAGTCTTACCAGAAAAATCCATACACATACTCAGCAACGGCCGGCTACTGAGTGATCCCACCTGGATCGGCGACCTCCAACGAGTGAATCATCCTAATCTCACTTGGGGCATTCCTCTGTACGCGGATAACGCTGCGGACCATGACAATGTTGTCCAAGCCGCAGGAGCATTCAGCGAAACAATAGCGGGCATCTACAACCTTCAGCGAGCCGGACAGAAAATAGAAATTCGCATGGTGCTCAGCAAATTAACCACTGACCGACTTCCAGAATGGGCTCATTTCGTTTTTCGAAACCTGCCATTTGTGCACCACGTTGCGCTGATGGGAATCGAAAATACGGGGCTCGCTAAGAAGAATTACGACCAGCTATGGATCGACCCAGCTGACTACCAGATAGAGCTTAATAAAGCCGCATTTTTCCTCGATATCCGCGGTATCGCAGTTTCGATTTATAACCTACCGCTTTGCGTGCTGGATCCGGTGTTGGGACGCTTCTATCGGCAGAGCATTTCGGACTGGAAGAATCTGTTCATCGATGCCTGCCAGACCTGCGTGGCTGCGCACGCTTGTGCAGGTTTTTTCAAATCTCATTCAACGAAATGGCAGAGCCGTACTATCCACCCGCTCTCCCTTGACGACCTGAAAGAAATGCAAGGAGCACCTCATGAAACTGTCTGATCGCTGGAAGCTGTTCATCGGCCAATCCATCGCCATAATCCCCATGATCGGCAGTCCAATGGCTGACGCCCATCAGGCGCAGCTGGCCTCAGCTGATTGGCTGCCGAATCCGAACAGTGCTCCGCCTGCATTCAAGAACACGCTAAACGCGAAAGACGCGATTAACGTCTACGCAGCCCATCGTTCTCACAGCTCGCATAGCTCGCACAGCTCCCACTACAGCGGCTCCAGTGGCTACAGCGCGCCGCGGGCCTACACTGCTCCAAGTACGAACTACTACACACCTCCAGCAAGCACGGGGAGCAGTTATCGTTCAGCAACCCCGAGCACCGCAACAGTTCCATCTGGGACTGGGTCGACTACAAAATCCAGCGCCTACAGCGCTACAGCTACAAAACCAGCAGCCAATGATCTATCGATGCTTGTCCGCCGCGTTCAATTGGCCTTGATGGTCAAACAGTATTATTCCGGGCCAATTGACGGAGTCCTGGGCAACAGCACCAGGGGTTCATTGATGGCTTTCCAGGTGGACTCTGGAATCATCAGCAGCGGCAAGATGGATACACCAACGCTGAACGCCTTGGGAATTGCGATCCCATGACGGTACTCGGCTAAGAGATATAAATTTCAACGTTTATTTCGCGGCTTTCTCTGAGCGGGAAAACGTCAATCGCTGAAATCCCCGAAGCTGAGTCCGCATCCATTACCCAGCGGTCAATAGACACCCGCATTCCCGCGGGAAAACCAAAATTTAAAGCTCTCCGCTCTCACCTGCTTTCATTCACCATCACAGGATTGAACACACAATATGACGAAGGTCGGAAAGGTATTTTTGTCTCATGCCAGTAAAGACAAACCGTTTGTTGATCGCTTAGCTAGTGATCTTGAAAAGCACTCAATTCCTGTATGGTATGACAAATTCGACCTGAAAATAGGTGAAAGCGTCCCAGGAAAAATTAATGAAGGGATCGCTGACGCTCAGTACTTCGCCATCGTTCTGTCCCCGGCCGCTATCAATTCCAAGTGGGTAATCGAAGAACTGAACGCTGGTCTTATGAAACAGGTCGCGAACGACGGAATTTTCCTACTTCCAATCCTGTTGGAAGACTGCTCAATCCCTCCCCTTTTGGCTCATAGAAAATACGCTGACTTCCGAAACGGGTATGACGAAGCTTTAAATGAGCTGCTGTCTCTTTGGGAGAAAGACAAAGCAGCGTGCGTAATAGCTGGCAAAGATACTGTCTTAGCTTGGCCAGACATCGAAATGTCGGATGCTGAATTTGTTTATGTGCATTCCACTCGGTTCGATAAGTTTCTTCGGATGAGCTGCTCTCTGACATGGACAGTAGATCAGACCATTGACTATCTCACTGAGACGCTTTCACTGCCTTGGAATCAAGAAAATCCTACACTCGGAATGAAATGGAGCTTTTCCTATGGCCTTCGCTTGAACGGCGAGGGACTTTCCCTACGAGATACGTTGGCTGGTGCTGGCATAAATTTGGGAGATGTGCTTCAAATTAGCATAAGCGGGACTTATGAAGACTTGTATGAAAAAGAACTCAAGGAAATGTGGGCCGGCGATAAGATATACATGATGACCACGCAAATGCTGCAAAGGAGAGAATGGCTCCAAGCAGAAGTCGCGGCTAGGAAAAGAATGACACGCGATGATTTAAAGAAAATCGCTGATTCGTGCTTTGCTCACGTCGACACTTAAACTGCGGAGCTTCGCCATCCTTGACTCTTTGAGATCAGAAGTCTTCTCACGTGCTGGATCGTATGCGACCGCTCACCTTCGATCCAGCACCCTGCTCAAAGGTATTCGGACAAGCATGGCCGAAAAGTCTCGAAACAAACCCCTCCGACCGGCGCCTCTCCCTGACTGGATTCCGGCAAGGCCGGCTACGGTAATTAGGGCAGAGCACCAGTAATTAAAAAGCCCGCATGCGCGGGCTCTCTGAGCATCACCACAACTCAAACCTTGTTCCGGTCCTGTGCCTTCTGAAGCTCTCTCAACATCTGCACGTTGAGTTGCTGAGCGATATCCAACTGAGCCTGCATCCGCTCAAGCAGAGGAGTCACCTGGTTCAAAACCGCAATGCCACCTGCGTTGAAAACTGCTTCGGCGCCGCCCTTCTCGGCTAGGTGCAAATTCCGCGCTGCGCCACCGGAGCACGGCTTTCCCGTTTTCGGATTAATTATTCGTGTAGTCCAGCCGGCTTCATAATCGCTAGGGTTCTTCATACCAACCACCCTCCACGTGGATTACCAACGGCTCACAACGGGTGCTTCACGCTGCGCCATTTTCAGCATAGCCCAGGTGCGATTAGCGAGTGGGCAGCCTTCGATGACACGGACCGAATTTGGCTTTCGAGCACGCTTCTGGTTCCACAACCAGCCAAATCTGAGGGCGGCTTGTTCCGCGGACGCTTACGATGTGGGACGATCAACCTTCGCCAAAATGCCATCATTACGGATATGGAGAGCGTCATGATCAAAGGGCTGGATAAGCTGCAACGCGACTTGAAGCAGGCAGAGGCAGCATTTCGGGAGTTAGACGGCAATCTGTGCACGGTCAACTACGATCCATTCGATCCTGCAAGCATCGAACAAGCGATACAAAAAGTCAGAGACACCATTGACCAGCGCGTGGGCCAGTACGCCTCAAACCCCATCGTCGGCTCTATGATCGAAGAAATGAAAGAAAATTATCGCACTCAGATAATTGAGAAGGCGGCAGAGAAACGTCTGGCAGGAGATGAAGAATGAGTTCATCTGATATTTTCACGCAGATCAACAACTGCGTATTGGACCTACAGCTATCCCAGCTCCAAACGTACGAAGCACCACTGAAAAAACTCGTACGGCTGTTGTCCAGTGAGGACCTTGAACCTATCAACACCGCTCTCAAAAGAGGTGCCGACCTGAACGCCTTCTTGGAGGAAAGCGAAGGCACTGGCGGAAGCTTCGCTGGGAGTTACCGGCTCGCCTGGCCCGATGATGACAAACTCAAGCTAGGATTGACGATACTGTTATTTGAGAAGCTCGCTGAAGATCCAGATTACACGTTGAATTTTGCTCATCATTACTTTAGTAACGGCAGCAAGAAATTAATCTCTGGCCTCCATGCTTTCGTGACACAAGTGGTTGTTCCGTTTGCAAGAGATTACAAGGCTCACGTCAAACTCAGCAAAGCTTCACTGACCAAATCACCTATTTCGTCCAATAAAGTTTTCATCGTCCATGGTCACGACGATGGCGCTAAGCACATGCTTGCGCGGTTTCTCGACCGATTAGGGCTAGAGTCAATCGTACTTCAAGAGCAGCCTGATCGCGGTCAGACGATCATCGAGAAATTTGAACGATCATCGGACGTGGGTTATGCGGTTGTTTTGCTGACGCCAGACGACATGGGCAGCGCAGTAAAAATAGATGCGCCATCGGCCCGTGCACGGCAAAACGTTATCTTCGAGCTTGGATATTTTGCCGGCAAACTGGGGCGTGGCCGGGTGTGCCTACTTCGAAAGGGGGACGTCGAGATACCGTCCGACCTATTCGGCGTCGTGTACACGGAGCTAGACCCGCACGAGGGATGGCAAAAAAGGCTAGTAATTGAGATGAAAGAGGCAGGATTAGAGTTCGATGCCTCCAAACTCTTCTCCTAACCTTTCGACAATCGTAATCCTTGCCTAGGTTACACTTCGACTTGCAGTGCGCTCACAGCAAGTCGATTGAAACTTCGTTAGGGGATCAATATTGGACTGTTGGTTGGCTCAAGGGAGCCGTCAATTAGCTTTCTAAGAATAAGAGTCCAGTGGTCAGAATCTTTTTCCTTCATGCTCATGACAATTTTGGGATTCTGAACATCGTTGATTTTCATGTGCAACCCCCTTTCTTCAACTCTCACGGCGATCGCTTTAAGGTTATCCGTGAGTGTCTCTTGGGCGATAGCCAGATCTCTCCCATAATACTTAGTCGTGGTCATTCCTGGATCGTGAAAATAATATTCGATAATATCCGACGTTTTGAATATTACCGGAGACACGATCTCCATTGTCGGGATTACTTTTAAATACGAAATCATTCCTTTTCGAGCGTCTACAGCAATTGAGCCATTTGCATGGTAGTAATAGTAGTCAATATTATTCAGGGACGACATCGTTTTCGCATACTTACGATTTGATCGGAGGCGCACCCCAGGTTGTAAAAATATATAAATATTCTAGCGCAAGGCCTTTCGCAGTATTCTGGCCTAATAAAGAGTCCGGAAATATAAGCCTTAGCGGTCGACCCTTGCTTGATTACGAACAATCTAAGTATGGCGTTCTCGATCCAGATACGATGATCACGGTAAGTCACGCAAAAATTCCTTGAGAGGCTTACTTCACTGCTTCGCTTCTAAGCAGATTGTCTGACTCGACATGACACTCCATGAGGCATCGCGGCGTCAACCGTTGCTGTCGTTGTTGAACGGCAGCACTGGGTCGACTCCGTCCCTTCGCGCCAGGCAACGTTCGACCAAATGCAGCCAGTTCCCAACGATTCTCACCGACCAGCCTAATCTTCGTTGTCAGACACGTTGACATCGAGGCGCCAATGCAAGGCTCATTATTCGATCAGGAGCAGAATCCATTCGATGGAGACCTGCCCATTCAATCAAGAATGCCCTTGAATCTGGGCGCGCGTACCGTTCACGACGTGGTCTTTGGTGACCTCTGCAATCAATGGGATGCGTTGGTCGTTACTGGATACAGCGGTTTAGAACAGCTCATCCAATTGATCACCGCGCGCGGAAAAGCACTTAGCCCTATGCGCCTTATCCTTGGATCCGAGCCCGTAACGGTGAAAAACCCCCGACTCAATCTCAAAGGCTCTGATTTTTCGGCGGAAATACGAGCCTATTGGCTCGAACGTGGAATTTCTTTAGCGTTAAGTGGGCAGGTTTTGCACTGCATTGAGCTTGTACGGGCCGGGCATGTCCGTATCCGCTATCCCACAGGTAGTAGACGACTACACGCCAAGATTTACTGTTCCGCGGGGGCCGTGACTCTGGGGTCGAGCAATTTCACTTCACCGGGTTTGTATACCCAGCTTGAAGGAAATATGCGCTTCACATCGGGTGATCGAGCCCGATTCAATGACGGGTGGCGAGTCGCTGAGTTCTTCTGGAGTCAGGGCATGGATGCGGATAATGCATTCGTGGCGTTGCTGGAGCAGCTTCTGAAATTCGTCACTTGGCAAGAAGCCTTGGCCAGAGCTAGTGCTGAACTGCTTGAAAGTGAATGGGCCAATCACTACCTGGAATCCATGATTGAAATTGAGCCTGCTAACCTCTGGCCATCGCAGCGCCAAGGGATAGGGCAAGCCTTGTACCTCCTCGACACCCTTGGTGCTGTTCTAGTTGCGGATGCAACTGGGTCTGGGAAGACACGCCTCGGGGCTCACCTTCTACGGGCGATGCATGATCGAAATTGGTCTTCAGCCAAAGCCCGCAAAGGCGCAATGCTTTTGATATGCCCGCCCTTAGTCAGGAAAAATTGGGATCGGGAAACGGCCAAGTGCGGGGTCAACGTCACCATCGTTTCCCATGGCTTGCTAAGCAGGATGAGCAAGCAAGATACCTCCAACCTCGCCACTCGATTGTCGTCGGCACAAACACTCGCCGTTGACGAAGCTCACAATTTTCACAACCAGATGTCCAAGCGGACACGGAGCCTCAAGAACCATCTGGCGGACCAGGTGGTGCTGTTTACCGCAACCCCTATCAATCGTACGCGCGCGGATCTACTGCGCTTGATTGACATTCTGGGCGCCGATAATTTCGAGGATGAAGTTCTAACTGTCTTTGAGAGATTGAACAAAGGCGGTGCAGGCTTGACAGATATTCACGCCAAAGATCTTGAAGCACTCCAGTTAGCAATCGCCAGCTTCACCCTGCGCCGCACCAAATCGCAGCTCAATGCGATGGTTGATCTCGACCCTGAAGCCTACCGGCTGCCAGGAGGCCACGTGTGTCGTTATCCGAACCAGATCTCTATGAGCTACTCGTTGGATGAACCAGCACTGGACCGGGAGTTGGCGCAAGAAATTCGCGAGCTAGCGCTTCAACTCAAAGGGATTTCACATTTTCAAAAGCCGTTAGTGCTCTCGGAAAGCTTTAGACAGAACGGTGTCACCCCGGATGTTTACATGATCATTCGCCTAAAGGCGGCCCGCTCTTCGGCTCTTTTTCATGTGATGTCCAGCTTACGATCGTCACGCCTGGCGCTTTACCGGCACATTGAAGGAGTCCACGCGGCGTGTCTCAGAATGGGATTGGGCGATTCTATTAAAGGTGGGGATGACGATACGGGAAATATGCTGCAACGCATTGCTAAGCTCGCCGGCAGAATCCCGGAAAATCATCTTGGGATCACTCTGCCCTATTGGCTTTCGGACAGTTCGGAACATGAGCGCGCCTGCCAGGAAGAATGCTCAATATATGCGGCCATTCGCGACAAGCTTGAGAGGATGAGCGGCCATCGCGAAGCCCATAAGGTCAACCTCTTGGTACAGCTTCTCGCTAGGCATGACCAGATTCTGGCATTCGACCATTATCCACTGACGCTGAAATACTTCGAACACCTTTTGACGAAAGCTCGCCCTGAGCAAAAGACCTTCGAGGTGGTTTTGGGCATTGGCGGTGACCCGCGAAGCCATGAGCACATACAAATTCTCCTGAATCCAGAAGGGCAATCTGTGGGACGGTTGATAGTCCTGTGCAGTGACGCAATGTCTGAAGGAGTCAACCTCCAGCGTGCATCGACGCTTGTCCACTTGGACATGCCCAGCGTTGTACGAGTCGCCGAGCAACGCGTAGGACGCATTGATCGGATGGACAGTCGCCATACGGAAATTGAATCGCGGTGGCCTAGAGACGGCGCCGAGTTTGCTTTGAGATCAGATGAGACGTTTTTCCGCCGAATAGATGAAGTAGACAGTTTAATCGGGGGGAATTTGTTGCTCCCGGAAGACATGCGCACCCAGAAAGAAGACCGCATCATTACGCCGGAGGAACTAGAAGAACAAAGGCGTGCCAGGGAATCCAGGTACTGGGATGGAATCGAAGATGCATTTGCCCCAGTCCGAGGGCTTGTATCTGGCCCCAATGCACTCGTTTTACCTGCTCTATACGAGCAATATCGTTATGAAACGAGCAAGGTGTTGTCTAGGGTGAGCGTCGTCCGCGCGACCAAACCTTGGGTGTTTCTTTGTCTAGCAGGAGAGCGTGCGCGTGCACCCCGATGGATTTTGCTACCGAACCTGGCTGATCCACCAGTTATAGAGTTGCGAGAAATCGCCAGACAACTGCGTGATCGTCTGCCGAATGAAGTGCAGACCCTCGACCCAACCCGAGCAGCAATGGGCGAGCTGCAAAAGTTTTTGAACTGTCTATGCGAGATGGAGAAGCTACTTTTGCCGAAACGCAAGCAGCGAGCGCTAAAGCAATTTCATTGGGCAGTGAAAATGTGGGCGCGCGATCGAAACTGGGTAACCTCAACGGATCAGGCCAATCAAATTAAAAAACTGCTGGAATTATTTGAGGGGGTCGCAGGAGAGCTAACACCTGATTGGGCGCATTTGGCTGAGCTTTGGCTTGAACTGATGCGTCCCCGGAGCGCCGAAATTCTAGAAAAAAAGGGCCGTCGAGCCTCGATGATGCGACTACGCGACCTTGAGCCAGGCCTTAAAAGTCATCCCATCGAAGTAGACGTGCTGCTGAAAAAACTGAATGGAGTCGAGCTACGAAGACGTTGGGAGGAGCGCATTGTCGCGTGCATTCTGGGTTATGGATTGGCGAGTACCGGTTGATAGAATAGGCATCGACACTGTTATCCAAACTGTAAAATTACGATTATTCTGAACGCAGTTGCGCGCTCATGTCGCTTTCCGCAGTAGCTAACCCCTCTGACGCGACTAGTAAAAGGTTGCCAGAGGGATATTATTTCTGAGCTTGTGTTTTATGGCGATGCTAAGAGTGAGCAAAACCGAAATCAGAAGTTTTTCCGGAGATTGCCCTTGGCGATTTGCTCTAAGACCTTCATGTAACGTTCAGGCGTTACATCAGAAATCTCAAGAACAGTCGTGAAAACAGGAGGGAAACTTTCGCCGGGAACCTCGTACTTTGCGGAAACCTGCGTGATCAGAGCGTTGTAGAGGCTGATCAATGTAGGGCAGCTAGCATATTCCGGAAACAGCCGAACCGCCTCATCCAGAGAGCTATATAAAGGAATGCTGTACATGTGGCCTGTAGTTTTCGTCAACGTCACCGTGGAATCGCGCTTGCGCATCTTTAAGGAAGTGTTTGAGCAGGTGCGTGTCAATCACAGGCACACCATTGCAGGGATAACCCGCGTGGTACTGGCCATTGATGATAACTAAAGGAACCACCGTAAGGTCATCACGCCCGACGAGCGACGGGTAATGCGCCGCGCAAAACATTTGTAAATTTTCTCTAATCCGAGTTGCTTTACGGGCGGCTTGTTCAGCTTTGTGCTCTATTCCATTGTCGTCAGATTTGTCGTTGTGATAATCCTGCGGAGTAATCGGCGTGCGCCGGCTCCTGACTTCAGCGATGACCAAAAGATTGCCAAACGAAAACGACAGGTCAATTTCCTCATACTTTTTGGGCTCATATCTAAATTTCATCGCCGCTGTCCAGCAGAGGTGCTCTGCCAAGATGGGATTGTTTGAACGGCATTCTTGCATGATATTAAGAACGTCTCGTTCTAACAATATGCCACGGCGCTTGGAGCGGGGGTCGATACGATTCAGCCAAATATCAAAGTTACGCCCGATACTCGCAGTCAGCAATGCACTCACGGGGAAACAGACATATTCGCCAAGGACTAGCAATGGTTGGGACCAAAGATCGCTCTGCTTCTCTTTGGCGTCGTAGGAGAGGATTTCGATGACAACCCTCACGTCCTCGATAGTCATATTTGTACAGCGCGCTAGGCGATCGATCAGCTCATTCAGTTGAAACTTTGGCGCAAACTCCAGTAACTCATCCCATTGCCCCGGCGACGACTTGGACAAGGAAGCCTCCCTTATCTGAGCGGAAAGAACGGCCAAGTGAAACCAGACATTTAAAACATTGCGGATTGCCTGGTCCTTGGCGTCGCTTGATGCGCGTTCCAGGATGGGATGCAAGTGTTCGTCAATCATGTAATGCGGCGCGGCGCGATGGTAAAAAGCCGACATTTGCGCCTCCTCTGACAACTCCTGCCAAGGAATGCAGGATAAGACTCTTCCAGAGCCCTGATAATGGAGGTATTGACCTTCGTTCAACAGGAATTCAGCAATGGAACGCCGCTTTTTCCAATCGCGGACGATTTGAAGCGCGTTGGTGGCGTTATGGTGATCCCGTCGATATTTGGAGACGGCCTTGATCAGATGCGTGTCAGGTGTAGTGGAGGCTAGAACCACCCCATTCGGATGCGGAAAAAATCTGGCGTCGCCGTAAAGCAGATCCTGCCAAATGCGCGAGAAGCTGTGAAACAGTTGCGCCATTGAGGTTTCATTTTGTAAGAACGTGAACTTGTCCAGTTGATGCGGACGAGCTTCAGGAAAGAGCCCGTTAGTGTCATGCCTATGCTTTATTAGTAGTTCCCAGAATGGCCCGCATAAGCTATCAAGCCGGTACATATTCAAGGTATTCGGATCAATTTCGACGCGGCCATGAGTTAGAGAGGACTTGAGGTTCAGATGTTGCTCCATAGTTGCGTCGGGCTGCCCCTCCATGAGCGCCATTTGTTCCTCAGAAATCCGGTAGAACGCGTGATTGGCGGCCCCCAGATGCGCTTGGATTAATTCATCCCCACTCAGTGGAGTTTCGCGGCTGAAAGTGAACTGCGCACGAGTATTTTGCACGCGTTGGAAATTATCATTGAGCCAGTTAACACCATTCAAGAAACCGCGCTCCTCGTTCCCCGGCCCTTTAGTCCATTCATAGGCATCAACCCAACTGGATATCTTAAATGTTTCCAGCATGGCTGGATGAGGGAGTTTGCGGTCACGCGCTAATTTCAAAAGGGCTGTCTGGGGGTGGTTCACAGAGAAAGGTTCCTGGTTCGATTGCTTGGAATGGTTTACAGCAAGCCTGATAGGGCAGCCTGACAATATTCTCTCGTTCGGCTCACATCAAGCCATCGCCAATTTCAGTTCCAACAAATCGGAGTCTGCACCACACCCTCAAATTTTTAGCACCACAGCCAACGGGTATACCTTCCCATACTGGTACTTTATTTTGCAGCCTTCCCCCGGGGGAAATTCCGGCATACCCGCACTCTCTAATAGAGTTATAAGGGGTCATTCGCGCCCACTTGCGGTGGGGCAACGTATAAAAAGTGAGATATCAATGAGCCAGATGAATAAGATGGACGAAGAGGTCGTTTACCTTTGCGCAGTGATTGAGCTGCTGAGGTCAATGCTCAACTATGAGTTGATGGCAGTTCTTGGTGATGGTGACCACAAAAGCGTCCAGTTCAAAACGATGACCCACCGTCAGTTCTTTTTCATTGCCTTGGTGGATTTTTTATCTCAGACCGACGCGAAAGCCCCCGTACCATCTACGCCCTATTTGGGTGCATTGAGAGCTATCAGTTGCGCGCCCAGCTTCGAGGTCGATGATTCAGTAATTCATCTGAAAAACGCCGTAAAGGCTTTTGCTGGGTGGCTCCACGAAGAGATAGCTGTGGACACCTGGCTTCCCTCCATAGATCTTCAGGTCGATATCCGTATCACCAGATATCTCTTGCTGAAAATCGTGGGTAATTTGTCCAAGCACAACACGCTGCGCTCCGTCGGTGTGGCTGAAGAGTTACAACGCCTCCTACAAAAAGTCGGTAAGAAAGTAGAGCTATACCAGGCCATGCTGATCCAAGAAGATATTTATGAAAAATTCCACGACGACATCTGCGCTTACCACGCCAGTACAATCGCTGAGTTTTTGAACGGTCTGTCATGGGGAGTACAGCTCTACCTTAAACCGGAATACGCTCGTAGCTTTACCCCAGCGGGCGACGAATCGCTCGCGTACAAGTTCCTGTACCCCGAGGCGCTTGAGCACCCTTATGCCAAGACTTGTTACTGGAACCTCATGAACCGGGTTCGCTCAGGTCCAATATTTCCTCCCTTTACCGTGACTGAGCACCTCAAAGGAAGTTATTGAGGTTGTTCTCGGCGAGCTGTACCCGCTAAATTTATTACAAGAAACGAATCTGATTCCTCAACGAGCATGCACCGCCGAATACGCACGCCAAACGGGCCAATCCTCAGATTTGACTCCCTCGGAGCCTAGCCAGCCCCTGATTGATAAAGCCTGCGTTCTCTCCGATTGTTGAGAGCGCACCTCGAATGTTATCGCCGACCTCCTCCAACCCTTGCTCCTCAGCGTGAAGCGTAAGCTCCATCAACGCTGCTTCCAGAGCTAGCTGGTTCTGATACATCCTTTCCAATACGCTATGCAGCGAATACTCGTCACTCATGAGTAGGCTCCTTCCACATCACTTAGGTTTACCAAATACAGCCGGACTGTAGATATCTCCCGGCGCACGTCTTTACTGGCTCACTTAACCAATCCTCCGGCGCCGGTAGAAAGGCGCGGGCGCAGATCAAGCACTTTGATCAACAATCTGACACTGTTTCCCATCTCGGTCATGACTTTAGACGCTTCGGACTCAAGCAACACTCTCAACCCCTCAATGTCGATTAATTCGCCAGTTTCCGGGTTCTCCCATTTCCGGTCGCTTGCTATTGTCACCAGAAGACAGCCAGATCGACACCTCTCCGCCGCCATGTACCGCGTGACGAGCTGAGTTTTTATCGTGTCACGCAGGATCCGACCCGACCAGTTTTCACCTAGCTTGAGTTCAACTGTGGCTTCCTGACCGGACAGCGACCGCATGCGAATATCTGTTTCCTTTTCGTCAGCTGTGGCACCTTCTTGATCGACTGTGTAGACATGATTGGATGCGTCTCTTAAGGCCCGAGCAATCTCCCGCCGCATCACCTTCTCCTCTCGGATCAAGACCCAAGCATCGCGGGGCGAAATATCCTGGAGTAACAAATCATCAATGTCCTCGAACCGGTCGACAAGCACGGCGAACATCTCGTCGCCGGTGGTAGGTGGTGCCTCGCCGTAGCGATTCAGGATTACCACATCTGATTCTGTGAGCGCTGAGCCATCAACTTCCTCAGCCGATTTCTCGCGCGCAAGTAGCGCGAGGCGATCACGGAAATGAGAGAAAAGCGGGTCTGCGATCATCTCGAGTTTCACCGCCCAAGCTTCCGCACCTTGAGTGTCGAGAATTGCGTTAAGGAGCGAATTTCGTGCGTCTTGCGCATCGTCTCTAGGGCCGGGTGAAAAAGTACCTCGATGGGAAATGTCGTCGGTGGGACGGACATAACGATATGCAAGCCGCAGCAACCGCAGGAGCAGTTGAGGGGTGAAGCCATGTGTCTTCAGATCGACACGCAGACTAGCGAAGCGGCTGCCAAACAAAGTACTGAAAGTATTGATAGCGGGGCCAGTTTGCATAGGCTGAAGCGGCGCTAGGAAAAGCTCCAGTCCTTCCGTTCCTGCCGCCGGATCGAGCCGCGTTAATGTAGTTAGCCAAACCTGGTTGACGGAGCCGTTTGTGGGAATGGTGAGCTGCTGCACAGCCAAAATACGAATTTTGTCCCGCGTAACGTCGCCGCCGTGCTGGAGTAGAATTTTCAGTACGCGCTCAAGTCGACCTAACGCACCAGTCTCATCTTCTCCATCACAAGGATTGCTGACAAAAGTGTCGAGCCACGTGAGCAACCGCGGCACAAACAATTGCGCGACGACAGCTGGGGCATAGCTCACGTCCTGGAGAAGCATTGCAAATGAATTTGTAGTAGCGGCTTCATCGAGTTCAGCAGACAAATCGGGACCAAGGGTCTCTTCGACCGCATCTGGAAACGCCCGAGCTAGGGATTCGAACCATGCGGGAAATCCGCTGCACTCGATTCGAGCGTAACGCGTGGCCAATTTTGCCTCATCGATCGAAATTTTTTGCGCCCAGTTAGGGTCTTCGGCTTCTGCGGCTATCGCGGCCAGCCCGAGCTGCCACCTAATAAGAAACGTCCCCTTCTGCCCCTCCGGCCTTTCGTAACGAAGCGTGGGATTATCGCCACGCCACATTGAGCGCATGCTGACACGTAATCTATCGGCGATTGCTTTACCAAAGTGGCTCTCAACAAAACGTCGATCCCAACCAGATGCACGACTCTCGCTCCCAGAGCGCTGCATCGCCTGCCAGAGATTCCAAGCGGTATTCCCTTCGCGGTCAGGCTTAAAGGCAACATCAGGTTGCTCAGCTATCTCACCCCAGAATGTCACCCAGCTCGCATGTCGCTGTGCCTGACTCTCCTCATTGGCTACGCGGTGCTGGTTCAGTTCTGCTTCTAGCTTGAGCATTTCCGGATCGACTTCCGGGGTAACAAGCTGTTGGTCGATAAGAGCGATCAACTCTGGCGCATCGAGAATGTACTGCTTCAGGCTTTCGATGTGGTCACGGGAATCGCCCACACCGTCCCATAGCCCTCGCATACAGGCATGCAGCATCATCGCGCGCACCGGGAACGTGCGACTGGAGTCAGCCAAAGTGCGTCGTACCCAACCTGCATCCTGGACGTAATTTAATTGGAGAGGTCCGCGGAATGAAACTTGGCAAAATCGCGCCCAAGGGTCAGCGCGTGAATGAAGACTCTGGTTGAACGCGTCATCAGCCCAGAAGACGGCCTCACGATGTTCTGACTCCAGATCCGCAAGTGCCCTTCGCAGCTTATTCAATGGCTCCTCATGAACGTGATCATCAGGCGTAAGACGCAGGGCAATCGTGGAAGAGCGCAACACCGCTACTCGATACTCGCCCTCTTGAATAAGTATTAAGCACACCGCTGCAAGCGTTGAAAGCAAATATGGGCGCTTACTGACAATATGCGGCCACTCATCACCCCAAGCCAAATCCTCCGTGACCAAGTCGGTCAGACCTTCGCGCAGCGCCTCCAGATAGCCTGAAGGAAATTGAAGCTCTGCAAAGCTGTACGGTAACGACCAATCCTGCTCGAACTCCTTGCTGGATGACTCTGAAAAGCCCCTCAAAATCCCACAGAGTCGAGCAGGCGCGAAAAATAGAGGGAGTAATCTGACGATGGCTCCATACACAATTTCATCAGGCCATAGCGCCTGCGTCTCTTCCATCGACTGTGCTATGAGTTCTACCCGGGCGTCACCAAGACGAGCCAGTGTCGTAATTGCATCAAGACGCTCGCTTGCCCTAGCAGATACATCGATTGCGACTGCATGGACGATATCTGCACACACGGGCATAGGCCCTGCGCCGATGAGATCAATCAACAGCTCACGAACTTCGGGATTCTCAATGCCCCTCCCCCATAGTTCTAAAACCAATGGTTCTAACTCTGGTCTGGCAAAACGATGAATCTGCACCTGCGGAGCTTGTAGTCCCCGCCATCCTCCAGAGCCGTAATGCGCAACGTATGCCCTCAATGCGTCCTCGCACTGAGACTGCGTTAGCGATTCCGGGTCAGCGTGATTCAGCAGAACGCTCGGATCGCGGTCACGGACTTCGGAAAAAATAGTCGACTGTGATGCAGCTAGCCATGCCGCGACCGGACGCATTGTTGGGCGGATGACTTTGTCGTTCTGTTGAGTCTCAGCGAAGAGCAAACACTTTACTGCTTTGATTGGCACTCCCTGGC
Source organism: Pseudomonas sp. SWRI99 (assembly GCF_014270125.1). NCBI lineage: Bacteria > Pseudomonadati > Pseudomonadota > Gammaproteobacteria > Pseudomonadales > Pseudomonadaceae > Pseudomonas > Pseudomonas sp. SWRI99. The sequence continues at coordinate 46,440 of NZ_JABWQR010000009.1, read as the reverse complement.
TCATACGCAGGTTGAGATATTGAGCTGCAAGAAACTCGAGGACCGAGCGGTGATGGAATCGCACTCGCCCGTAACTCGCAAACCCAAATAGCGCTCGCTCTAGCAATGTATCCCGCTCTTGTGGAGTCCAGTCATGTAGCACCACTCCGGGATCCAGTGCTCCGCCTGGCTCACCACCACGATCCGCCTCCACACTAAGGCGTATGGTCAACTTCCGGGTAAGCAGCGCAGCAAGCGCAAGCCGGGTTGCTCCATCCAGTGCCCTATCGGGTGAGAGTTGCGCAGGCTCTCTTCGATCAGTACGCGGCTTGAGTTTTACGTGAATATTTTGCACCACTTGCTCTCGATGGGTGCGAATACGGCGGTACTCTCGCCAGTCAGAGCAAAGCTCAACAAGATCTTGCGGTCGTCGTGCAAAATCCTCCGCGTTGCGCTTACGTATATCCGAAAGTAACGCATCAGCATCATCGACACCCTCAATGATCGCCATCTCACGAATTTGCTGGTCGGAGAGGGGCATCAACGCGACGTTACGCCATGCCGGCGGCACCTCCTCCTTTTTGGAAGGACGACGAACGCGGCCCGACGCAATGTCTGCAAAATCATCTCGGCTCGGCGCCAGTTCTACCCGGTCAGGTACGGGTAAATGCCGCTCGATAATCTTCTGATCCACAGCGACCGGTCGGGTTGTTATGACAATCCGCACTCTTCCAAGCTGACTACCAATAGCCTTGCCCAATCGATTGAGAGCGACCTCAAACGAACCCAGCGTCAGCTTCAACTCATCGATCGAATCTAGAAAAAAAGTGGCTATTACGGACTGGGCAGCTAGCCAAGCGTCGAGCCGCTCCTCTTCTTCTCGGGACAGCAAGTCCGACAAGTTGTGTGCTGCAAGCTGGGTTAGCTCGAGATAGAAGGCCGGCTCTCCTTTCTCCCACAATGCCTGCTGCTGTGCTCGACACTCATATGTCTTCCCCGCGCCGGCTTCCGAAACGATCAGAATACGCTGCGATTCCAGCAGCGTTTCCCATCCCACATCCTTTGCCCACCCCAATCGTGAAAGCATTGATGCCGAGTCTATGTCAGCAACCTCTTCCTGAGATAAATTGCGGAAGGTACGCTGAATACGATGGCGATTATTTTGTTGTGTTGGCATCAGCGGCCTGCATCCTTTTCAGTTGAGCCAGAACGGTTTTCGCAGCGTTATCATACGCGCGAATTTTGTTGATTTTAGCTGGTAAGATCTACGCGCCTAGGCCTCTTTTTTTGGGCCTGCCGGACGATCTGAAACGCAAATCGCATTAATATAGAAAAACCTACGTGCTTCGTGATCGACGGTGAATAGCCGAATTCTCACGGGCGTCAAATTGAGGTCAGGGATGTCAATTTCTACGCTTACGAACACAATCAATCGGCTGCAAAGAGAACTTGCAGATATCTCCAAAAGCGTTAGCCAGGAAACGAAAAAGGAGTCAGACCTCCTGAGTCGGATCGGTCAGATCCAGCGTACAATTACGAAGAGCACCACATTAAGCGCCTTGAACACCAAACGTAGCGAGATCGAACGTAAGCAAAAGGAGATCGCAACGGTTGCTGGCAAAAAGGCGGCTTTGGCAAAAAAAGAGGCCGATAAAAACAATCAACTGCTGAAAGCAAGACAGGACCTTTCAAAAGAGGAGGAGCGCGAACGTAAACGTATCTCCACTGCCCGCGAACGAGAGATCCGGAAGGAAAACGACCTCCTCCGGCAGGGTCAGGTATCGAGGCTGATGCTTGAGCGCGAGATCAATGCTGAACGTGCTGCCCCTACCAGCCTCAGCGAGGCTCAGTCCTCCCTCCCCACATTAGATGCTGAGCCAGAGGTTGAATACGATCTGTTCATCTCTCACGCTTCTAATGACAAAAAGGATTTGGTGGAACCGTTGGTTGAAGCGCTGCAAGCTCTAGGGGTCAAGGTTTGGTACGACAATCAAGCACTGCGGGTCGGTGACAGCCTGCGGAAAAAAATCGATCAGGGCCTGTCGAACTCGCGCTTCGGAACAGTGGTCCTTTCCTCTGCGTTCTTCGCCAAGCAATGGCCTCAATACGAACTCGATGGGATGACGGCGTTAGAAATGAACGGCAGAAAGATGATCCTCCCGATTTGGCACAAGACGTCGAAAAGCGAGGTGATAAAATTCAGCCCTACCCTGGCCGATAAGGTAGCGCTCAATTCGTCAACAATGACAATTGAAGAGATAGCGAATGAATTAGCTGAGGTGGTTTTGGATTGCTAATTAGCAATTAGCAATTAGCAATTAGCAATTAGCAAACATACGAACCGATGAATCGATCACCTAATTCGCCTTCTGCCATTGACTGATTTAAGTTTAGTCAGAGATAGCTTAACGGTGAAGCCATATTTTATGCCAACTTCCAAGATGCTCCTTCAATGAACTCCCGCAAAAACAATGAAATCTCACCGAGATTATTGAGCAAGCTTACGAGCATCTCATTTTCGTGAATGTCAACACACCCTGTAATAAGCTTCCCTAAAACTCTAAAATCTGGAATGTTAAATTCTGAAAGTGATACAAGGCGGTGGAGCAGCGAAAGCTCCTTCTGAGAAAATATCTTGAAAATCACTCCAAGTAGCAGCAGGGCGCACATTCTTTCATATGGAACACTATTAGGAGCACCATATTCTATCCTCTCGCTCAAATGGTTTTTGTGGTGAACGATGGTAGTATAAGCATCGGAAAGCAAACTCGCCACGCCCGATGAATAGCGCCTCGTCCGAGGAATTAAAAATATACGTATAATTAAATCGACAGCAGTTATTATTTTGCTTGTTTCAACAACTATATTTGTTCCAGGCAGGGCGCAGCTATCCCTCTTATGGAGCATTTCAATCCACTTTTGAACCCGAAGTGTCAACCACGCACGAGAGTCGCGGGGAAAAATTCCAGGCTTACGCTTGTAGCAACTTTTGAGTCTGCCTGGCACATAATCGCCTATTGCATTACTTACATAGGCGCCCCATTGTTTGTCGATAATTTCACATCGATCTATGTAACTTAGTAAACATCTATGAACGGAACAATATGGGTGCGTTACGTAGCACCAAGACTTTCTCCATGATGGATAGCGCTTTTGCGAAACGTCTGACCGGATACACAAATGGCAATAAGCAACACGATGTTGTGGCGTCAACAGAGGCGTCGGTAATGGTTTGAACAACTTCTGAGTTACATAAATATCCAACTGTAATTCGCTCGCCAACTCCAACCCTCTCGACTCATTAAAATCAAATTCCATCCCTAGCGCATTAGATAAAAAAATTCTTTTCTGGAAATCTAAGGAGTACCAATCAGCTATATCCCTTTCCGAAATACCTGATATTTTCGGATTTAGCGCACACCTTGTTAGCCACGAAGGAAAGGTTTCATCGTAGATGGGGTGCAGCAAATTTGAAAATTTCATGGACTCAAGAACTCCTTATAACCCAAATCATCTTCCATAGCCAATTTTATCATTTCCCTGTTAATTACCTCCACCCCGGTGGCAATTGCGTAACATGCCGCGGTTGTCAGCATTGTAACTAATCTATCCATCACACCTTTTGAAAGCTCATAAATGAGGCGAAGCATATCTTCTTGATGTAGTTGGGAGGGGTTTTTCAGGTTAAAGTGCTTTTCGAGGGTTGCTACAAAATTCCTGAAGTCTTCGTTCAACGACCACATTGGCAATTGACGCATATAATACCGACGAGCTAACTGATCATCATAAAATAGTGCGTTTTTAGCCCTACCCACTCCAAACCCAATAATAGACAAATTGTAAGGTGAACCAGACAACCCCTTCAGCAATGACAAATTCCGCAGCTGCTCATTTTTTGGTACGATGAGGGACTCATGAAACTCATCTATAACAATGCCCCGTATTCCATGAGAGTGTATATAACTTGCTATTTCTTTTGAAAGAGCTTCCCTGCCCGCTCCCAACTTCATTGGTAGCCCTATCGCATCAATTAGCAACTGTTTGAATTTTAGCTTTCCGGAATTTTCCGTTAACGTCATAAATACCAAAGGTGAACCCAAGCCACGATTCATTTTCTGTAATTGAGTTACGATGGAAGTTTTTCCACTGCCACCCTCCCCACAAACAAGCATACATGGCGCGGTCGTACGAGGAGGAATTTCCAGCATTGTAAGAATTGCGTTAAGAGTTTTGCGAGCATGAGGGCAGTCTATCCAAAATTCTTGTAGGAGGTAGCTTATCCTCCTCTGCTTATCGGTACTTCCATTCTCGATAGGGTTACTCACATCAAACAACCTCGCTATCGTAAATGACCGGGCCCTTTGTAAAATCTATCTCTGCCCTTGCGACCGGCTTGGGTACACGCTCAGATGGGTCGAAATGTTGATCAAGAACGTGTTTAGAGTAAGCTTCTGCCGCCTTGAGTTTTTTCTTGGATTGTCTCGTTTTTTTAATGCTTTCGCGTACTTCTTGTTCATTACCATCGCGGGCAACAACAACATTCTCAAGCATCCCTTTGGAACTTGTTCGATATGAATGTTTGTTTGCAATGAGATGCTGCTCATAACTTAGATTGTCTTGAGTAAGGTCAGCGAAACGCAGTTCGATGTACGAACCTTCAATTTTTGCCCATATCGTATACAAAGCGAATGGGTCATACTTGATAGTCACATTTCTTAAGCCGATATGATGACTCAACTCTGGCGCCCAATAGGTACGATTGAACAAACTAACACCTATAGGTCTGATTTTTCGATTTTCCTCGGGCATAAAGTCAAGCCGGAACTTAAATGAATCTGTAATTAATTTTTGGTGAACACCCATGGTAGCGTTTACCGCAAAAGCCTTATTCCATTTCTCAGAAGGTCGACAATTCAAAGCCGAATGCACGCTATAATTGTAAATCTCAACTTCCCTTGCAAACCAGCGATTAAACTCTTCTATCGTTAATGCTGCATTTTTTTCACTATCATAGTCGCCCCTTTTAACAACATTCGACATCGTCGTACCAGGTAAAAAATGGACGTGGCTATTCATCATAGTACCAATCAAACGCTCAATATGGCCGCCCCAATGTTTCTTTCCTAGGGGCCGCCATTCTGTTTTGATGCCATGAAGCGCACATGCCCTTTGAAGTTTAATCGTTCGAAACTCTGATGCGTTGTCCATATGGAGTACTTCAGGCACTCCAAAGAAAGGGTGATTTACGTCACCACAACCGATATTTCCCAGATATCGCTTCTTTGGTAGCACTGCATGAGTAATTGCACAAGCGACTGATAAAATAGACGGCGCATGAAAAGCTATATAGTAGCCCAATATTATTCGCGTGTAGACGTCAATAACCAACGTAAGCCAAGGCTTAAACAAAGGTTCGCGGCTTTCATCATCGACTAATATACAGTCGACAACTGTGTGGTCAATTTGCACTTTCTGTAGGGGATAAGACGTTTTTAGTTGTCCAGGCTTCGCGCCAAATTTTTGATTAGCTACCTCTGCACCGTCTTTCTTACGGCTAAGTAGCTTTTCACCTATCTCTTTAATTCGTGAAGTCACTGTGGTTTTGCAAGGCATGACTTGTTTCAATTTAGTACATTGCGCTTGCACCTCCTCCCACACCTTCGCATACGATGCGGCTTTGCCCTTATACATCTTTTCAATGGCAGCCGTTATAATGTCTTCCACATTATCAGGAATTCTTTTAGTGTTTTTTTCCATTCCTGGTCGTTTTGGATAAAGTGAGCTGGCACCGAGTGTTTTATCGTATCTTTCAATTAATTTATAGAAGGCACTTTTTTTGGTGCCCACAATTGACAAAGCTTTTTTAAAATCAATTGCCCCATCAAGGTATCGCTCTATCGCAGAAGCGCGTTCGATCGCGACGTTATGAATCTCAACAGTAATTTCTTCATCATTAGGTAATGGCGCGCACTGATCTAATGCATCGTCAGTGGATCCGATGCTAGGGGGAAGAAATTTCAGATCGTCAATATCGACAGTTAAATTTTCTCTTGAGTCCACTAGCTGCACTTTTACTTTCCCCATAGCTAACGGCAATATGACGATCGCGGGCTCACCCATTGCAACAACGAGAAGATTTGGCTTGAGTTCTGTGTGGCGCATTACTAAAACCTTGATTTATCCCCAGTGCTTTATACTTAGTTAATATGCCAGGCAAAATCAAGGACTGGCGATTTTAATATAATATTAAATAAAATAATAAAAATTATATTAGAAATCAAATGCTTACACAAAAATGTCAATACCATTGATCACCCTTATTTTATTTAATAATAACCTCTTGGAAAGCTACTTCGAAATGTTCTTTAAATGGTAAATTCCTCTACTGCTTTAGCGGAAAATAGTACACTTTCATCGCTCGTGATCGGGCCTCCCATAGAGGAAGGCATTTTCCAGTCTGTTCATAAGCTAAAGTTGGAAATGAACAGGACTACTCCCGCCTATCCAGGGTGACTCGCCATGCTACCGATTCAAGTGGACTGACCACCTTTGCCGTGAGCGCCAGTTCTAGCAAGCCGACTGAGAGGAAGGGGAACGTATACGTAGCGATTAACAGATTGAGCGATTCTGTCGATCCTCAACTGGGACTTTCATAATAAGCTTCGGCACCTCAATTTATGCCCATCACGCCCGGCAAAAAAACCAATTAATCGCCGGAAAAAAAACGAATTCCCTATTTTTTTTCCGGTGAATTACCAGTTTTTTTGTATTTCACCACTGAAATCAACGGTTTATTTTTTTCCGGTGATTCGTTGATCGTGTCACTGGAGGCCAGTTTTGAAGCCAGCCCGTAGCTGCGACCACTGCGCAACAATCCTGCCAAGCATTGCTTGGCGTTGCTTCCCTTGCATGCTTGAATGCCGGCCTTTAGCAACACTGTTGCCTCACTCATCTCCGGAGAAACGGAATGTGGCTCTGTACAGACTGGAAAATTGACTGGAATGCAATCAGCGCCGTGGCTACTGCCATAGCCGCAATTATCGCACTGTTCGTTTGGCTATATGACAAACACCAAAGAAATCTCGAGCGCAATGCCAGCGCTAGACTTCTAGCGCAGATCATGACGACACCTGTCGGAGCTGCACATGTCCAGATTTCTAAATTCAAAAGCGATCTCTTTCCAACTGGCAGTGATCCCTTGATCGGCAGTTTGCTGCAGGACAAAAATGCGCGAAAGCAGCTGGTCGAAAAGGCATCAGCAATTACGATTGAGCTTCCATCCCAGTTTTTGGACAAAGCTGACTTCTTCAGTGAGGCTGTCAGCAGCAGCCTGGCAAACGCATTTTCTGAAGTAAATCGCTTAAAACAGTTTGTCGGCTTATTCGGTGACTTGGCAGATAACGAGCGGCAAGACTTGATTGACCTCCACTTAATGACGGTTCTTAACCAAATCAAAACGGCTGAGACAGCTGCTGAAGCTGCTTTTCAGGCTCTTTTGGTGGTTGGACGAACCAGCCGGTAATCTGATCTACCCTTCTTCTTTATGCGTTAAGATTATAACTAAACTAAATGGCTCTTTGATTGAGTTATATAACTACCAATAACATCGACCAGTTAGTGTAAGCCGTATTTGCCAATTGTACTCCAGAAAAGCCGCACCTGTTTGGCGATATGGAAAGTATCGTCACCAAACAGGTGCTTAGTGGCTAGTTATTTTTTTCTATAACTGCTTTATTTCAGCACCTCCTCCGCAATATCAGGAAATGCGCGAGTGGTAATATTGGCATAACCACCCGGATCGCCTTTATACAGCAGGGTGAGCTTACCTTTGTCCTCTAGGCGACCTTTAGCAATAAATCTTCGCGACCCCCCCTTATTGATTTGCCGACCACACAAATAAACATACCCTTGCGAGTCAAACGTAATGCCGGTGAACTGGGTTTCTGCGCCAGTCTCTAATTGTTCAAACTGGAACAAGTAGCGCGTTAGCCATGAAGTGGTTGACGACGTGTCCTCCACAACCCATAGACGCCCCTGAAGGCCGATAAAATAGGCGCGATTGGCTGAGTCGAAAGCCATGTCGGTGACTTTCTGGCTGTCGGCACGCCCAAATGCCACGACGCTCTCTCCCGGTCCAGGTGTGACCTGCAGGCGGTGACTATCGCTCCTTTTCATATTCAATGTTGCAGGGTCATGCTGATAGTAATAAACCTGATTGGCAGAGTCGGTAAACATAAAGCCAGTGTTGTCTTTACGGAATGCCATGCCATCAATTTTTTTACCTGACAGACCGGGAATTTCCTCCCTCTTGCCATCTTTTTCCCGATAGGCTTTTCGCTGATTTGACCAAAAATAATAGGAGTACCCATCAGTCGTAAGCGCGTTGCTTTGTCCGATATTGCGATTGTTATCAACGACTTTCTTAAGGATTTTGCCGGTTTGTGGGTCGTGACTGTATATATCCGAGCCATCTTGACTATTTTCATTGATAGCAATCGCGAAGAGTTCGTCGATTTCAGTGTATTGAGGGGACGCTGGTATTACCGGAGGGGAAATGGGTTGGTCGGGTTGTTTTTGCGTGGACTCATCTTGGGAAGCAGGTGCTGGTGGAGGGCTAACCGGCGGCTTTTGAGTCAACGAGTCTGACTGGGGCGCCGGTTCAGGCTTTTTTGCGGCTGGTTCTCCCTCACACTTGCAACCCGTTTGTTGAGATTTAGCTAGCGGCTTCTCATGGCAAGTGCAATCGCCTGCGCGTTGTGGTCCGCAAGACTCGACCAAGCCTTTGAGTACATCCGCAAGTGTATTGACCGCCCGAACAATATCGGCAGCCTGCTCACAGAGACCGCTGCTCCCAGGTCCAGTATTGTCTGGCTTATCCGGGGTTTCCTTACCCTCCAGCTTATCGGCTTCTTCTTTCTTCTCGTCCACGCTATCTTCATGCGGTACTTTGCTGGCGCAAATAGTATCTTTCAATACTTGGATAAAATCAGCGATACCCTTAGTGTAAATGTAGTGTTCGCCGCCAGTACGCAAGGCCAATCGCTTGTATTCCTTGATCATGGCTCTTTCATCGGCGGGTGTAGGATAAGGCAGAGTTTGATGCGGGGTTCCTAAGTAAGTGTGAACCTTAACCGCGTGATCCAACGCAACACTGATGGCGTCATCACAGGCTTTGATGCGCTCTTCATTGAGGACCATCTCTCCGCCGTACAGACTTTCATCGCCCAATACGAACAGATTCTTTTCCGCTCCAGCGCGCCAATCATATGATTTTATGACGTCTTCGGCCGCGGGTGCCACGTCTTCCTGCGCGGGATTTCCAATCGCCGCGTATTTTCGACTTTTGATCAGACCGTCATCTACCCCGAGTGTTTCGGTAAGGTAGTTGCGCACGGTTTTATCAAACTTCGAATTGGCAAACGTACCTTCAATGCCGAGAAACTCAACACGGAGATCCGAAGGACAAGCTTTATTCGCTTCCTCGATCGCAGCACTGAGTTTTTCACTGAGCGCGGCCGCTTCATCTTTCATTGAGTCACTGGAGTCGATTAAAAAAACCAGGTCAACCTTTTTGTTTTCAATACCCACTTATTCACTCCTTAAAGTAAGACCTACTTCAGTTCGGTCGTGCCAGTCCATTGTCTAGCGAGCGGTTGGCCCAGATGTTCTGGCTCTGAGGAATTTCCAGCTACCCGCGCCGACACCTGCCCTGTTCGGAGATGGGTTTGTATAAACACTGTAGCCTTTGAACTTCCGTCCATCGAAATGACCACAAGTGTCCAGGTATCCGCCCTGAGAATTGTTGTATTCGTTTCGCAGGTTAATCGGATCTCCGATATTGATCTGCGTACCGACAGCGCCGAAGAGCACTACCCAATCCAGCGTCTTGTGGCCGGTTTTGTCAAAACCGCGGCTTGCCAAATCCGCACTCGAAACGTTGTAGAGCTCTGGTGTCGAGGCGTGACCATTCGTATCGAGATAGCCGGCTCCGTTTGTATCGTTGTAGGCAGGATTGTCTCCATACAGGTTGAAGAGCCTGATGACGTCGCCACTGCGGACTCTCGAGCCATCTGCCTTGCCAGTGGCTGAGCGGATCAACCATGTATCGATGGGCCCGGCCAGCTCCGGAGTGTCAGCGGTCACCACGCCATGCTTGGCTCCAACTTCTCTGGAACGGTCATGGACAACCAGGTAACCACCATTCCAATCGGCATAACCGTTGAGCAGGCGAACCTTGTCGCCGTATTTAAGTACATCTGCGGTCGACGGGTTAACGGCTGCTTTCTTCTCAACACTTACGTTGAATGAGCCGGCGTTATTGTCATAGTCGCCGGCTACGTCATTGATCAGGAAGGTGAGCTCCCCGTCGACCGGCACCGTCCAACGGAATACTCCTGTATTGATCGGAGTGAGAAAGTCGGCCCCTATTTTCATCAAAAGCGCACCGACAAGACCTTCTGGGCAAATCAGGCCCTCGGGCTTGTATGAACCCACCAGGCTTTCGTCGCCTTGAGGGCCAAAAGCCCTGCCGGGGCCGCGTTCCACCCACCCTGACGCGATGATCGTAAGGGTGTCTCCCTTCTGGACCATGAAGCCCGTTTTCTGGCCATTCTCCAGCTTCCCGTCTACCGCCCCGGACCAAGTATCGGATTTAGGCATAACTTCCTCCCAAGGTCTCAAGAACGTTTGAAACTCGATGCATTGTGAAACTCCTTTCCTTGTCTGACGACTTAGTTCATTTTTGCAGGTCGCGGATAAACTATAGATGCACTATCGCCAGATCAGGCAGATTGTTAATTATTGTCAGAAATCCCATTCAGAGCCGCCATCCGCGAGAATTGAACAATGAAGATCCTATAGCTCATTAGTTACTTAAGCTGCACAAGTAGCACCAAAGTAACAGTCATCGATGCATGGATTTATCGCCTTGCAAAGAGATAAGTGTTTAACCGTGCACACCCGACAAGTCCTGCGGCGCCAGCGCTAATGACTGGTCAGAATCTCTGCTTCCTTCAAGCGAATTGGCGGTTAGTTATAGCCTTGATGGGCGGCCGCGGTTCATGCCTTATAACGAATTTGAAGTAGGTCAAACGTAAAGTTCAGGTCTTTGTCAGTCGGATCAGAAAAATTCAGAAACGCGGCCGCCAATAAAAAACACGAAAAAACAATCGGATAGACGCTGGTCAGGCTCCTACTCGACAAATGGCGTGTTTTTTGACTCGGATCGTTTGACAGACCGTGAAGACTGGCCGATAACTACCAACGTCTAGCTGAACACGGCGCGAGTGCTCTTTTCTCGCTTCCTGAAGTTTCCGAGCTAACCACTTAGCAACCTAACGTAAATGCTGCAACATGCAGACAGTGCGGTAGCTTTGTCTTCGAAAAAGTTCAGCCGCACGTCGACCTGAACAAGTGATTCATTATTGAAACACTCCAGCGTTACATCATAATAAAAACACACCCTGCCAATTGTCTTCTCACAGCCCTGAATAGAGCTTCTGCCTGCATAAACTTTCGAACCTAAAAGAGTTTACCAGCATGCCAGCAATCAGCTCGGATCAACCCAATTGGTACCTGTTGCAATGCAAGCCTCGCCAGGATGAGCGCGCCCACCTCAACCTGCTGCAGCAAAACTACGTGGTCTTCCATCCTCAACTGTTTACCGAGCGCGTCATTCGCGGGAAACGGCAGCGGGTCATGGAATCGTTGTTCCCCGGTTATCTGTTCATCCAACTTAGCCGTACGGACAATTGGGCCCCCTTGCGCTCGACGCGAGGTGTCAGCCGGGTCGTCGAATTCAATCATGGCCCCGTGGCAGTGGCAGAACACGTCATCGAGCATCTGCGCGAACGGTGCCTGGAGTCGGATTCGGATGTCCACGGTCGCCTCGAACCTGGAGAGCCGTTGCGAATCATAAGCGGCCCGCTTTCGCCACTGGAGGGGGTATTCCAGGCGCTGCACGGTAACGATCGCGTGTTGCTCCTGCTGCAGTTTCTCAACCGCGAGCAGCCAGTCTGTTTGCCGCTTAGCGTCATTGAACGACAAAAACCAAGCTTTCAATCCTACAAATAACCGCTTGTCTCATGTGCCTTTCTCAGGAGCCATGACATGGCCTTGAATTCACGCTGCCCTGTTGCACTGATCATGGCCTCTTTCTACCCGGGAATGGCCTGGAGTATCGAGCCGCAAGCCATTGATGTTTACGGATTCGATTTCACGCCGAGCTTTATATTTTCGGAAAGTTATGACGACAACTTTCGCGAACTGGAGGACCGCAAACAGTCCTCCATGATTACCAAGCTGGCGCCCTCCTTCGAACTCAAGGCCGAAGATCGCAACAGCGCCACGCGATTGATCTGGCAGCCGACTCGCTACATCTATCACGACGAGTCTGATGCCTCGAACACAGCGCAACGCGTACGCGCCGATAGCATCATGGAGTTCACCGACCGTCATCGTTTGAAACTCGAAGCCGAATATCGCAAGTACGAGCGCACGGAGTCGACGGCGGTCGAAGGCGTCAATGACAAAATCAACAATAAACGCGTCGGCGGCCTTTACACCTTTGGCGCCAAGAGTGCCGACAATCAAATCGAGCTCGGGGCGAATTACGCACAACTGCGCTACGACAATGCCGATGGCATCAATGACGATAAAGAACGCGATACCACCGCCGTCACGGGTACCTGGTACCACCGCATCGGCAGCAATACCCGAGGTTTGCTGGAATATGACCACACCGACTTCGACTATCAGCAGGCGAACAGTCCGCGCAGCAGTAAATCCGACGCCGTATTGGCCGGTGCCGTATGGGATTTCACGGCTCGCACGACGGGCAAAGTGCGCGTCGGTTATGAAAAAAAGAACTTCGACAGCAGCGAATCCAACGACCTCGACAACCCCACCTGGCAAGTCGATTTGCAATGGAAACCGCGCACGTATTCGACGTTTACCTTTGTCGCTCGCCAGGCACTTGCCGAAGGCGACGATGGTGCGGAGGCCGTAAAGTCGACGTTCACTCAAGTCGGATGGCGACACGGTTGGACCGAACGAATCACTACCGTGGCGCAAGCCGGACTCGGTCGGTATGTCTACGAAGGACAAAGTCGCACCGATGACTTTCAGGATTACAACCTGGCGCTCATCTACGCCATGCGCCGCTGGCTGGATATCGAACTCGGTTATCGCTACCGCGACAACGATTCCGATGCCGACAATGAAAGTTTCACCCGCAACGTGTTTCAGATCAGCTTTAACGTCAGCCTTTAAGAGGGTCTCGACATGAACACACACGCACTTGTCTTGTCGTTCACGCTGGCTGTGGCATCGACTGCCCATGCGGCCGATCCCGGCACTCAATACAAACTGGCCGCCGGCGATGTGTTGCGCATCATCGTCTTCGGTGAGCCGGAGTTGAGCCTGAAAAAGATCCGTCTCAGCGATGCCGGCACGTTTTCCTACCCCTTTCTCGGAGAAATCTCCGCCAAAGGGCTGACCCCTGGGCAGGTTGAAAAGATCATCGTCGATGGACTTAAACAGGGCTATCTGGTCGATCCGAAAGTCAGCCTCAGCCAGATCGAATACCGCTCCTTCTACATCAATGGCGAAGTGAAAAAACCCGGCAGCTATCCGTTTGTGCCCGGCCTGACACTGGAGAAGGCCATTGCCTTGGGCGGCGGTTTGACCGAACGAGCCTCGATCAAACGCGTGACCATTTTGCGTGGCGATGGTGGTGCGACCCTCACCGATGACGTGACTCGCAGCACCACGATCGCCCCCGGCGACACCATTTCCATCGCACAAGGGTTCTTCTGATCATGGACAACAGCCTTGGCACCTACGTCGAACGTCCTTTGCAAACGCATGTGCATCAGCATCAGCCGTACAGCGAAGACAAGGACACCCTTGATCTATTGAAACTCTGGAGGGTGATCTGGCGCGCCAAATGGAGCATCGGATGGCTGATTCTGGTGAGCGGTTTGCTCGCGGCCATTGTGGTCTCGAACATCACCCCGCAATACATCGGCAGCACGACCCTGCTGTTCAACGATAAAACACCCCCGCTGATGTCCTTTCAGCAGGTCAAGGATTCGAACAGCAACACCACTGATTACCTACAGACACAACAAGCGCTCCTGCAATCGCGTGATCTTGCCGAGCGCGCGGTGAAAAAACTCGGCCTGACCACTCACCCGCTCACCGACCCGCGCCAGCAACCGAAGCCATGGTTTGCACCGCGTGAATGGCTGGCCGATCTTGATCTGGACAAATGGTTGCCGGGCCTCGGCCTGGAGCGCTGGCTACCGGAAAAAGAAGCCATCACCGAAGAAGATGTATTCAACCAGGTCACGCAGAACCTCATGTTGCACACCAGCGTCAAGTTCGTCGGCAAGAGCCAGTTGCTGGAAATCGAAGTCGAGCTGCCGGACCCGGTGCTGGCAGCCGCAGCAGCCAATGCCCTGGCCCGTGGCTTCACCGACAGCCAGCTCGACACCAGCGAAAAGTCGTCGCAAACCACCACGGCGTGGATGAACACACGGCTGGTCAAGCTGCGTGACAACCTGCGCGCGGCCGAGAAAAAGCTTCAGGGCTACCGCGAAGAACAAGGCCTGGTCGACGTCGGCGGCGTGGCCACGATCAGCGCCAACGAACTGGAAATGACCGGCAATCGCATGGTCGACGCCCGGCGCAACCGTGCCGAAGCCGAAAGCGAATACCGGCAGGCGAAGGCTTTGAGCAACGGCGATCTGAGTCGACTGTCCAGCGTACCCGCGGTCTTGAGTAACCTCTTGGTGCAGAAATTCCAGGCCGATCGCGCCATGGCCCAGGCCAAGGTCGATGAGCTGTCGGGGCGTTACGGGCCTAAGCACCCTAGCCTGCTTTCCGCGCAGTCGGAATTGCGCACGGCCACCAGCAACCTGCAGCTACAGGTGCAGCAGGTGGTTGCCGGCATCGAACGGCAATACCAGCTCGCTACCGCCAGTGAGGCCTCACTGCGTCAATCGTTCAACAGCAACAAGGCACAAATTCAGGACATTGCCCGCAAGGAATTCCAGTTGCGCGAGTTCCAGCGTGAGGTCGACAGCTCCCGCGCGCTGTACGAAACCTTCGTCACCCGCTTGAAAGAAACCACGGCCACCGCTGACATGGACTCGACCAAAGTGCGGATCGTCGACCCGGCCATCGTTCCCGCTGACCCCAGCAAACCGCGTAAAACGTTGATTGTTGCGATCGTCGCGCTGATTGCTGCGGTGGTCGGTGTAGCGTTGGCGCTGCTGTTCGACAGCCTGAGCAATACCTTCAAGACCGACGAGTCGATCGAAAGCGCGCTGAACATTCCGCTGCTGAGCGTCGTGCCGCTGGTCATGAAGAAAAATCGTCGGCAACTGGCGCGCCTGTTCGAAGACAACGATCATCCGCGCTTTTCCGAGACGATCCGTAACCTGCGCACCTGGCTGATGTTGCAGAGCAACGACATGCCCTCGCAGGTGGTGCTGATCACATCGACGGTGGCCGGTGAGGGAAAAAGCACCATTGCCAACAACCTCGCCAGCTCCCTGACGCCGCTGGAACGGGTGCTGCTGATCGATGCCGACATGCGCCAGCCAACCCTGTCGCTGAACTTCGATTTCCCGCCTGACAGCCCTGGTCTGGCGAATGTCATTGCCGGTACCGCGCGGCTTGAAGACTGCATTGTTTCGGTGGGCAATCTGGACATGCTGCTGGCCGGCAAGGTCATGCCAACTGCGCGAGATACCTTCGCCGCGCCACGCCTGCCCTCACCTGCCGAGCCGCGCAACGCTCTGCAACCGCCGCCGCAGGATTTGCTCAGTTCACCGCGCATGGCGCGCATGCTTGAAGCGCTGAGGTCGCGTTACCGCCATATCATCATTGACTCACCACCTGCAGAAATGATCAGCGACGCCCTGTTGCTGGCCAAACATGCGGATGCGGTCATTTACGTCGTCAAGGCTGACAGCACACCTATCAGCCAAGTGCAGCGTGGCCTCGCCATGTTGCAACAGAGCCATGTGCCGGTCTTTGGCTCCGTGCTCAACCAGGTCGACCTGCGCAAGGCGCGCAAGTACGGCCATCACCATTCCCGGGCGTTCTATAACTACGATTTCGCGCCCAGGTAACACCGGGCGACTACGCCTGTCGCTGCACCCCGTTCTGCCACTACACAACTCGCTTCACCTCTGCCGAGCCACGGAAAAGCCAGCGGGAGACACCCTCGTGTCTGTCGCTCAGCGCTGACGCATTACTGCTGCCTTGAGGTCAAGCCCATGACACCGCTCTATACCGCTCATATGACGCACCGCCGAGGCCTGACTTTCTGGGGCCAGTGGTCGTGCGCACTAACGTTGGCCACGTCGCTGCTGGTGCTACTGGTTTATTGGCGAGTCGGCCATCTGACCAGCGAATATCGCATCCTGATCATCCTGACCGTGCTTGGCTCAGTACCGATCTACAGCGTCATGCGCGTTTACCACAAACGCTATGGCCTGTTGGCCGGGCTCGGCAGACTACTGGCCGGCTGGTTGATCCTGCTGGCGGTGCTGGCGACGATTGCCTTCGTCACCCAGACCAGCGCGGTCTATTCGCGCCAGGTCATCATCGTCTGGGCAGTCTTGGGATTCGTGGTCCAGGCGGCGAGTTTTCTGCCCCTGCATTACCTCGCCCGACTGCACTCGCGGCGAATCTGCAACGAGCGTCGCTCGGTCATCATCGGCACCTGTCCGACCGCTCATGAGCTCGCCAAAAAGCTGTCCAGTCCCAACCGAGCGCTGGTGCTGGGCTTCGTCGCCGCGGCCGACGACAGTGGCCCTGCCCCGAGTATCTTGCCGCTGCTCGGCCATGTGGATGCGATCCGCGAGATCATCGCGCGCCTTGAAGTGCGCCGCGTCTACATCGTGCTGACCATGGCACATGCCGCCACCATCGAGGCGCTCTACATCGACCTGCTCGACGTCAATGTCGACGTGGTGTGGATTCCGGATTTTGGCAGCATGGTGTTGCTCAACCATTCGATCTCGGAAATCGAGCGAATGCCGGCCATCTACCTCAATGAAAGTCTGATCAGCTCGCATCCGGCCAGCCTGTTTTGCAAGGATCTGTTCGAACGCAGCCTGGCCGCGCTGGCGATTATTCTGCTCAGCCCGTTGCTGTTGCTGGTGGCGACGGCCGTCAAACTCACCTCCTCCGGGCCGGTGCTGTTCAAGCAAAACCGTCACGGCTGCAACGGCGAAGTGATCAAGGTGTGGAAGTTCCGCTCGATGCATGTCCACGACGACCGTGAGGTGCGCCAGGCGACCCGCAACGACAACCGCCTCACGCCGATCGGTCACTTTCTGCGGCGCAGTTCCATCGACGAATTGCCACAGCTGTTCAATGTCCTGTCCGGCCAGATGGCTCTGGTCGGCCCGCGCCCGCATGCCGTCACCCACAACCTTTATTACACCGGCAAGGTGCGCGCCTACATGGCCCGCCATCGCCTCAAGCCGGGCATCACCGGACTGGCCCAGATCACCGGACATCGCGGCGAAACCGAGACGCTGGAAAAAATGCAGCTGCGGGTCGCCCAGGACCTCAACTACATCAACCAGTGGTCGCTGTGGCTCGACATAAAAATCCTGCTCAAGACCCCCTTCACGCTGTTCTCGAAAAACATCTATTGACCCCCTGCCCCACTGCTACCTGCCCCGCCCAACCGTTGATAACCGTCATGACGACCTGAGGTTTGACCATGAATGTGAGCGTATTCGGTATTGGTTATGTTGGCCTTGTCCAAGGCGCCGCGTTGGCGGAGGTCGGGCACAGTGTGCTCTGCGTCGATGTCGACGCTGCCAGGGTCGAGGCATTGAAGGAAGGCACCCTGCCCCTCTACGAGCCGGGCTTGAAAAGCCTGGTGCGTGACAATTACCAGAGCGGCCGACTGCGCTTTGACACCGACCTGGTCGAGGCCGTGCACCACGGCGATGTGTTGTTGATTGCCGTCGGCACGCCGCCTGACGAAGACGGTTCGGCGGATCTTCAATACGTGCTGAACGTGGCGCACACCATCGCGCTGCACATGGACCGTCATCAGATCATTGTCGACAAGTCCACTGTGCCAGTCGGCACGGGCGATCGGGTGCGCGCCCATATCGAACAAGTGCTGGCCGCCAACGACCGCAGCGACCTGACCTTCGACGTGGTCTCCAATCCTGAATTTCTCAAAGAAGGCTGCGCCGTCGAAGATTGCATGCGCCCGGACCGGATCATCATCGGCACCGACAGCGCGCTGGCCGAAGACGTCATGCGCGAACTGTACGAGCCGTTCAATCGCAACCGCGAAAAAATCATCGTCATGGACGTGCGCAGCGCCGAGCTGACCAAGTACGCCGCCAACTGCATGCTCGCAACCAAGATCAGCTTCATGAACGAAATGGCCTGCCTCGCCGAAAGTCTTGGCGCCGACATCGAGAAGGTACGCCACGGCATCGGCTCCGATCCGCGTATCGGTTATCAGTTCATCTATCCCGGCCCGGGCTACGGCGGCTCGTGTTTTCCCAAGGACGTCAAGGCGCTGATCCACGCCGCGACCAGCGTCGACTTTGATGCCCGGGTGCTCAAGGCCGTGGAGGCGCGCAATCAGGAACAGAAAACCAGCCTCTACAGCAAGATTTTCAATCACTTCGACGGCCACCTGAGCGGCAAGACTTTCGCCCTCTGGGGCTTGAGCTTCAAGCCCAACACCGACGACATGCGCGAAGCACCCAGCCGCGTGTTGATGGAAGCCTTGTGGCGCGCCGGGGCCAACGTCCAGGCGTTCGACCCCAAAGCCATGGACGAGGCGCAGCGCATTTATGGCGCGCGCGATGACTTGACCCTCACAGGCACCAAGGAAGCGGCGCTGAAAAATGCCGACGCGCTGATCATCGTCACCGAGTGGCAAGCGTTTCGTGCGCCGGACTTTGATGTGCTCAGCGCGCGACTCAAGCAACCGCTGATTTTCGACGGACGCAATCTGTTCGATCCGCAACGCTTGAGCAAACGCGGCTTCACCTACGTCTCCGTGGGTCGCCAGACCCCCGCAGTGATCTGACGGGAGCCGCGCCATGTTGAAACTTGAACTGGTCGGACAGTATTCGCCGAAATTACTTGAGGCCAACCACGCCTATTCCTTCATTAATTTTGCCTCGATCAGCAGCTTCTTCGAGCAGCGCCCGAACACCATCACTTATTTTTGCGACGGCATGTTGATGTCGACCTTCATGTCTCGGGTAACCGGCAGGACGATCGGCCGGGTCAGCTTTGACTTCACGTCCATCGCCGACCAAGTACTGGGCGGTGCCGAGCAGCGAGGCAAACGCGTGTATTTTGTCGGCGCCCGCCAAGCCGAACTTGAGCTGTTCATCCTGAAAATCAAGACGCTTTATCCACGGCTGATCATTGCCGGTTTCCACAACGGCTATTTCGATGCCGCCGAGGCCGAGGCCATTCGGGCCGATATTTGCCGCAGTGAAGCGAACATCCTCATCGTTGGCCTCGGCGCCGGGCTGCAAGAACAATTCGAACAGGACGTGCTGCGTGCAGGTTTTGAAGGCGTGGCTTTCACCTGCGGCGGGTTCATTCGCCAGGAAGCACTGGCGTCGCGGCAATACTACCCGGCGCTGATCAATCGCCTGCATTTGCGCGCGTTCTACCGGATGTATCGCGAGCCCCACACGATCAAACGCTACCTCATCGATTACCCCAGCAACTTCTTGCACCTGCTGGCCCTGCTCGCGCGACGCAAAGTCGCCATCAGTGTCGGGGAGTGATCATGCACATTCTGTTCACTCTCAAGGATTTCAAATCGGGCGGCGGCGTCGAGCGCGTGCAGCAACGGTTGTCCGAGCAATTTCTCAAGGATGGCCGGCGCGTGAGCTTCTTCGTCATGAACGGCGAAACCCCGGACACCGAAGGCGATCAACGCCACCACAGTGGCGGTGGCAACGGCGTCGTCGGCCTGCTGCGCTCGATCGTGCTGTTGCGCCGGCTCATTCGGGACGAACACGTCACTCACCTGGTTTCCGCCAAGGAACAGGCCAACGTCTGCACCTGGTTCGCGACGCTGGGCAGTGCCTGCAAAGTCATCTACAGCCGGCACATCGCCCTCGACTGCAAGGAGCAGAAAACCGGCCCTTCGAGCTTGCGCCTGCTCTATGCCTTGTATCTGTGCGGCAGCGGCAAAGTGGTCACGGTCTCGACGGCGTTGCGTCAGTCGCTGGTCGGCTTGTTACCCTGGGGACGGCAGCGAATCAGCTATTGCCCCAACGCCGTCATCACCGAACAACTGTTCCAGGCCTCACGGGAGCCTCTCGTTGCCGGGTTGCCCGATGCCTACTGGTTGGGCTTGGGGCGACTGACGCAGCAGAAAGGCTTTCATTTGTTACTCGACGCCTACGCCCTGGCATTGCAACACCGTGCGCTGCCAAATCTGGTTATTGCGGGCGACGGGCCGATGCGCGACACACTGATCGCACAGGCGCAGCGCCTCGGCATCGCGCAACGGGTGCACTTCACCGGTTTTCTGAGCAACCCCTATCCACTGCTCAGGCACGCGCGCCTGTTCATTTTGAGTTCGACCCATGAAGGCATGCCGACCGTGCTGATTGAAGCACTGGCGCTGGGTACGCCGGTGCTGGCCTGCGACTGCGAAACCGGCCCCAGAGAGCTGTTGAATAACGGTCAACTTGGCCTGCTGGTCAAGGTCAACGACGTACCGGCACTGGCCGAGGGCATGCTGCGCAGCCTGACCTCTCGGGATGACGTGGTGACCAACGAAACGACCCTGACCGACGCCCTTCGCCCGTACACCAGCCAGCACGCGGCGCAAGCGTATTACCAGGTATGGAATCAATGAAAAAATTCCTGATCATCCTGCACGACCTCAGCGCAGGCGGGGCGGAAAAGATGATGACGCGCCTGGCCGGCGCGTTGGTCGACGCCGGTAACGAGGTGACCTTGCTGCTGCTCACCGGTGGCGGCGTTAATGCGGCCTACCTCGACCCGCGGGTCAAGACTGTTGAGCTGCACTGCCCCCGCAGCGCCCGCGCGGTGCCGGCGCTGGCGCAGTTTCTGCGTACCAATCGCTTCGATGCGCAACTGGCGGTTCTCACTCACGTCAACGTCGTGGCAATCGCCGCGGCCGCGCTGTCGGGCACGCTGGCGCGCCTGCACGTCAGTGAGCGCAATGCCTTTTCCCACGATAAGCACGTCAATCCAGCCTTGACGGTAAGGCTCGCCTACTGGGCGGCCCCGCTGCTGTATCGGCTGATTCCCAATCCGGTGATCTGCGTCTCGAAAGGCGTTGCCCAGGATCTGGTCGATACCACCATCGCGCGTCGCCAGGACGTGACCACGGCTGACAATCCGGTGCTCGACGATGACTTCTACAAAAAACGGCCGGGGCGGCCCAGTCACCGCTGGCTGCTGGAAAAGTCTGGCGCAGTGGTGGTTGCCGTGGGCCGTCTGGCCCAGCAAAAAGGCTTCGATACGCTGATCACGGCAATCGCCGCGCTCCCGACCACCAGCGTGCGCTTGATCATTTTCGGTGAAGGTGCGCTCAGGGCTCAATTGCTGGATCAGGCTCGGGCATTGGGTCTGGCCGATCGTGTCGACCTGCCGGGGTACACCGCCGATCCTTTGGCCGAAGTCGCTGCGGCCGATTGTTTTGTCTTGTCGTCGCGCTTCGAAGGCAGCCCCAATGCACTAGTGGAAGCCTTGGCCACAGGCACGCCGGTGGTGGCGACCCGCTGCCCCCATGGCCCGGCGGAAATCCTCATCAACGGCCTGGTGGCGCCGCTGGTCGATGTCGACGATCCGGTCGCCCTGGCACAGGCGATCGTCCTGCAGCTCGGAACACCGCGCAATTTCAAGCGCCATACCCGGCTTGAGGCGGCCGCCCGGTTTGCCAATACCCGTGCGGTGCAGACTTACCTCACCGCGATGCTCGGGAGCGCTGCATCATGAGCACACTGGCGATCAGATATTCGACATTACGCGACGGCTTCGCCCTGTTCGGCGTGCTGTTTTACATTCAGGTGATCACGTTTGTCCTCGGACTGGGCGGCGGATTCAGCTTCGGCGATGTCGACAAAGACCTCGAAGGCAGTGTCGCCAATCAAATCTGCGGGCTCATCACGCTGTTGGTGCCGTTGTTTTTCTTTATCCGCCACAAGGTATTCCTGAGCAAAACCTTCTACCGCAGCAACTTCTTTCTGCTGCTGTTCCTGCTTTGTGTCATCGCCTCGATCGGCTGGTCGCACGACCCGATGCTGACGCTCAAACGGGTGATCGCACTGCTCGGCGTGGTGTTTTTTGCCGGCTTCATTGCCTGGAACTACCCGCTGGAAAAAATCGTTTTCATGCTTGGTTGTGCGATCGGCGTGGCTGCGTTCATCGGGCTGATTCTCGCGCTGGTCATGCCCGAGGTCGCGTTCCTGTCCGGAGGCATCCGCGACGGCGCCTTCAAGGGCATCTTTGCCGAAAAGAATGCCGGCGCACGGCTCAACGCGGTCGCCATCCTGCTGCTGTTACCGATGATCCGTCAGGGCAATCGCCGGGCGCTGTTCTGCGCGTTGTGTTCGCTGATCGCTATCCTGCTCGCGCAGTCGGCAACCGGCGTGGCGCTGGTCATTTCCGGGACGGTGAGCTACGCCTACTTCCTCACGTTGATCCGTCTGCGCATCAACCGCTCGCAGTGGCTGTTCTTCGGTTGCACGGTGCTGTTTCTGCTGGTGTGCCTGCTGCTTTACAACCACCTGGCCTGGCTGCTGGAAATCGCCGGTCGTGATCCGTCACTGACCGACCGCACGCTGATCTGGGAGTTGCTCGCTCCGTTCGTCGAGCAACAATGGCTCAAGGGCTACGGCTTCGGCGCCTTCTGGGCCAGTCCCGATGCCGATGCCTTCATCACGCGCTGGGGCTACATCGGCAACGCCCACAGTGGCTACATGGAAACCCTGCTCAACGGCGGTGTTATTCAATTGAGCGCGCTGGTGTTGTTGTTGGGCGAAGCGCTGTTCAAGCAATACCGCGCCGTCACCGCCAACCACACGGCCCAGTATCGCGCCAGCGCGCTGGTGATCATCGGCCTGTTCGTCGTCACCAACTATGTCGCCTATGTGATCCCCAACTACCGCTCCGCCGAGTTTCTGGTGTTCTGCACCCTCGCCCTGTCGTTCCGGCATCGGCTGGTCATGTACCCCGCGTCATCACCTGCAACCCAGCGTCAGCGTCCGGCTGGTCAGGCATTTGCGCCTGATTCAGCCAAGGCGTGACACAAGGAGAAGCACCCGTGCGAAACCAAGCCCCGCTTTCAGCGCATACCGTGTGCGTTTTGATCCCCATGTACAACGGCGCCGACAGCATTGAGCAAACGCTGACGTCGCTGGCCGAGCAAACCCGGCTGCCCGATCACGTCATTGTCATCGACGATGGCTCCACCGATGACGGGCCACAACGGGTCCGGGACTTCGCCGCGCCGTTTCGTCTGACCCTGTTGCAGCAGGCCAACGCCGGCCAGGCCAGTGCGCGCAATACCGGTTTGCACCACAGCCAGGAAACGTTCGTGGCGATGCTCGATGCCGACGACCAGTGGCGCCCGCAAAAACTCGAGCTGCAACTGGCGCTGTATGACGAACTCGAGCGTCAGGGCCGCCCGGTCGGGCTGATCGACTGTTACGCGCAGGTCAACTACAGCAACGGCAAGCGGCAACTGGACAACGTGCGCAAGAGCGGCATGCATTTCTACGATTTCGTCCACGCCAACGTCCTCAATGGCGTATCTGCCGCACTGGTCAAACGCGACGTCATGCTGCAACTCGGCGGCTTCGATGCCGGCCTGCGTTACTGCGAAGACCGGTTCATGTGGACGCGCATCGCCGAGCATTGGGAGATCCACACCGTGCCGCAGGTACTGCTCGAGCGTACGGTCAATGACGGCAACATGACCGCGCAACCGAAAAAGCACTACCAGAACAAGATCAAGTTCATCGAGGTGTATCTCGAACGCTATGGCGCGCAGTTGAGCAAACAGCAACACATCGATTTTGTGCTGGGCAATCACACCGATTTTCTCAACACCTTTTCCCGGCGCGGCGAGCATGTCGAGGTGCTCGATGTGTACCGGCGGATGTTCGACTACTCCTGGCAAACGCTGATCTTCGATCACGGCAAACCGACCTTGCGCTACCTCTACGCCCTCGCCAAGTCATGGCGCAAGGCACCGGCGTCACCCATCGCTCAATGAATCGGTATCCGCCATGGCCAACCACCGTCTCGTCACCCTCGGCTGGATCTTCACCGAGAAATTCGGCCTGATCCTGCTGTCGATGATCACTTTTGTCGCGTATGCGCGGCTGCTGTCGCCGGCCGAACTGGGTGTGGGCACGATCATCATTGCCATCGTCGAGCTGGTCGGGCTGATTTACTCATCGGTACTGGAAGATCCGCTGGTCCGTCTGCAACGGCTGGAGGACAAGCACATTTCGACGGCGTTCTGGGCGGCGGTATTGGTCAGCCTGCTGTCGATTGTGCTGATCTCGGTGGCGGTGTTTTTTTACACGACTGACCCGATGCTGCGCTGGATGACGGCGCTGGCCTCGGTGAAAATCCTGTTCACCATGATGGCGCGTGTCTACGTGGCGCAAATGCGCCGTAGCGGCAACTTCAAAATGCTCGCGTCGCGCACCTTACTGGGCAAGGTCGTCGGCGGTGTCGCCGGCATCGCTGTCGCGCTGTGGGGATTGGGCGCCTGGGCGGTGATTGCCCAGGCGCTGATCATGGAGTTCGTCTCGATCATCGTCTTGATGCGCGCAGATCCGCGGCGCATCGCCTTCTACATTGACGGTCCGTTCTTGCGCGAGCTGTTAAGGGCCGGCACACCGGTGGCGATCAACGCGTTGAGTTCACAGACCCTCCAGCGCGGCGTCAACGTGGTGCTGGGGATGACGGCCGGGGCCAATGCGGTCGGCATGTTCAACATGGCCATGCGCATCATCGATCTGCCGCGTACGGCGATCTACAACGGCCTGCTGAGCTATGCGCTGCCGGCGTTTTCCCGGCGCAGCAGCGAGCCGGTGCGCCTGCTCGGGATCATCGGCGACTCGACCGTCGTCAGCAGCTTTCTGCTGACGCCGCTGTTCCTCGGCATCGCCCTCACCGCCAGCGACCTGATTCTGTTGATCTTCGGCGCCAAGTGGGCCGAAGCCATCCCGCTGCTGCAAGTGCTGGCGTGCACGGCGGCCATTGGCAACACGGCGATGTACGCGACCACGGCCCTGGTAGCGGTCAACCGCAGCCACCTGACGATCAAGGCTGAAGTGGTCACAACAGTGCTGGCGCTGCTGCTGGTGTACGTCTTCGGCAGTGTCTATGGCGGCATGGCCGCAGCCGTTGCGCTGCTGGCGCGCATGCTGATGATCACGCCGTTGCAGATCCGTGGGCTCAACGCCGCCGTCGGCTATGACTGGCATCGGTTCCTCGATTCCAATTACCGCAGCGTGCTGGCCTCGCTGGTGATGGTCGCGACCGTTTTGTCCGTGTCACCGCAGCTGGGTGTTCAAGGCTATCTGCACTTGGCAGGCAGTATTTTGCTTGGCGCGCTGAGCTATGCCGTGGCGTATAGCGTCCTGCACCCGCGCTGGCCGCAGGAATTCAAATCGGTGTTCACCGCTCGCTGAATTCAGTCCCCGAAAAACAGGAAGGCCAATCCATGCGCAAAACTACGTTGATTACTGGCGGGGCCGGTTACATCGGCTCCCATACTGCATTGGCGCTGATCAATGCCGGACGTCACGTGCTGGTCCTCGATAACCTGTGCAACAGCTGTCGGGAGTGCATCAAGCGTCTTGAGCAATTGACCCTGACGCGGGTCGATTTCATCAAGGGCGACATCCGTGATTCGCGCTTGCTCGACGACATCTTCAGCCGTTATGACGTCGAGGCCGTGGTGCATTTCGCCAGCCTTAAATCGGTAGCAGAAAGCGTGAGCAACCCGTTGGACTACTACACCAACAATGTCGCCGGCACGCTCGACCTGTGCCGGGCCATGGCCCGCAACAACGTGTTCAAGCTGGTGTTCAGCTCATCGGCCACGGTCTACGGCGAGCCGACACGCACGCCGATTGCCGAAGATTTCGGCACCGGCAAACCGGTCAACCCGTACGGCCGGACCAAGTTGATGATCGAAGAATTGCTCAGCGATCTGTGCCACTCCGATCCGCGCTGGAGCATCGCCCTGTTGCGCTACTTCAATCCGATCGGTGCCCATGAGAGCGGCATGATCGGCGAAGACCCCACGGGCCGCCCCAACAATCTGTTGCCCTGCCTGACCCAGGTCGCCATTGGCCGGATTCCTGAACTGACGGTGTTCGGCAGCGACTACCCCACGGTCGACGGCACCTGCGTGCGCGATTACATCCATGTCGTGGACCTCGCCATCGGCCACCTCAAGGCCTTGCTGAAATTGCAGCAAACCAGTGGCATCGATGTCTGGAACCTCGGCACCGGCGTTGGCTATAGCGTGTTGCAGATCATTCACAGCTTCGAAGACATCACCGGCATCGCCATTCCCTATCGCTTTGCACCTCGCCGCCCGGGTGACATCGCCAAATGTTTCGCAGACCCGGGCAAGGCCAAACGAGAATTGGGCTGGACCGCGCAGCGCGATCTGCGCCAAATGATCATCGATGCCTGGCGGTGGCAGTCGTGCAATCCGCAGGGGTATCAGTCTTCATTCAAGATTGCGGCATTGAGTGCGGTCAGATGAAACTCAAAGCCGCGCTGGTCCTCTGGCTGCTGTGCTTTGCCCTGGCCGGCAACGCTGCGCAAGCGCCACCCGGTGTGCCTGGCGCCGGGCTGGTGCTGTGGCTGGACGCGGCCGATGCGCAAAGCCTGCAGCTCGATGAACAGAACCGTGTCCTGCGCTGGAAGGACAAATCCGCCAGCGGCCATGATGCGAGCGTCGACAATCCCGGCGCGGCGCCACAGTGGCTGCCAGACGCGGTGAACGGTCGTGCAATCGTGCGCTTCAACGGCGTGTCGGGTTTGCTCGGCAAAGCCATCCGCAGCGCCAAAGGTCCGGTGACGGTGTTGGTCGTGTCCCGGCGCACAGCCGAACAAGCCCAGGTCGATCCCTGGCAACGCTTGTTCAGCTCACGCCCGCAAACCGCCGACAACGATAACGTTCTGCCGAATTTCGCCATCAGCCTTAGAGACACCGCCGCCTACGCGCCGAGCGTTTCCGTGCTGGAGCTTTACGATGTGCCGATAGGTCCGTATGGCATTGGGCGTAACGCCGTCGGCACGGCCGATAACTTTCGCGGCGACATTGCCGAGGTGCTGGTGTACGACCGTGCGTTCGCCTCCCTCGCCGAACGCCAGCAGGCTTTTCAGTACCTGGCGGACAGGTGGACGATCGCCATCCCCCCGGTCGCGGATACCTGGACCCGGGTCGGGCCGCTCGGCCCTATACCGCCCCGAAACAACCCGAATCTGCCGCTGTCCGACCAGGCCAATACCGGTCAATGGGTACTCAACGACAAGCTGTCCGATGAGTTCAATGGCAGCAGCCTCGACCGCACGCGCTGGCACGTCAACCACGGCGTCGGCAACGAATCGCTCGGCCGCAAACCGGCGCTGTATACCGAAAAAAACGCCAGCGTCGGCAATGGCAACCTGAACATTGTCTTTCGCAAGGAAACCTTGCCGGAAAAGTACGTGAAACTCGGTTTCAAGGACTACACCTCCGCGATGGTCCGCACCCTTGAGAAAGGCTTGTTCGGCTATTACGAAGCGCGGGCGAAACCGATGAATTCCGCCGGCTCCAGCGCCTTCTGGCTGGCGTGGACGGGCATGGTCGACAACGCCACCGAAATCGATATTTTCGAAATCGCCGGCAAGACCAGGGACGGCAAGCTGGACCGTTCGTACCACATGAATGCTCACCTGTGGGCTACCCCGCAAAGTACCGAACACATCGCCGATGGCAGCATCTGGATCAGTCCATGGCGGCTGGCGGATGACTTCCATGTGTACGGCTTCGATTGGCAGCCCGATACCCTGCGCTGGTATGTCGATGGCGTACTGGTCCGGGAGTCAAGGAACAAGCACTTCTTCTTCCCTATGGAAATCGTCTTCGACAGCGAGGCCATGTGGTCATGGTTTGGCGTGGTCGATGACGCTGACCTCCCCTCAACGTTCGAAGTCGACTACATCAAGATGTGGCAACGCCGCTCATCGCTGTCCCAGGCCGGGAGCACGCCGTGAGCCGCCACTGCTGTTTCAGCTTGCGCCTTGGGTCGACTTAACTCGGCAGAGTCGTCAGTTTTTGATCAGCGCTGATCAGTCCGGAGCGCATTTACATGAACAACCGACGGCTCAAGGAACTGGATTTACTGCGTTTTCTGGCGGCCATGGCCGTGGTATTTTTTCATTACGCGTTTCGCGGCTATGCCAAGGGCGATATGTCGGCGATGCCCTACCCGCTGCTGGCTGAGCCGGCCAAATATGGCTATCTGGGCGTCGAACTGTTTTTCATGATCAGCGGGTTCGTGATTCTGATGACCGCCTCCAGCAATAACCTGAAGGTCTTTTTCATTTCCCGGGTGGTTCGTCTCTGCCCGGCCTTCTGGGTGTGCTGCACGATTACGTTCCTGGTCACCCTCGCCGTTGGGCAGCCACGGTTCAGCGCTGATTTTTATCAATACGTGGTCAACATGGCGTTTCTGAGCGAGTTGTTGAATGTCGAGCCGATCGATGGCGTGTACTGGTCGCTGTTCGTGGAAATCAAGTTCTACCTGATGATTTCCGTGCTGTTGGCCTTGAAGAAAATCGACCGGATCGAGCCGTGCATGGTGGTCTGGCTGTTGATTTCCGCCATCGCCGAGGTACTCGGATTCGAGAAGCTGCGCTCGCTGCTGATTACCGATTACGCGGCCTGGTTCATCGCCGGTGCGACGTTTTATCTGGCATGGGCCAAAGGCTTCACCCCTTTGCGCATTCTGCTGCTGGTGGGGGCCTTGGCACTGGCGAGTTTCACCGCAGTGGTTTGGGCGGCATCGATCGAAAGCAAATACTCGACCGACTACAACCCGCTGATCATCTGCGCCATGGTCGTGCTGTTTTTCCTGATTTTTCTGTTGATCGCGACGAACCGAATGGCAGCCTTGCAGCGCTGGAACTGGACCGCATTGGGCGCGCTGACGTACCCGCTTTACCTGCTGCATCAAATGATCGGCTTCATGATCTTCAACATCGCCTATCCGGCGGTTGATCCGCACGTGCTGCTGTGGGGTACTGTGGCGTTCATGGTCAGTGTTTCCTGGCTGATTCATGAACAGATAGAGAAGCCCATGGCACGGTCGATCAAACGGTCACTTTCAATTTCCTTCAAACTGGTCAGGGCCGACTAGGCCGCCCGGCCTCAACTGCGCTTGAGCGTCTCGCTCGGCAGCTCTTTGAACAGCGCCCGATAGCTGCTGGAAAACCGCCCCAGATGCCAGAACGACCAGTGCATCGCCACCTCGGCCACGGTGGTTTCCGAAGGCTTGCGCCTAAGCAGTTCGCGGTGCGCGCTGTTGAGTCGACGCAAGCGCAACCAGTGACTTGGCGTCATCCCCGTGTAGGCCTTGAAGGCCTGTTGCAATTGCCGTAGCGACACCCCCGCCACCTGCGCCAGTTCAAGCAGATTGAGCGCATCTTCCGGCGAATCCGCCGCCCACTCCCCCACGCGTTTCATGATCATCCGTTCTTCGCCACGCCGTTGCAGGCCGCTGCGATCGAGGCGCGCCTGTGCGTTGTCGAGGATGAAAAGACAATCTTCCAGCAACTGCTCGGTCAATACCTCTTTTCTATCGATATCAATGGTTTGCGACAACTTCGTGAGAGTCGAGCTTAACCAGCGACTGAACAAGGCGTTCTGTCCGCAAGTCAGCGGCGCCATGAACAACCCGTCGAATTTCGCCACATCCAGCGCGTGCTCACGGACGAAGGCCGGGCCGAACACCACGGCGATTTCCTGGTAGTTCTCCGGGGTGATCCAGATGTTGCGGCTCTCTTCGTTGAGCAGGTACAGCGCGTTGTCGCTGCGATCGAAACAAAAGGCCAGGGCACCCGTTGGCGCGCTGAAGTTCTGCTCGACCCGAGTATTCATTTGCTCTTCGTAAACTTCGACGCCCTGCAGATCCAGATAGCGGATCTGCCCGGCGAAATGCCCCGGCGACATTTGTTGGTAATGCTGGACCCAGCCCGGAGTGGCGCGGACTTGTTCAGCGACATCGGCGGTATTGAAGGCTTGAACCTGGAGCGGATTGCACGTCGTCATGGAGTGACCTTGCGCACTCTTTTGGTGCGCTTTGGTGCTGCTTAAAGTGGATAGATGGATTCACCAGCCGCGCCCAAGATAGACGCCAACGCGCCACAGGGGAAGGGGCGGAAGATGAAACCCGCCCTCCCCGGCGTCTATGAAACCAATAACGAGGTCCTTATGAATGCCCCTTTCGATCAGCTGTTCACGTGGCTGAAAGATCACAAGATTACCGAAGTCGAATGCGTGGTCAGCGACCTGACCGGCATCGCCCGCGGCAAGATTGCACCGACCAACAAGTTCCTGCATGAGCGCGGCATGCGCCTGCCGGAAAGTGTGCTGCTGCAAACGGTAACCGGGGATTTTGTCGACGACGACATCTACTACGATTTGCTCGACCCGGCCGACATCGACATGGTCTGCAAGCCGGTTTCCGACGCCGTGTATGTCATCCCGTGGGCGATCGAACCGACCGCCATCGTCATCCACGACACCTTCGACAAGTTTGGCAACCCGATCGAACTGTCGCCGCGCAACGTGCTGAAGAAAGTCTTGCAGCTGTACACCGACAAAGGCTGGAAGCCGATCGTTGCGCCGGAGATGGAGTTCTACCTGACGCAGCGCTGCGAAGACCCGGACCTGCCGCTCAAGGCACCGCTGGGACGTTCGGGTCGCGCGGAAAGCGGTCGGCAGTCGTTTTCCATCGATGCCGCCAACGAATTCGATCCGCTGTTCGAAGACGTCTACGACTGGTGCGAATTGCAGGGCCTGGACCTCGACACACTGATCCATGAAGACGGCCCGGCGCAGATGGAAATCAATTTTCGCCATGGCGACGCGCTGGATCTGGCCGACCAGATCACCGTGTTCAAACGCACCCTGCGCGAAGCGGCACTCAAGCACAACGTGACGGCAACGTTCATGGCCAAGCCCATCGGCGACGAGCCGGGCAGCGCTATGCACTTGCACCAGAGCGTCGTCGACATCGCCACCGGCCAGCCGATCTTCGCCAACACCGACGGCAGCATGAGCGAACTGTTCCGGCAGCACATCGGCGGCCTGCAGAAATACATTCCCAAAGTCCTGCCGATGTTTGCGCCCAACGTGAACTCGTTCCGCCGCTTTTTGCCGGACACCTCGGCACCGGTCAACGTTGAATGGGGTAAGGAAAACCGCACCGTGGGATTGCGCGTGCCGACCTCGGGGCCTGAGTCGATGCGCGTGGAAAACCGCTTGCCCGGCGCCGACGCCAACCCGTACCTGGCAATCGCGGCGAGCCTGCTCTGCGGCTACCTCGGCATGGTCGAGAAGGTCGAACCGAGCGCGGCAGTCGAGGGCCGTGCTTACGAGCGCCGCAATCTGCGCCTGCCGATCACCATCGAAGAAGCGCTGACGCAGATGGAAGAGTGCCCGACAGTGGCCGAATACCTGGGCAGCAAATTCGTCCGCGGTTATGTCGCGGTGAAACGCGCCGAACACGAAAACTTCAAACGCGTGATCAGCTCCTGGGAGCGCGAGTTCCTGCTGCTCAGCGTCTGATCCAAATCTGCACCGTCCTTGTGGGAGGGGGCGCCTGAGAAATCGATCGTTCCCACGCTCCTGCGTGGGAATGCCTCCCGGGACGCTCCGCGTCCCATCCACAGCCGAACGCGGAGCGTCCGTTGAGGCATTCCCACGCAGAGCGAGGGAACGATCATTACAAGAAGAGGTGTTGAAATGCGTCTGTTGAAATCCGTACTCCCGGTCGCGCTGAGTGTGCTGTTCAGCGCCGCAGCCCACGCCCAGCCCACGGTCAGCGTCTACAACTGGACCGACTACATCGGCGAAACCACCCTCGCCGACTTCCAGAGCAAGACCGGGATCAAAGTGATCTACGACGTCTTCGATTCCAACGAAACCCTCGAAGGCAAACTCCTGGCCGGGCGCACCGGTTATGACGTGGTCATGCCGTCCAACCATTTTCTCGCCCGTCAGGTGAAGGCCGGCGCGTTCATGAAACTGGACCGTGCGCAGCTACCAAACTGGATTAACCTCGACCCCAAACTGCTTGAATTACTAGACAAAAATGATCCTGGAAATCAGCACTCGGTGCCGTACCTGTGGGGCACCAATGGCATCGGCTATAACGTCGACAAGGTCAAGCAAGTGCTCGGCATTGATCGCATCGACTCTTGGGCTGTGCTGTTCGAACCCGAGAATCTGAAAAAGCTTTCCCAGTGCGGTGTGTCGATGATGGACTCCGCCGACGAAGTCTTCCCGGCCGTGCTCAACTACATGGGCATGGACCCGCGCAGCGAAAGTCCCGAAGACTACAAAAAGGCCGAGGCAAAGCTGCTGAGCATCCGCCCGTACATTACCTATTTCCATTCCTCAAAATACGTCTCAGACCTGGCCAACGGCGACATCTGCGTGGCCTTCGGTTACTCCGGCGACGTGTTTCAGGCCGCCAATCGCGCCAAAGAAGCCAACAACGGTGTGAACATCGCCTATGCCATTCCCAAGGAAGGCGCCAACCTTTGGTTCGACCTGTTGGCAATTCCCGCCGACGCCAGCAATGCCAAAGAAGCCCACGCCTTCATTAATTACCTGCTCGATCCGCAGGTGATTGCCAAGGTCAGCGCCTCGGTCGGTTACGCCAACCCGAACCCCGCTGCCAAGCAATACATGGATCCGGAACTGGTCAACAACCCAGAGGTGTACCCGCCTCAGGCCGTACTCGACAAACTGTACATCTCCACGACCCCGCCCCAGGCCATCATGCGTCTGATGACCCGTTCCTGGAGCAAAGTGAAGTCGAACAAATGAATCAGTACACCCAGCAACACGCCCGTTCCTATTACGCCGCTTCGGCCCGGGCGACGACACCCTACCCGCTGCTGGAGGGCGATCTGAGCGCGGACGTCTGCGTCATCGGCGGCGGGTTCACCGGCGTCAACACCGCCATCGAACTGGCGCAGCGCGGGCTCTCGGTGATCCTCATCGAAGCCCGGCGCATCGGTTGGGGCGCCAGTGGGCGCAACGGCGGTCAGTTGATCCGCGGGATTGGCCATGACGTCGGCGGCTTCGGCAAATACGTCGGCCAACAAGGCGTGAGCTATTTACAGCGCGCCGGCATCGATTCGGTGGAACTGGTGCGCCAGCGTGTCAGTGCCCACGGCATTGAGTGCGATTTGCGCTGGGGCTTTTGCGAGTTGGCTAACACGGCGGCGCAATTTGCCGCGTTCCAGGACGAGCAAGCGAGCCTTGCCGACCTCGGGTACGCCCACGAAACACGGCTGGTCGGCCCTGAGCGAATCCGCGAGCAAGTGGTTGATGCCAGTGTGTATGCCGGCGGGCTGGTGGACATGGGGTCAGGTCATTTGCATCCGCTCGATCTGGTCCAGGGCGAAGCCCGCGTGGCCGCGCAACTGGGCGTGCGGATTTTCGAGCAGAGCCCGGTGCTGGAAATCATTCACGGTGCGACCGTGCAGGTTCGTTGCGCCAGCGGCAGCGTGCGCGCCGGCAGTCTGGTGCTCGGCTGCAATGCGCACCTGGATGAACTCGAACCGCAGCTCAGCGGCAAAGTCCTGCCGGCCGGCAGCTACATCATCGCCACCGAGCCGCTGTCCGAAGCGCGCGCCGCGCAATTGATCCCGCACAACCTGGCCCTGTGTGACCAGAAAGTCGGCCTGGATTATTACCGGCTCTCGGCAGACCGGCGCTTGTTGTTCGGCGGTGCCTGCCATTACTCGGGTCGCGACCCGGCGGACATTGCGGCTTATATGCGTCCGAAAATGCTCAAAGTCTTTCCGCAACTGGCGGACGTGCGTATCGACTACCAGTGGGGCGGCAAAATCGGCATCACCGCCAACCGCTTTCCCCAGGTCGGCCGCCTCAAACAACACCCGAACGTGTTCTACGCCCAGGGCTATTCCGGTCATGGCCTCAATGTCACCCACTGGTGCGCAAAACTGCTTGGCGAGGCGATTCACGTCGGTCATAGCCAGGGTCTGGACGTGTTCAGCGCTGTGCCGCACATGACCTTCCCCGGCGGCCCGGCCTTGCGCTCGCCGCTGTTGGCGTTGGGCATGTTCTGGTATCGCCTGCGGGAAATCTTCGGCTGACCTGTGATCGTTCCCACGCTCTGCGTGGGAATGCAGCCAGGGACGCTCTGCGTCCCCACATCGAAGCCTTCGGCAACACCTGCCGCAAAATTCGCCTGGCAGGTTACCTATTCACATTTGCTCTATCGCCAAGCACTTCTATATTCATGAGGTGCTTTGGCGTTCCTGACGCTCAGTGCCCAATCAATCGAGGAGGACATGGATGAAGTCGTCAGCCACCGACGAGCCGCGAGCACCCGGCCAGGCGCCAATCAAAACCCGCCGTTTCGGCATTTCGCTGGTGTGGATCGTGCCGATCGTGGCGGTGCTGGTCGGCATCTCGCTGGTCGTGCACAACGTCATGCAGGAAGGCCCGACCATCGTCCTGACCTTCAAGACCGGCAGCGGTCTGACGGCCAACAAGACTGAAGTGAAATACCGCAACGTGGTGATCGGCCATGTCACCGAGGTCGAACTGAGCGACGACCAGAAAAACGTCAACGCCACGGTCAAACTGGCCAAGCAGGCCGAAACCTTCACCCGCGAAGATTCACAATTCTGGGTCGTGCGCCCACGGATCGGCGCTGGCGGGGTTTCAGGCATCGACACGCTGCTCTCCGGCGACTACATCGGCGCCGACATCGGCCAGTCCAACAACCGCGCCAAATACTTCAAGGGCCTGGAGAATCCACCGCCGATCACCTATGGCGAACCCGGCAAGCGCTTCATGTTGCATGCCCCTGACCTCGGCTCGCTGGACATCGGATCGCCGGTGTATTACCGCAAGATCCCGGTCGGCCAGGTTGTCACCTATACGCTGGACCCTGACGGCAAAGGCGTAAATATCGAAGTGTTCATCCATGCTCCGAACGATGCCTTTGTCACCGAAAACACCCGTTTCTGGAACGCCAGCGGCATCGACATCAATGTCGGCGCCAACGGCTTTGCGGTAAAAACCGAGTCGCTCTCGACGCTGCTGGTGGGCGGCATCGCCTTCCGCGCGCCCAACTACAACCCTAACGACAGCGCTGCCCCCGACGATAAAAACTTCGAGTTGTTCGCCGACCAACAGACTGCCCTCGCCCCACCCAATGGCAAGGCGCAATACCTGAGCCTGCGTTTCGACCAGGCCCTGCGCGGGCTCAAGGTCGATGCACCGGTGGAGTTCCTCGGCATGGAGATCGGTCGCGTGGTGGCGATCAATCTGGATTTCGACGCGAAAAAACGCAGCTTCCCGCTAAACGTCGGCATCGTCATCTACCCGCAGCGCCTCGGCCAGGCGTACTCGAAAATGCTCACGGCGTTCAAGCATGACCCCAACGACGAAGCCGCGGGCATACGGCTGATGGGCACGTTCATCGACAACGGCCTGCGTGCCCAGGCGCGCAGTGGCAACCTGCTGACCGGGCAGTTGTATATCGCCCTGGACTTCTTCCCGAAAGCGGAAAAAGTCGCGTTCGACCCGACCTTGCGCCCGGTGGTGATTCCTACTGTGCCGGGCAGCCTCGAACAGATGCAGGAAAAACTCGAAGCCATGGTCGACAAGGTCAACAAACTGCCGATAGACCGCATCGCCAACAACCTCGACAGCAATCTGGTCGAGCTGCGCAAAGGCCTGGCTCAGTTTAACGGCAGAACCTTGCCGGGCGTACAAACCACCTTGGGCGACCTCAGCAAGACCCTGCAATCGGCCAGCTCGACGCTGGCTGAAGATTCGCCGCAGCGCGAGAAACTCACCGAGACCCTCGACGAACTCGGACGCATGTCGCGCTCGCTGCGCGAACTCTCGGATTATCTGGGCCGGCATCCCGAATCGCTGATCCGCGGCCGTCCCGACAACGCTGCGCCACTGGATATGCAAGGGCCGCCGCGCAATTGAGCACAGGAGCTGAACCATGGCTGTACCGCTGAAGATCACCGTGCTCGCTGCGTGTCTGTTGCTGGGTGCCTGCCGCAGCGACCCGATCAGCTTTCACACCCTGACCCCGGTCCAGCCCGGCGCCGGCAGAAGCGGTGCGGAGATTGCCATTGAAGGCATCACCGTGCCGCCCCAGGTCGATCGCGCGCAAATTGTCATCCGCCAGGGCAACAGTGGCGTGGCGATTCTGGAAACAGACTGGTGGGCCGCCACCCTCGCCGATGAGTTGCGCGGTGCGCTGAACGAGCAGCTCAGTGCCGGCGTCCGTCAGCAGCCGGTGTCGGTGCGCATCGACGTGCAGCGGTTCGACTCGATTCCCGGCCAGTACGCGCTGATCGATGTGAAGTGGCGCCTGCGCCAGCGTGCCGAGGCCAACCCATCGACGCTGACCTGTCGCACCCTGATTCAAACACCGTCCGGCACAAGCATCGAGGACCTGGTCGGTGCCCAGCAAAGCAACGTCAAACGCCTCGCCGCCGCGATAAATCAGGCAGCGGCGAGTGAGGCGTTCAGTTGCCCGACCGCGTCCTGAATCCACCTACAAGTCAAAGCGATCCACCGCCCGCCGCCGCTCGTTGTCATCGCGCACATCGTAGTTGGCGGTCGTCTGGATATTGCTGTGATGTGCCAGTTTTTGCGCAATCGACAAGTCGTGCTCTTCGATGACCCGGGTAATGAACGACCGGCGAAAGTCGTGGGGCATGATCTTCACCCCAACCTGGGTGCCACGCTGGCGGGCGATGTAGTAGATCGCGTGCTTGGTGATGCGCTCACGAGTGATGTGGTTGCCACGGCGAATACGGTTGAACAGAAACGCATCGTCGCTCTCCCCTTCCTTGAGCTGCGAACGCCGCAGCTCCAGCCACGCATCGAGCTTGGCGAACGCCCACGCCGGCGCGTACTTGATCAGTTGCTTGTTGCCCTTGCCCGTGACGGTCAGGCTGCGTTCGCTGAAATCGACCTGATTGAGGTCCAGGTCCACTGATTCCGACTTGCGCATGCCGGTGCCGTACAGCAGCGCAATCACCGCCGCATCGCGCAGCCCTTGCGGCCGCGGGTCGGCCGCGCAGACGTCCATCAGTTCACGAATCAAGGTGCGCTTGAGATTACGCCCCTGCGCCAGCCGCGTGCCGGCAATGCCTTTGACCGAGCGGATCTTCAACAGGTGATCCTGAGTGATCAGGCTCATGCGCCAGGCTTCGTTCATCACGCCGCGCACGGCGTTCACATACAGCGATGAAGTATTGGGCGCGTAACCGTCGGCGCGCAACGCGGCGACCAGGGCG
Source organism: Pseudomonas sp. SWRI99 (assembly GCF_014270125.1). NCBI lineage: Bacteria > Pseudomonadati > Pseudomonadota > Gammaproteobacteria > Pseudomonadales > Pseudomonadaceae > Pseudomonas > Pseudomonas sp. SWRI99. The sequence goes on along the minus strand of NZ_JABWQR010000009.1, from coordinate 8,838 downwards.
ACGACATCCTCAGGCTGCAACCCGTGCCAGGGGATTTCCTCGATATCAATGTCTTCGAAACCCAGACGATCGGCAGCGTCCTGCAGGATATAACGCATGGTCAGTTGGCTGGACGGCGCCAGGCGTGCCAGATACAGCGTCAGCGGATTGGAGTTGGACGGGGTGAATTCAGTACTCGACAAGTCAATCAAACGAAACGGCCTTGAAATAGAAAACGATTCAACAAAAACACTGCACGCAGAACATCATTACGGCGGCTTTGGAGACGGAAAGATAAGTAGCCGACCGCTCTGTACGGGCATCTTTGACAAAAAACGGCATGACTCAATAACAGGGGTTGCCGCAAAAGGCCGACAACCTGCCGTTCGTGGGGGCAAAAGTCAATCGGGCATTCCCCGAACGGTCTGCTTCCTCGCTGACTGCACAGTGTTACTACCGACAACACGGTAGGCGAACTGAAACATGACCTTCTTATCCTGACGCAAGGAACAGCGCTCAGGAGTGTTCGATGAAAATCACAGTGTTTGGCAGTGGTTATGTCGGTCTGGTGCAAGCGGCAGTGCTGGCAGAGGTTGGTCATGATGTCGTGTGTATGGACATCGACCAGAATAAAGTCGACCTGTTGCGTCAGGGCCACGTGAGCATCTTCGAACCGGGGCTGGCGAGTCTGGTGCGCGAGGGGCTGGATTCAAAGCGGCTGCAATTCACCACTGATGAACAACTCGCGGTGCAGCATGGCCGGGTGGCGTTCATCGCGGTCGGCACGCCCTCGCGCGAAGACGGCTCGGCGGACCTGCGCCATGTGCTGGCGGTTGGTGACGCGATTGCCCGTCATCGCCAGCAGCCCTTGATCGTCGTGGAAAAATCCACGGTGCCGGTCGGCACCGGCGATGCCCTGCGCACGCACATTGAAAAAGCGCTGATCAAGGTTGGCCGTCTGCTGCATTTCGATGTGGTGTCCAATCCGGAGTTTCTCAAGGAAGGTTCGGCGGTTGCCGACTGCCGCCGTCCGGACCGCATCGTTATTGGCTGCGAAGGCGATGCGGTACGCGATGTGATGCGTGATCTGTACGCGCCGTTCAACCGCAACCACGATCGCATCCTGTTCATGGACCTGCGCAGCGCCGAGCTGACCAAGTACGCGGCCAATTGCATGCTCGCGACCAAGATCAGCTTTATCAACCAGATCGCCGAACTGGCCGAACACCTGGGCGCTGACATTGAATCGGTGCGCCAGGGCATCGGTGCTGACACGCGCATCGGTTATCACTTCATCTATCCCGGCTGCGGATACGGCGGCTCATGTTTCCCCAAAGACATGCGCGCGCTGATCCACAGCGCTGAACAGGCGCAGTGCTCCAGCGATTTGCTGCAAGCGGTCGAAGCGATCAACCAGCGCCAGAAGCACAAGCTGTTCGAACGCATCAATGCCTTCTACAAAGGCGAACTGCGCGGCAAGACTTTCGCCCTGTGGGGCTTGGCGTTCAAACCCAATACCGATGACATGCGCGATGCGCCGAGCCGGGTGCTGCTGGAAGCGTTGTGGGCCGCCGGCGCCAGCGTGCGCGCGTTTGACCCGGAGGCCATGCAGGAGACCCAGAAGCTGTATCCAGACCAATCAAAACTGCTGTTGATGGGCACCCCGGAATCGGTCCTGCCCGGCGCCGATGCGCTGATCATCTGCACCGAATGGCAGCAGTTCAAGGCGCCGGATTTCGACCTGATCAAGCAACGCCTCAACAGCCCGGTGATCTTCGACGGGCGCAACCTGTACGACGCCGACCGCCTGGCGCGCAACGGCTTCCAATACTTCCCGATGGGCCGCGGTGAATCGCGCAAATTGCCGATTTCGTTGCAACAGTGGACGCACGCCTCGGACGTCGCGTGAACAAAGCCCACACCAAGCCTGTGGAAGCAAGGCCTCTCTCACATTGGTTTTGTGGTGGGCTGTAAATAGCCCCGGTGTTCATCAGACCTGTGGGAGAAAGCCCCTCCCACAGCTGTCTCTCAGCTTGACCGGCAGAGCCTGCACAGAGAGGATAGCGTTCGCCCGCCCGGCTTTGAAATAAGGACATTGACCTCCGTGGCCACCTACTCGCGCCTCATCCGCCGCTTGATGATCAGTTCGTTGAGCGTCGTCATCAGCCGCGCCCTGATCAGCCCGTTGTTGACCTTGTTCCTCAGCAACACTCTCGGGCTTAACCCCCAGGATGTCGGGCTGTTGCTGGGGATCGCGGTATTCAGCGCCACGTTACTTTCGCTTTACGGCGGTTACATCATCGACCGCCTGGACAAGCGCCGCCTGCTGATCCTGACCATGCTCTCAAGCGGGATCGGCCTGATCCTGCTGACCTTCGCGCAGAACCTGTATCTGACCACCCTGGTGCTGATCATCAGCGAAACGGCGTCTGCCCTGTTCCTGATCTGCTCCAAGGCCATCCTCAGTGAAAACCTGCCGGTGGGCCAACGGGTCAAGGCGTTTTCCCTCAATTACACCTTGACCAATATCGGCTATGCGGTCGGTCCGATGATCGGCGTGGTGATTGCCGCTGTAGAGCCTGCGGCGCCGTTTCTGGTCGCAGGGGCAATTGCCATTGGCAGCATTTTTCTGTTGCTCGGCGTCGGCAGGGACGCCAAGCCGGAATCATCGATCAACCCACCTCCGAGCTTTGTGAACACGCTGGTCATCCTGAAAAGCGACCGCACGATGGTCCTGTTCACCCTCGGTTGCCTGCTCAGCACCTTGGTGCACGGGCGCTTCACCTTGTATTTGTCGCAATACCTGTTGGTCACCCACACCCAGCAACAGACGCTCGACACCATGGCCGCCCTGCTCGCCTGCAACGCGATCACCGTAATCCTGCTGCAATATCAGGTCGGCCGTTTACTGACCCGCGAACGCCTGCGCCACTGGATTGCCGGCGGCACCGCCCTGTTCATCGCCGGGCTGATCGGCTTCAGTCTGGCCGACAGTCTCGTCGGTTGGTGCGTGGCGATGTTCATCTTTACCCTGGGCGAGATGATCATCTATCCCGCAGACTTTCTATTTGTGGACACGTTGGCCCCGGAGCACTTGCGCGGCAGCTACTACGGCGCGCAGAACCTGGCGGCACTGGGCGGTGCGGCCAGCCCGGTCATATGCGGCTTTCTACTGATGCACACGCCGGCGCCGAGCATGTTTTACGCTTTGAGCGCATTGGCCGCAGTAGGCGGCTACTTGTGTTTCATGAGCGGTCGACGCATCGCCATAACTCAAAAATAATGCACTAAAGCTGCATTTATATGAATTTGTCAGCATCGTCACGGAACGGCACACTGTGCGCGTTCCTCCCCCAATGTTGGAACGCTTCGAGGGCTTTCCGGATTTGCCGGACAAGTCCTTTTTTTTGCCCGGATTTTGTTAAGGATTGGTTCTACATGCTTGCTCGCTGGTTGCCCGCCGCCATCAACACTCGCCCCTCCGAATGGAGCCGCGCCGCTATTGGCATGGCGCTGGGCACGCTGTTCAGCGTGTGGCTGTGTGCCCAGGTGTTCGGTCATGAAGTCGCTTATCACCTGATCGGCCCATTGGGCGCGTCGGCCGTGCTGCTGTTCGCCGTCTCCTCCGGCGCCCTCGCCCAGCCTTGGTCGATTCTCGGTGGCTATCTGTGTGCCGGCGTCGTTGCGTTGCTGGTCGCTCACGTACTCGGGCGCACCCTCGGCAGCGCCTGTCTGGCGGCGGGCATGGCGCTCATCCTGATGTGCTGGCTGCGTTGCCTGCACCCACCGGCCGGCGCCCTCGCGCTGACTCTGGTGCTGGCCGACCCGGCGACCATCGCTCTGGACTGGAAAGCAATGGAACCGGTGATGCTCGGCGCGGCGTGCATGCTTGCCAGCGCCCTGGCCTACAACAACCTGACGCGCATTCGCTACCCGAAACGCCCGGCCGATCCGGCCCCGCCGGTGGTTCCGGTCGACAGCCAGGCCATTACCGCCGAAGACCTCAAGCGCGCACTGGCAGACATGGAAGCCTTCATCGACGTCACCCCCGAAGACCTCGAACGGCTGATCCACGCCACCGAACTGCACGCCAAGCGCCGCAGCATCGGCGAAGTCTTCACCCGCTGATCATTTTGCGGTAGGGCAAAAACGCAGACTCCCCCTGCACATATCCACGTTGTACAAGGCAAATTTGCACTGTTAGGATCCGTTAACGCTCGCGCGCGAGCTTCTCGAATAAAGACAATAAAAGCAGGGAGTTACTGATGACAGCTCAGGCTTCATCCCCGCGGACCCCGTCCATGGATGCCACGCAAAACGAAGTGCTGGCCGAGGTGCGCAACCACATCGGGTACCTGACCCTCAATCGCCCCGCCGGCCTCAACGCCATCACCCTCGACATGGTGCGCCAGCTGCAACGCCAGCTCGACGCCTGGGCGACGGACGCCGATGTCAACGCGGTGGTCCTGCGCGGTGCCGGCGAGAAAGCGTTCTGTGCCGGTGGCGATATTCGATCGCTGTACGACAGTTACAAAAGCGGCGACACCCTGCACGAAGATTTCTTCGTCGAGGAATACGCCCTCGACCTGACCCTTCATCACTACCGCAAACCGGTGCTGGCCTTGATGGACGGTTTCGTCCTCGGCGGCGGCATGGGCCTGGTGCAAGGCGCCGACCTGCGGGTGGTCACCGAGAAAAGTCGTCTGGCAATGCCGGAAGTTGCCATCGGCTATTTCCCGGATGTCGGCGGCAGCTATTTTCTCTCGCGCATTCCCGGCGAACTGGGGATCTACCTGGGTGTCAGCGGCGTGCAGATTCGTGCAGCCGATGCGTTGTACTGCGGGCTGGCCGACTGGTACCTGGACAGCAGCAAACTGTCGCTGCTCGACGAGAAACTCGACCAGATGGAATGGCAGGACACGCCGCTCAAGGCCCTGCAGAACCTGCTGGCAAAACACGCCGTGCAGACCCTGCCTGATGCGCCGCTGCAAACGCTGCGCCCGGTCATCGACCACTTTTTCGCCTTGCCCGACGTGCCAAGCATGGTCGAGCAACTGCGTGCCGTGACCGTCGCCGACAGCCATGAATGGGCCACCGCCACGGCCGATCTGCTCGAAACCCGCTCGCCGCTGGCCATGGCGGTGACTCTGGAAATGCTCCGTCGCGGTCGCCACTTGAGCCTGGAACACTGCTTCGCCCTTGAACTGCATCTGGATCGCCAGTGGTTCGCCCGTGGCGACTTGATTGAAGGCGTTCGCGCGCTGCTGATCGACAAGGACAAGTCACCTCGCTGGAACCCGCCAACCCTCGCAGGGCTGGACGCGGCGAAGGTTGCGAGTTTCTTCCACGGTTTTGATGAAAGCGGGAACTGAGCCATGCACGATCTCGAACTGACTGAAGAACAAGTGATGATCCGCGACATGGCCCGGGACTTTGCCCGCGGCGAAATCGCCCCCCACGCGCAAGCCTGGGAAAAGGCCGGCTGGATCGACGACGCCCTGGTTGCGAAAATGGGCGAGCTGGGCCTGCTCGGCATGGTGGTGCCTGAAGAATGGGGCGGCACTTACGTGGATTACGTCGCTTACGCACTGGCCGTGGAAGAGATTTCTGCCGGCGATGGCGCGACGGGCGCGTTCATGAGCATCCATAACTCGGTCGGCTGCGGTCCGGTGCTCAACTACGGCAGCGAAGCACAGAAACAGACCTGGCTGGCATCGCTGGCCAGCGGTGAAACCATCGGTTGCTTCTGTCTGACCGAACCGCAAGCGGGTTCCGAAGCGCACAACCTGCGCACACGCGCTGAATTGCGTGACGGCCAATGGGTGATCAACGGCGCCAAGCAATTTGTCAGCAACGGCAAGCGGGCGAAACTCGCGATCGTGTTCGCCGTGACCGATCCGGACCTGGGCAAGAAAGGCCTCTCGGCGTTTCTGGTGCCGACCGACACACCGGGATTCATCGTCGACCGCACTGAGCACAAAATGGGTATCCGCGCGTCCGATACCTGCGCGGTGACGCTCAATAACTGCGCCATTGCTGAAGCAAATCTGCTGGGCGAGCGCGGCAAGGGACTGGCGATTGCCCTGTCCAACCTTGAAGGCGGTCGCATCGGTATCGCCGCACAAGCACTGGGCATCGCCCGGGCGGCGTTCGAAGCGGCGCTGGCGTATTCGAAAGACCGGGTGCAGTTCGACAAACCGATCATCGAGCACCAGAGCATCGCCAACCTGCTGGCGGATATGCACATGCAAATCAACGCAGCCCGGTTGATGATTCTGCATGCGGCGCGGTTGCGCACGGCGGGCAAACCCTGCCTGTCCGAGGCGTCGCAGGCCAAGCTGTTTGCTTCGGAAATGGCCGAGAAAGTGTGCTCCTCGGCGATCCAGATTCATGGCGGCTACGGCTATCTCGAAGATTACCCAGTCGAGAAGTACTACCGTGATGCGCGGATTACTCAGATTTATGAGGGGTCGAGCGAGATACAGCGGATGGTGATTGCGCGGGATCTGAAAAACTATCAGCTCTAAAAGCTTCGCGAGCAGGCTCGCTCCCACAAGGAATGTCTGTGCAGCGCAGATTCAATGTGGGAGGGTGCTTGCTCCCGAAGGCAGCGGGTCGGTCAGCAGATATATTGACTGACAAACCGCTATCGCGAGCAGGCTCACGCCTACAGGTTCCGGTGTGTGCCGTAGTTATTACGACCCACTGCAAAATCCCTGTGGGTGCGAGCCTGCTCGCGAAGGCGTCAGCCCGGACGCTGCATCACTTGCCGTGGAACACCGGATCGCGCTTACCGACAAACGCGGCCATCCCTTCCTTCTGGTCCTGGGTGGCAAACGCCGCATGGAACACCCGGCGCTCAAAGCGTACGCCTTCAGTCAGGTTCACTTCAAAAGCGCGGTTGACGCTTTCCTTGATCATCATCGCAATCGGCAGTGACTTGCTGGCAATCACCGCCGCAACCTTCAGCGCTTCTTCCAGCAATTCATCGCTCGGCACGATGCGCGCGACGATGCCGCAACGCTCGGCTTCCACGGCATCGATCATGCGCCCGCTCAGGCACATATCCATGGCTTTGGCCTTGCCCACGGCGCGGGTCAGGCGCTGGGTGCCGCCCATGCCCGGAAGGACGCCCAGGTTGATTTCCGGTTGGCCGAATCTGGCGTTGTCGCCGGCCAGAATGAAGTCGCACATCAGCGCCAGTTCACACCCCCCGCCAAGGGCAAAGCCGTTGACCGCGGCGATGATCGGCTTGCGTCGGTTGGCGACGCGATCGCTGTCGCTGAACAGATCGTCCATGTAGATCTGCGGATAGGTCAGCTCGGCCATTTCCTTGATGTCAGCGCCGGCAGCGAAAGCTTTTTTAGAACCCGTGAGGACGATGCAGCCAATGTTCGCGTCGGCTTCCAGCGCGTCGAGGGCGTGGTTCACTTCGCTGACCAGTTGCGCGTTCAAGGCATTCAGCGCCTGGGGCCGGTTGAGGGTAATCAGGCCAACGCGGTCGCGGATGTCCAGGAGGATCGTTTCGTAAGTCATGAATAAAATTCCTTGTCAGAGATTGCGCGAAATGACCATGCGTTGAATGTCGCTGGTGCCTTCGTAGATCTGGCAGACACGCACATCGCGGTAAATGCGTTCCAGCGGGAAGTCGTTGAGGTAACCGTAACCGCCGAGGGTTTGCAAGGCCATGGAGCAGACCTTTTCGGCCATTTCCGAAGCAAACAGTTTGGCCATCGACGCCTCCACCAGCGCTGGCTGACCGCTGTCGCGCAGGGCCGCAGCGTAATGCACCATCTGCCGGGCCACGGCGATTTGCGTGGCCATGTCGGCGAGGCGGAACGCAACGGCCTGATGTTCGATGATCGGCTTGCCGAAGGTGTCGCGCTCGCGGGCGTAATCGCGCGCCGCTTCGAACGCGGCGCGCGCCATGCCGACGGCCTGGGAAGCAATACCGACGCGGCCGCCCTCAAGGTTCGCCAGGGCGATTTTATAGCCCTCGCCCTCCTCGCCCAGCCGATTGGCTACCGGGACTTTGACGTCCTCAAAGAGAATCTGGCAGGTGTCTGACGCGTGCTGGCCGAGTTTGTCTTCGACCCTTGCGACCTTATAGCCCGGCGAGTCGGTCGGCACGATAAACGCGCTGATGCCGCGCTTGCCGGCGCTCGGATCGGTCACGGCAAACACAATCACCACCCCGGCATTCTGTCCGGAAGTGATGAACTGTTTGCAGCCGTTGAGCACGTAGTGGTCGCCGTCCAGACGTGCGCGGGTTTTCAGGCTGCTGGCATCGGAACCGGCCTGCGGCTCGGTCAGGGCAAAGGCGCCGAGCATCGCGCCGCTGGCCAGCGGCTTTAGGAACCGCTCGCGCTGATCGTCGTTGCCGAACTTGAGAATCGGCACGCAACCGACCGAGTTGTGCACGCTCATGATCGTCGAGCAGGCGCCATCGCCGGCGGCGATTTCTTCCAGGGCCATAGCATAGGCCAGATAGCCGGTGTCGCAGCCACCCCACTGCTCCGGCACGAGCATGCCGAAGAAGCCGAGTTCAGCCATCTCAGAGATGGCTTCTCTGGGGAACCGGTGCTCGCGATCCCACTCGGCGGCGAACGGCTTGAGACGCTCCTCGGCAAACTGCCGGGCCATGTCACGGATCTGCTGTTGGTCTTGGTTGGGAATCATGGTGAATCCTTAAATCCGGGTTACCACAAAGAACCCCTGTGGGAGCGAGCTTGCTCGCGAATGCGGTGTGTCATTCAACCCTAATGTTGGCTGACAGAACGCCTTCGCGAGCAAGCTCGCTCCCACAAGGATTGTTGTTTACTTCAATAGAGGCATTCCACAGCCATGGCCGTGGCTTAG
>NZ_JABWQR010000080.1:0-200 GCF_014270125.1 Pseudomonas sp. SWRI99 | reverse complement strand
CGACGGGCGCCGTGCATCAAGATCAAGAGCCTTACTCGAGCTAACGCTCATTGTGTTGAGTGGTGAGAAGCAAAAGCGGTACTTGAGCTAACGCTCATCGTGTTGAGTGGTGAGAAGCAAAAGCTTTACTTGAGCTAACGCTCATCGTGATGAGTGGTTAGAAGCCAACGCGGTTTGCTTTTGCTTTTGCTTTTGCTTTT
>NZ_JABWQR010000079.1:0-202 GCF_014270125.1 Pseudomonas sp. SWRI99 | reverse complement strand
ATGAGGGGGTTGGGTGCTGGTGACTGCCAGCAAGCCACGAAACCTGTGGGAGCTGGCTTGCCAGCGAAGGCGGCCTGCCAGCCGATCAATTTCCACCGGATGTACCCAATCCAAACTGTAGGAGCGAGCCTGCTCGCGATGACGGCCAACCAGCCGCCTCATCTCCATCAGATTCACCCAATCCCAACTGTGGGAGCTGGCT
>NZ_JABWQR010000008.1:0-188026 GCF_014270125.1 Pseudomonas sp. SWRI99 | reverse complement strand
AAGAGGGGGCGTCAGGCAACGAATTCGTTTAATGACACCCTGCATTCGCGAGCAAGCTCGCTCCCACAATGGGATTTGCGTGCTGGCGCGATTCTGAGTGCGCCGCTAAAACTGTGGGAGTGGGCTTGCTCACGAAGAGGACGTGTCAGGCAACGAATCTGTTGACTGACACCCCGCATTCGCGAGCAAGCCCGCTCCCACAATGGGTTTTGTGGGCAGTCGCGAATCTGGATACCATCCGCCCACAGGTTTTGGGCAGGGTGATCCGGGCACAAAAAGGCCGCCCCGGCATTTGCCGGGGCGGCCTTTTCATTTCGGTGTCAGTGCTTACTGCACTTCTACCGCCAGGCTTTCGCTGATCTTCTGTTGCCAGATCGCGGGACCGGTGATGTGTACCGACTCACCTTTGCTGTCCACCGCCACGGTGACCGGCATGTCCTTGACCTCGAACTCGTAGATCGCTTCCATGCCCAGCTCGGCAAACGCCAGTACCTTGGACTTCTTGATCGCTTGCGCAACCAGGTAGGCGGCGCCGCCCACGGCCATCAGGTACACGGCTTTGTTGTCCTTGATCGCTTCGATTGCGGTCGGACCGCGCTCGGACTTGCCGATCATGCCCAGCAGGCCGGTCTGCTCGAGAATCTGCCGGGTGAACTTGTCCATCCGCGTCGCGGTGGTCGGGCCAGCGGGGCCAACCACTTCGTCACCGACCGGATCAACCGGGCCGACGTAGTAGATGAAGCGACCTTTCAGATCTACCGGCAGGGTTTCACCCTTGTTGAGCATCTCGACCATGCGCTTGTGCGCGGCGTCGCGACCGGTGAGCATTTTGCCGTTAAGCAGCACGGTTTCGCCCGGCTTCCAGCTCTGCACGTCTTCCGGGGTCAGGGTGTCGAGATTTACACGACGAGCCGACGGGCCGGCTTCCCAGACGATTTCCGGGTAGGCGTCCAGCGGTGGCGCTTCCAGCGAGGCCGGGCCGGAACCGTCGAGCACGAAGTGCGCGTGACGGGTGGCGGCGCAGTTGGGGATCATGCACACCGGCAGGGAGGCGGCGTGGGTCGGGTAATCCATGATCTTCACGTCGAGCACGGTGGTCAGGCCACCGAGGCCCTGGGCGCCGATGCCCAGTTGGTTGACCTTCTCGAACAGCTCCAGACGCATTTCTTCGATGCGGTTCTGCGGACCACGGGCCTTGAGTTCGTGAATGTCGATGGACTCCATCAACACTTCCTTGGCCATCACCGCGGCTTTCTCGGCGGTGCCGCCGATGCCGATGCCGAGCATGCCCGGCGGGCACCAGCCGGCACCCATGGTCGGCACGGTTTTCAACACCCAGTCAACGATCGAGTCGGACGGGTTGAGCATGGCCATTTTCGATTTGTTCTCGGAACCGCCGCCCTTGGCCGCCACGTCCACTTCCACGGTATTGCCCGGGACGATGGAGTAGTGAATCACCGCCGGGGTGTTGTCCTTGGTGTTTTTACGCGCACCGGCCGGGTCGGCCAGAATGGATGCACGCAGGACGTTTTCCGGCAGGTTGTAGGCGCGACGCACGCCTTCGTTGATCATATCGTCCAGGCCCATGGTGGCGCCATCCCAGCGCACGTCCATGCCGACACGGACGAACACGGTGACGATACCGGTGTCCTGGCAGATCGGGCGGTGGCCGGTGGCGCACATGCGCGAGTTGATCAGGATCTGCGCCATCGAATCACGGGCCGCTGGCGATTCTTCGCGCAGGTAGGCTTCGTGCATTGCCTGGATGAAATCCACGGGGTGGTAATAGGAAATGAACTGCAGGGCGTCGGCAACGCTCTGAATCAGGTCGTCTTGCTTGATCACGGTCATGAGTCGCGCTCCTCTAAAAAACGGTGGGGCAGCTACAAGCTTCTAGCTTCGAGCGGCAAGATAAAGCATTACGCGGACAGCTTGAGCTTGGGCTTGCCGCTTGAAGCTTGCGGCTTGTAGCTGTCCCTCTGTGGCGCGACGCTAAAAAGGCGCGGCAGTATACCGCGCCTCGGTGGGGCGTACACGCGCCAGCAGCCATTCTCTGCGGCAGCTACAAGCTTCAAGCTTTGAGCGGCAAGTTGAGCAGTACGCCGACTGCTTGAGCTTGCGGCTTGGAGCTTGCAACTTGAAGCTGGCCCTTTGTGCCGGGCGTGCCGGGGCTATTGGCGGCATCAGCGGGCCATGCATTTGACGTCAATTTTCGAGCCTGAAAATCGGTGGTCATTTAGCGACCGGGCCTCTAAAGTGGCATCCGGTCTGTAGAGTAGGACACTCGGTCAGCCTCTTATCGCACGGTGAGTCAACGATTGACCCATAACGCCATTCAACGCCTTTTGCTCAAACGCTTTGCCCTCGCTGCGGCCACCTACGGATTGGCTTTGCTGCTGCTGTGGCTGGCGTTTTTCACCGGGCATTACCAGCAATCCCTGAGCGGAGTGGCCATCGGCAGTGCCCTGGTGGTCATCAGCCAGGCGACTCTGTTCGGGCTATTCTGGAGCGGTCGCAACCAGCGCTTTGCCGACCCCAGCCTGACCGAAGCGCAAGTGCTGATGGGGCTGGGTTGGCAAACGTGGCTGATCGCCCATGTCGACGAGGCGCGCGGCGCGTTCCTGGTGTTTTATGTGCTGATCCTGCTGTTCGGCCTGTTCCATCTCACGCGACAGGTGTTCATCCGCTGCGCGCTGCTAGTGTTCTTCAGTTTTTCCGCGATTACCCTGTGGGACGCTTACCATTTCCGCCTGGCCGAGCCTGCGCTCGCCGCGCTGCAAGTTTGCATTCTGGCGATGGTGCTGGCATGGCTGGTGCTCTATGCGCGCTTCGTCCAGGTTTCCCGGCAACGTCAGCGCCAGCGCCGGTTTGCCTTGCAGGCACATCAGGATACCTTGCGCGGGATGATGCGCCAGCTCGAAGACCTGGTCGCCACCGACGAACTGACCGGCCTGTTCAATCGCCGGCACTTTCTGCGCATCGCCTCACGCGAGCTGAATGCGCTGGACAGTGATGTGATGCACGGTCTGGCCTTGATCGATCTGGACCACTTCAAACGCATCAACGATCTGCACGGCCACGCCGCCGGCGATCAGGTGTTGCAGGCGTTTGCCGGCGTGGCGCAAGCGTGCCTGCGCGATGGCGATGTCCTGGCGCGCTATGGTGGCGAAGAATTCGTCGTGCTGGTGCCCGACTGCGATGCCGAGCGGCTGACCGCCTGCTGCGAGCGTTTGCGCATCGCCTTCACCGAGGTTGAATTGATGGGCCTGCAAGTGCGCAACCTGAGCCTGTCGGCCGGCATGACGCTGTTGGCCGTCGGCGATGATCTGGACGAGGCCTTGCAGCGTGCCGATCAGGCGCTTTACCGGGCCAAGCGCGACGGACGCAATCGCTGTGCAGCCGCGTGGGAGAACGTCGATGCCTGAACTTCGTGTCGGTGAACGGCTATGGTCGGTGGCGGCGGGCAGCAACCTGCTCGATGCCCTCAACCAGAACGGCGCGACCGTGCCTTACAGCTGCCGCGCCGGCAATTGCCATGCGTGCCTGGTGCAATGCGTGCGGGGCTTGCCCGCCGACAATCGTCCGGACGCCTTGAGTGCCGTGCAGCGTCAGGATGGCTGGCGTCTGGCGTGTCAGTGCCAGGTGATTGAAGATCTGCAAGTACACACTTTTGACCCGCTGACTGACGGGCGCCCGGCGCAGGTCGAAGCATTGGACTGGCTCAGCGACAACCTTCTGCGCCTGCGCCTGATCCCGCAGCGACCACTGCGCTACAGCGCCGGGCAACATCTGGTGCTGTGGATCGATCACATCGCCCGGCCATATTCGCTGGCGAGCCTGCCGGAAGAAGACCGCTTTCTGGAGTTTCATCTCGATTGCCGCCAGCCCGGCGAATTCGTTGATGCCGTGCAAAAGTTGCAGATCGGCGACTCGATCCGGCTCGGCGAACTGCGTGGCGGTGCGTTGCATTACGACCCGGACTGGCATGACCGGCCGCTGTGGCTGCTCGCTGCCGGCAGCGGTTTGGGGCCATTGTTCGGGGTACTTCGCGAAGCCTTGCGCCAGAATCACCAAGGCGCCATTCGCCTTATTCACCTGGCCCATGATGCGCGTGAGCACTATCTGGCCAAACCCCTGGCGGCATTGGCCGCCCAGCGGGAAAACCTCAGTGTCGAGCTGTGGACGGCGGCCGACTCAGCCGCTGCTTTGGCGCAACTGCGCCTTGTTTCCCGGCAAACCCTGGCCTTAGTCTGCGGCTCGACCGCCAGTGTCGACGCCTTCGCCAAGCGTCTGTACCTGGCCGGACTGCCGCGCAATCAACTGCTGGCCGACGTATTCCTGTCCCGCAGTTAAGCGCTTGACTTTTTAGGGGCGAAGTTTGCTTGTGGCGAGGGAGCTTGCTCCCGCTTGAGTGCGCAGCGCTCATGGATTTTTTGCGACCGCTGCGCAGCCCAGCGGGAGCAAGCTCCCTCGCCACAGTTGATTTTCTTGAGCCCGACACCGTTGAGAGACGCCATGACCGAAGCCATTGTGCTGGAGCGCGAACGCGGTTTACTGACCCTGCGCCTCAATCGTCCGGACAAGAAAAACGCCTTGACCCGCGCGATGTACAGCCGCCTCGCTGAAGCGCTGAAACAGGCTGACAGCGACCCGCACATCAGCGCCGTGCTGATCACCGGCGGCGCCGAGTGTTTCACCGCCGGTAACGACATCGCCGACTTCATCCAGCAACCGCCGAGCGACCTCGACAGTCCGGTGTTCCACTTCATGCTAAATCTGCTCGAATGCCGCAAACCGGTGATTGCCGCTGTGGCCGGTGCAGCGGTGGGCATCGGCACGACGCTGTTGCTGCATTGCGATCTGGTCTACGTCGCGGGCGATGCGCGCCTACGCATGCCGTTCGTCAACCTTGGTTTATGCCCGGAGTTCGGCTCCAGCCTGATTTTGCCGCGCTTGCTCGGTCAGGCCCGAGCGGCGCAGTTGCTGTTGCTTGGCGAGGGCTTCAGCGGTGAGCAGGCCGCACAGTGGGGCCTGGCCACCGAAGCGTCGGCCAATGGCGAGGCAGCGTTGTGCAAGGCGCGGGAAGTGGCGCTGCGTTTTGATGAGCTACCGGCTGAAGCCGTGCGCATCAGCAAGCAATTGATGCGCGCGCCGGATCGCGAATTGATCCGCAAGGTGATCGAGGAGGAAGGCGCGTTGTTCACCCAGCGGTTGCGTACGCCCGAGGCGTTGGCGGCGTTGAGCGGGTTCATCAAACGGCATTGAGAACTTTGTCGGTCGGGCCGGGCCTTTCGCGAGCAAGCCCGCTCCCACAGGGTGGAATGCATTCCAGATGTGGGAGCGGGCTTGCTCGGGAAAGGGGACGATCGGTCAATACCTCTGCTGGATCAGAAAACCAAAAGCCCCGCCATTCACATGGCGGGGCTTTTGCTTTTCAGCGCTTCACTCAGACCTGCGGATCACCGACATGCAGAATCTTCATGCCATTGGTGCCACCGGTGGTGTGGTAGCTGTCGCCCTTGGTCAGGATGACCCAGTCGCCTTTCTCGACCACGCCGCGCTTGACCAGCTCGTCGATGGCTTTCTGGCTGACTTCGTGCGGTTCCAGCGAAGCCGGATCGAACGGGATGGTGTACACGCCACGGAACATCGCGGCGCGCGCCTGGGTCTCGCGGTGTGGCGAGTAGGCGTAGATCGGCACCGAGGAGCGGATGCGCGACATGATCAGCGGCGTGTAGCCACTTTCAGTCAGGGCGATGATCGCTTTCACGCCCGGGAAGTGGTTGGCCGTGTACATGGTCGCCAGTGCGATGCTTTCGTCGCAGCGGGTGAATTCCTTGCCGATGCGGTGGCTGGAGGTCTTGCCGGTCGGGTGCTTCTCCGCGCCAACGCAGATGCGCGCCATCGCTTGCACAGCTTCCAGCGGATACAGGCCCGCAGCGGATTCGGCCGAGAGCATCACGGCGTCGGTGTAGTCGAGCACGGCGTTGGCCACGTCGGATACTTCGGCGCGGGTCGGCATCGGGTTCTGGATCATCGACTCCATCATCTGGGTCGCGACGATCACCGCTTTGTTATGACGGCGCGCATGCAGAATGATTTTCTTCTGGATGCCCACCAGCTCGGCGTCGCCAATCTCTACACCGAGGTCACCACGGGCAACCATTACCGCGTCGGAAGCCTTGATCAGACCGTCGAGGGTTTCGTCGTCGGCCACGGCTTCGGCGCGCTCGATCTTCGCCACCAGCCAGGCGGTACCGCCGGCCTCGTCGCGCAGTTGACGGGCGTATTCCATGTCGGCGGCGTCACGCGGGAAGGACACTGCGAGGTAGTCGACTTCCATCTCGGCAGCAAGCTTGATGTCGGCCTTGTCTTTTTCAGTCAGGGCCGGTGCGGTCAGGCCGCCACCGCGACGGTTGATGCCTTTATGGTCGGACAGCGGACCGCCGATGGTCACGATGCAATGCAGTTCGGTGGCGGTGGCGGTTTCGACGCGCATCACCACGCGACCGTCATCGAGCAGCAACTCGTCACCGACGCCGCAGTCCTTGACCAGATCCGGGTAGTCGATGCCGACCACTTGCTGGTTGCCTTCGGTCAACGGATGGCTGGTGGAGAAGGTGAACTTGTCACCGATCTTCAGCTCGATCTTCTTGTTGGCGAATTTGGCGATACGGATTTTCGGGCCTTGCAGGTCACCGAGCAGGGCGACAAAGCGGCCGTGCTTGGCCGCCAGATCACGCACCAGCTTCGCGCGAGCCTTGTGCTCGTCGGGGGTGCCGTGGGAGAAGTTCAGACGGGCGACGTCCAGGCCAGCCAGAATCAGCTGTTCGAGAACTTCCGGCGAGTTACTGGCCGGGCCAAGGGTAGCGACGATTTTGGTACGACGGACGGACATGCAAAGACTCCTGAGTTCAAGCGCAGGCAGAGGCTACTATGCTCGAAGGGTGTAGTCATTGTTCGTTTGCACTACTTATTCGTTTTTATTTCTTATCGAACATGCTGAAGTGCTTCGGTGTAAAAACACACCGTTGGTCGGGACTGTCATTTATGTCAGGTAGGCAGATGTCAGCAGGATCGTTGTAATGCTCTGGTACTCGTCAATGACTGGCGAGGATATGGAGATGAAGAAAATGACTGCGGAAAAAAACGATCTTCCCATTCCGGTAATCATTGAACCAGTGGAGGGGGCAAAAGTGGGGCGCCGATCACTGATTTCAGGGACGGCAGAGCCAGCGGGCGATATCGTAGAGGTTTTCAAGGTCGCAGGAACTCAACTGCTTCGGGCAACGGTCGCCGCCGATGGTCTGTGGTCAGGAGCGCTGGAGAATCTGGCAACAGGACAGCATACGATCACGGCTAAACTCGTTAGAGGTAATCAAAGCTCAGCATGGTCACCCCAACGTAGTTTTACGGTTGAATAGACTCAAAGTGTTCGACTTATTGCCCTTGTGTCCTCATGGATCAGGGGCCTTGTTGACGCAGAATGTTCAGCGCTGATGCTCCCGGCACGGTCGCACTCCCTTCTATACTTTTGCATCGTTCATCGCTGACTGAAGATTTCTGTGCAGGTGTCGATACAAAGCACAAGACAGGAGATCCCCCATGCGATTGTTGCCCATTGCCGCCCTTGCCCTTAGCGTTCTCGCCGTCACGGGCTGCACCCGTTGGTCGATGAACCATCATTTGAACAACGCTTACAGCGCCTATGATCGTGGCAATTGCGAGCAGGTCATGCTCGAACTGTCCAAAGTCGAGCGCGCCAGCCGTGCCCGGCCGTATGTGTGGCCGGAAGTGTCGATGATGCGCGGCCAGTGCCTGGAGCGGCAGAAGCTTTTCATCGACGCGGTGCAGACCTATCAGTTCATCATCGCCTCGTACCCCAACAGTGAATACGCCTACCGCGCCCGTGCGCGCCTGGAAACCCTGCAGAGCCTGGGCCATTACCCGACTCGTAGCGCGGCGGCCGTGGTGCGGCCGACCCGTTTCTGATCGGTTCGTCCTACAAAATCTGGCTGCTTGTACAAGCTGGGCTATAGTCCAATGAACCGGGTTTAGAGTTGAGTCTCTAACCGGGGCAACACCTGCAACTGGCAGTAGTAAGGTGACGGCGATGTCGCGACCGTCACACCGGAAGCGGGGAGAGCGTGCCTGCCACACCGGCGCGTTCCGAAGCAAAGGTGCGGCTCCGTGACGGGGCCTTGCATGGCGAACTGCGCATGTTTACCGACCGCCGGATCGAACGGCATCAACTGCCGTATTTCCTCAGAGTGTTCAACAGCGTTACCGACAAGCCCATCGGCTTTCTCGGTAACGTGTCCAACGACGGATTGATGCTGATCAGTCCACTGCCGATGTGGGTTGGCGTGGATTTCCGATTGCGCTTGAAGATCCCTTGCGGCGACGGTTGCCAACAAATCATCGACTTGACCGCCTGTTGCCTGTGGTGTCACGAAGACGTCACGCCACTGCATTACGACGCCGGTTTCAGCCTGCAACAACCGCCGGCAGAATACGCGCAACTGGTCGGGGCGCTGCGCCAGTATTTCAGCTTCCAGCCACTGCCGGCCTCGGCCTGATGCATAACCGTTAAAGCTTCGCGAGCAGGCTCGCTCCCACCTTCAATCGCATTTGCAACTGACGGGATGCGAACAACTGTGGGAGCGAGCCTGCTCGCGAAAGCGCCAGTACCGGCAACGCCTTTCCAGGCCCAGGCCAGCGTAATCGCCCGCTCGTGATCCAGCGCCTTCTGCGCAAGCAGCAAACCCGTCTCGCTCAATTGATAGATCGCCATCGCCAGGTGCCGCGGTTTACCTCGTCGCGATTTGAACGAACGAATGGGGTGGCGGCTGTAGGCAGGTTAGTCGGCCGGGAGTGCACAAACCGGCGCGCCCAAGGGCGCCCTGCAAACAGCCACCATCGAGTGCGGGGATAGGGAGTACCCGACTGGATGACGCTTGTACGCAATGCACATGACCCGGGCGACTAAACCCGACCACTGATTGGCAGCGGCACGGATCACGTTACGGGGCATCAGCAAGGCGCACAAGCCGGCGGATTCTGAGTGATGTGTAGGCAAAGGCGCAGAGTGATGGAGCCGTGCGGGATTGGCTGACGGACATTGCCAGGTTGCTATGTGGGAAGAGTTACCGCTGGTCGGGACTGTCAGATCTTACAGGTGCCAAATCTTGTATTCCGGACTTTAAATGAAGCGCTCACTTGCCGACAGGACGTACAGGAAACTCACGATGACCGAGGATTCAAATACAGGCCCCGACGCACCTGAAGACGCCCCTTCACAGCAGCCATCCTCTGCGCAAGGCGCCAAATCCGGTGCCCCGGGGGTGTTGATCAACGGGCCGGAGTATGGGCACACAGGCCCGGTACTGATTGATAAATGGGTAGATTTGACCTTCAGGATCCCACAGCGAGACGGTCTGGATCACCAGACCATAATTTGGTTCGTAACAAGCGGCGGCAGCGTAAAATTAATCGACCGTTATTTTCGCGATTACGACTGGCACACCGTTTACCTTGGCGAACTCGCGGAAGGATATTCGGGCAGATTTCAGGCTCAGTGGAACTACAGGGGTAAGTGGTCAGATATGACCTACCTGGACGCGGTGGTCAGGCGTGCCGCCGCTTTTGATCCCGTTAATGTGGTAGGCGAATGGGTGCATGGGACTGCCCGACAAGGCAGCGTCATCAAGCTTGTAGTTCCCAACAGCGCTGACAGTGCATTGAGTGAAGCGGCCACAGCCGGTGCGGACGGGCGATGGAGCGCGAGACTGCTGCCGTCTGTAACGCAAGGCGCACGGACCTTCCTTATTCGGGAGGATTTCTCCGGGACGACAGGCCGATACACTCAGACAACGGTATTTACTGTAATCAAGCCTGTAACATTCACTGACATTAACGCTACTGCTTTACAACGGCCGCGTATTGAAGGTACCGGTGGCTTTCCCGGTGCAACGGTAGATGCTGTCATCCTGAACACCTCTACCAAAGTGTTGGCAAACGCCAGGGTAGAGGGCAATGGAACATGGGGAGGTACCAGCATTTATGACTTTGCACCCGGGCAAAGCCATACCCTGAGCATTCGGCAAACTTACGGCGACGGTACCTCCGGAGGTACCATAAGTGACTTTTACGTATTGGGTTCACCGTATATCGAGTCGCCGATAGCACTGCAAATCGTCGATACGACATCGCTGTTCAAGGGGGCCGTCCGAATCGCGGATGACAGTTCGGTCGTGATCCGTTCGGAAAATACTTCGGCCCAGATACAAACGCCGGTCAACTCCTCTTCGGGTGAATGGTCAACCTCGTTCACGCTGACGCCGGGGCCGCATTCAATTGTCTGCTGGCAAATCTACAAAGGCCAGCCATCGGTCAGCAACATCCCCTTCGGCATACGGGTACGCCCGGACAAGCCGACGGGTACGTACACGCAGCACGGCGACACCATCACCTTTTCCGGCACTGGGCATTACGATCCGAAACTCATTACACAGGTCCAGTTCTCCGTCACCGCGGGTGGAGGCGATGCGCCGCCTACTGTAACGATACCGGCGACTGGCAAATGGGAGTCATCCGTTGCCGGTTGGGACTTTGGCAGCTACACCGTCGAGGTGATCCAGAAAATTGGCGACGGTGCCAACGGCTGGATCGAGTCGCATCCCTTCCGATTCACGGTTAACCACC
The DNA here is from genome assembly GCF_014270125.1 of Pseudomonas sp. SWRI99. NCBI lineage: Bacteria > Pseudomonadati > Pseudomonadota > Gammaproteobacteria > Pseudomonadales > Pseudomonadaceae > Pseudomonas > Pseudomonas sp. SWRI99. The sequence continues at coordinate 177,322 of NZ_JABWQR010000008.1, read as the reverse complement.
TGTTACCCGATGTCAGTGACGTCAAATACACCCGGGACTACCAGCCGACGTTCAGCGGCAAAGGTTATAACGGCGCCACGGTGCAACCGCGCAAACCCAATAGCGCCGATCTGGAAGCCCCCGCCGTGGTTGTCGCCAGCGGCCAATGGTCGAGCAAGGCGTTGGCAGTCTGGGGGCCTGTGTTCGAGCGTGAAGTTCACATCAAGCAGGTTCTCGACGAGCACGAGTCGCCCAGCTGGGTCGTCCTCAAAGTCACCATTCCCCCTTTGGCTCCCGGCCTGGAACCGCCAGTCGAAGAGGGCCTTTCACCGTTTTTCAAAGGTACCTGCTGGCCGGGCGCTACGGTCAATATCACGTTCAGCGATGACCCCACCTCTTACGCGGCAACGGTTCAAGGTGAACTCTGGACCTTCAGACGGTCCACAGATTTTTACCCGGGTGTGCACACTGTTTCCGTCACCCAGTATTTTGCTCAGCAAACCTCGGTGGCAGTCGACGCAACCTTCACCGTCCAGATCCCCATGCTCAAACCGCGCATCACCGCACCCGCGGCGGGTGACGAGGTGGGGAGCGACGTTGAAATCTGCGGCAATAACGGTATGCAATTCGCCACGATGCAGTTGTACAACGCTCTGTTCGATCGGGCTGTGGGAAATCCCCTGCACCTGGAAAACAGCGGTGAGTGGCGCATAACGCTCAGCGACCTGGAGTTTGGTCAGTTCACGGTTTATGCCGTACAGACACTCGACTCACGCGATTCCGAGCGCAGTGAAAACCATGCTTTGAAGGTGGTGCTGTTGCCGCCGCGGATCACCACGCCGGAGGCTGGCGGCAAGTTGGCTCGCGAGGCAGCGCTTGAAGGCACCGGCAGGGCGGGAGGATGGGTCGACGTCTGGCTCGATGGCGATGACGAACCGTGGCAGCGCAATATTACCGTCGGCTGGAACAGTCTCTGGCGGCGCGAGGTGGAGTTGCCGGTGGGTAGCCATACCCTCCGGGTGCGGCAATCGTTTGATGACAACGGCACGGTGCACGAGTCCGCTTGCACCGATTGGATGTCATTCGATGTCGTCCCGGCCGCGCCTTTTATCGAGACTCCGGTCGAGGGCGAAGCGATTGGACGGCAAGCCGTGGTATCGGGTTTCGGGGTGCCTGGCGACACCGTCACGGTGACGCTGGCAGAGGGGGCGCGCTCAGTGCTGGCCAGCACCATTGTGCGTGAGGATCGCACCTGGTCGGTGATGTGCGACTGCGCTGCTGTGGCTGGAGGGCGTTACCAACTGCAAGCTGTCGCGTCTCTGGATACCTTCGAATCGGTTGAAGCGCGCCGAGCGGTTGTGCTGGGTATTTTTCTGCCCATCCTCGACGAGCCGGCCCCGGGAAGCTGGGTGGTCCATCCGTTGCAGTTTGCCGGTCGCGGCCGTCAGGGCATCGGCACCCTCGTGAGCTGGTACAACCCCGAGGTGTTCTGGGCGCCGGAGTTGGCCATCGTCGATGGGCAATGGCGCGGCGAGTCGATACGGGCACTCCCTGAAGGCGGTAACTGGTATCGGTTCAGGCAGACCATTACGGACGGCGCGGCTGGCGAGACGATTTCCGCTTGGGTCGACAGCGCACGCTTTGAAGTCGAACGCACGCGTGCGCCGGGGAGATATCATTCCGATGGGCGGTCTTAATACCTGTCAAAAATGACAGTAGACACGGCGGTCGCCCGGGCGCTCAATCTTACTCATGAAACAGGCAGCCTGACGCGCAACGTCAAGCCGCCAGGGCCAGTTGCTGCCTCAAGGAATTTGATCATGGCTGATCCGCGTCGTCCCGCTCTTCGATTGTTTACTGAATTGTTTGGTGAAGAGCAACAAATACATGACACCGGCCTGGCGAAACTCAAGGCCTACCTGACAGACAATGGATCGATTTTTCCTTTGGTGGAAAAGGGCGTCCAAGGTCTGAGGAGCGATTATCAGCTCGACCTGGAGGCCGCGCAGCGATTCGCACGCGGGGCCAACAGTATGGCCACGTATCTGCGCCGACAGTTCATCGAGCAGACGCTGACTGGCAAGACCGCCGTATCACGCAATGGCAGCGGTTTGCTTTCAATGGTTGATGGCCCCGATTATCAAGGCTTGATCGGCACCGATTTCGCGCTGCTGTGCCCGCCGGACGCACTGGAGTCGATCACGTCGCCGGTGGCCTATCTGATCGACTTGTTACGGTGGATTCGCGACCGTATCGACAACAAGAGCCCGGAAGAAAAGTATCGGCTGCACAGTCGCCGCACCGATCTGTTGGCGTTGAATGTCGATTACAACGCGGTCTATCAGTCGGTTTCGTCGGTCGACATCATCGTGGCAGTAATGGAAGCGTTCATCGACGAAAATACAGAGTCCGCAGAAACCGTGTCGATAGAAGATGAATTGATCGAGGCGCGCTATCCCAATGGTCTGCCGTACTACCAGCATTGGGTCACGATTGACAGCATTGCGCAGTCACATGGATTGTCGGTGGGGGATTTCGAGCATCGGACTGACCTGAATTTTCCCTATTTTCTTCAGGCCAACGCCCGTGGCCCCAACACCGGTGCCGGTTTCGCCCATGCGACGCGGTTGGGGCCCTATCAGCGGCAATTGCTCACGGAGGCGCGTGAGCAGTTTGACGGTCGGGAGTGTTTTTATAACCGAAACTTCGGTACCGACAATCTCCAGAAGTACGCGAATCTCCGCCAGGTGGCGTTTCTGGGCGAGCGCACCAAGCTCGACAGCTCGCAGATCGAAGCCTTGCTGTCTATTCGAGACTTTTCCCCGGTGCGCTCACCCAATGTCAAATTTGCGGATCAGAAACCCTCGGCTCCGGAAAGTGAACGTTCAGGGTCGGTCTACATCAACAACGGCACGTCACCTGCGGTGCGGATTGACGACGAGATCGTATCGTTCCATCGATTGACCGAAAGTCCAGACGAGGAAATCGGTTTCAATCGCTATGACCGGATAAACCAAATGGTGCGACTGGCCAGTTGGATCGGACTACCATTCGACCAGGTGGATGCTGTATTGGTGGCAGCCATCAGGGCAACAGCGCTTGGTAATTCACCGAAACTTCTTCCGCTCGATCTGGATATATCGAGCGGCGCCGTGCATGCCTTGGGGCTATTTCAGACGTTGCGCGAGCGCTACGACTGCCCGGCCGCGGACTTCGCGGCGTTTATCGGTGATCTGTCGGTTTACGGGCGGGGCGAATCGCTCTCCTCGTTTGACCAGGTCTTCAATAATCAAGCGGGTTATCGCGAGTCCTTGAAGCTCGACGACGGTACGTTTGCGGTGACGCCGACGCCGGGCGAAGTGGATTTGACGGTCAGCCAGCTGTGCAGTGGCCTGGCGATCGACCTGCAGACCTATGCCTTTCTGGCTGCCACGGTAGCCATGGCTCATGGTCAAACCGATAAGCTGCCGCGCAGTTTGCCGATCATCTCGAGCTTTTACCGTCTGGTGAAACTGCCCCGGCTATTGAACATCACACCGGTCGAAGGTGTGCTGATGCTGTCGCTGCTGGGCGGGGATGCCTGGCTTGAGCGCTTCGCGGGCATTCCTGTCATTTACGATGAGCCGGCGGATTTGCCGGATGCGCTGGAACTGATCGAAGCCATGCAAAGTTTCGTGCAGTGGTGCGCGCAAGGCAACTTGACAGTGTTGTGGGTGCTGCAACACGCCGTTGCGGCGCAACCGGCGCTGGAACCCACCACACAGGACCTGCAGTTTTTCGAGCAGGTTCGCAATTTGTTGCCAACGACCCTGTTATCCAACAGCGTATTCCTGATGGCTGGTGTACCGCCGGCCGGCGCTGCCGACTGGCTCGATTTTCTAGCGACATCCGCTGATGGCCTGAACCCGATTGTCGACGCCAATGGCGTGGTATTGCACCTGGAGGGGACATCCGAGCACTTCCTGTCCATCGTCCGCTCGAAAGTCACTTGGGCGGTCGACAATGCCTTGGGTCTCAGCGATACGATCCTGCGTCAGAGCATCATCGACATCATGGTCAGCGTGGTGGTGCAGATGCGCGATGCTCAGACATCGCTGGTCAGAGAGACCCTGGCTGTGTATGCCGGAGTGGGAGTGGAGCAGGCCATACCGATTTTGTACTGGGCACAGGCTACTGTTCCTCAATTCCTTAGCCTTGTGCATGAACAGGTGGGGATGAGTTCCGTGGGCTCGGGCCGCAATTCTGGCCGCAATGCCAATAAGCTGCTCGACCTGTTGGCTGAAGTGCGCCGACGCAGCGAGGTGGTATTGACGCTTGCACTCAGTGCCGAGCTGTTGCAGGACTATCTGGATTACGGCTATCTCGCCTGGCTCGATCAGTCGGACAAGTATGCGTTGACGATACGCACACTCTATTACCTGACGACACTCACCCGTGCTTTCGCCCTGGGCGACCAGCCGGCGCAGAAACTGTTGGATTACCTGCGCCAGGTCAATGCGCTGCCGTATGTCACGGGTGACGCCGCTGCGCTGGCGCGGCAGGCAGCTGCGATCAAGCTGGCTGACTTTTTTGGCTGGAGCGTGCAGGAGGTGCGCGAGTGTGTCAGCCGCATCGATTCCACCGACCTCAAAGTATTGAAAAACCTCACTCAGCTCGATTTTCTGATACGTGTTCTAGAACTGTCCCGCGAAACCGGCATGGATGCACTGACGATTTTCCTGATCGGCAATTTGCCCGAGTCCATTGACAAACAAGCCTATGCCGATGCCGCCGAACTTGCTCTGCTGGGCGCGTCCGGTGCGCGAGCACCGTTGATGCCAGTGCCGGGTGATCTCAACGCGTTGGTCACGGTCGTCTGCGAGGTGGTGGGTGACAGTACCGTCGTCGCCAACAAGCCAGGGGAAAAAGTCACCTATAAAGTGACCCTCAAAAACGCCGCAGGGAAGGCGCTAAGCGGTGTCAGCGTCTACTGGCGGGCGGCTCTGGGCACGATTGCAACCGGCCACACCGACCTGGACGGAGTACTGCTTGCCACGTTTACCCCCGGCAAGATCGTGGGCATTGACACGCCACTGTTATGGCTGGACTTGTTCGAGCCGCAGTACGCGCCGCCTGTCGAGATCACCACCGATCACTCTTCGTTCTCTTTTCCGCTTGCCGAACTGTCGCCGACTCCTTTGACGGACGTGCCTGCCGGGCAGGAAGTCGAACTCTACGCGGTGCTGGAAGACGACTATGGGAACCGCGGGCAAAACTCGCTGGTGGAATGGTTTGGGCAAAGCACTCCGCCTTCAACAGTCAATGGCGCAACGATTCGGCCATCGCAGGGGTTCACCGATCACCAGGGACTCACGCGGGTTTTTGTGTCCAGCGCGTCGGGCGGCACGTTCACTTTTAAAGTCCGCACTCAGGCGGGTGACGCCGAAAGAAATTTCGTCGACCCCATCAAATTCGACGCTCCGTCGAACCCCGAGTAAGCGCGATCGCCTGACAAATGTTTGTTTCCGGGTCATAACTCAGGAGCTGGATCATGACAGTGAGCAACCTTAGGACGCTGCTGGAAAAACGCCGTTCGGCGCTGCTTGAATATTGCATCGGCAGAGCGGGCAGAGAGCATTATCCTTTCCTGAGAACGCCGGCAGATCTGTTCGAATTGCTGCGCATGGATCCGCTGGATACTTACCAGGTGCAAAGTTCGTGGGTGGCCGAAGCAACGAGTTGTGCTCAGCAGTACATCCATGCGGTCTATCGCAAGCTGGAACCCGGATTTGAGAAGCAGGAGTTCGACAAGCGTCACTTGCTCGAATGGGAACTCTATAACAACTACCCCGACTGGGCAGCAGTGCAGATGATTGCGTGCTACCCGGAAAACTTCATCAATCCGTTTGTGCGTCTGCGCAAGACCAGCCTGTTCAAGAATCTGGAAAACAACCTCAACCAGGCGCGCTTGAGCGACGACTCCGTGCAGGCGGCATTGCAGGAATATCTGCAGGAATTCGAGCAAACCTGCGACCTGGACGTGATCAGTTGCTACATGGACGGGACGACGCCTGCCAGAGCCGATTATTACTTTGTCGGGCGCCAGCGAGTGCAGCCGTTCCAGTATTTCTGGCGCAAGGCCGAGATTGAACTGGGTACCACCAGCACGGCGGTCAATCCGGCGGCCTGGAGTGAATGGCAAGCGGTGGATATCCCGGCTGCCGACCAGGTACTGGATGTCCGCCCGGTGTTCTGGAATGGCCGTCTGTGCCTGGTCTGGGCGCAGTGGCGCGACAAAGTCATCGCTCGGGAAGAGACGGATTCTGTCCCGTACAAACTGGATATCAACCTGGCGTTCAAGACGCAGAGTGGCCAATGGTCGCCGCCGTTGAATGTTCACAGTTCGGAGCACGATCATGCACTTGCGCCGGGCACACGCTTGATTGCGAGCGTGCGCATCGATTACCTGAATCCCAAGGGCAAGCTGGGTATTTTGATGACGGGCAGGTTTACTGAGGTAAAGCTTGCAGACTTCAGGGTGCATGCGGTTTACGACGTGCTGATGCGCCCCGATCCCTATGATCCCGGCGACTGGCTGGAGCAGGCGTTGAATCGATTCATCAGTCGCGAAACCGTACAACATTCGCTGAACAGTCAAGTGCCGGTGATAACCCGTACGGAGCCTGCGGGTAGCCTCACACCGTACCTGGGTCTGCAAGTGACGGCTCTGCGGGTATTTGATGAGGTTGAGAAGCTTGAAAAAGATGTACTGACCGTGCGTGGTTTTTGCTGGCCTACGGGGCTACCCTCCGGGCAGCAAGAGCTGACACTCGAGCTGCTGCTGCTGCCAGCGGGTGGAGACCCAGCACCGATAAAGATAAATTTCGATCAGGCGGGCGGCTGGGTCACCGAGCCGCTGACCTTCAAGCGGGACAAAGGCACATGGCCGAATCCGAGCACTTTTTCATTTGGATCCTCCACTGCCGCGCTGGGAGTAAAGCTGTTTGATCTGACGGTCATCGATCTGCTGGACTTCGTCCCAGTGACGCTGCACAAAAACAGCGTCGATGCTGCACAGTTTCTATCCTTCAATCAGGATAAGCTGAAGCTGAAGTTTGTCCGGCTTAACTCATTGTTTGGCTCGGAGTTGGTGCGCAGTTCGCATATTTCCGTCGATGCTGTACTGGACTGGCACCTGCAGTTCATTCAGGAGCCTGCGCCGGTCGGACATAGTGTCGATGAACCCAATGGTGCCTTCAACGGCGCCAATGGTTTGTGCTTCTATGAGCTGTTTTTTCACCTGCCGCATTTGATGGCGACGCGCTTGCGCGATGAAGATCGCTTCCGGGAGGCGCAACGCTGGCTACACTACGTGTTCGATCCCCAGGCGCCTGCCGACCCGCTCGACGATCCAGCCTTTCCCGATCCGAAACCAGCGTACTGGCGTTGCCGGCCTCTGGACGTCAAAAAGGGTTCCGGGGATCCTGGGTGTGAGAGCCAGAACCCCACGGATCCGGATGCTATTGGCTATGCGGCGCCGGCGCATTTCCAGATCCTGATGTTCACCGAATACGTGAAAAACCTGATGGCCTGGGGCGACTGGTATTACCGGCAACTGACCCGTGACAGTCTGGTGGCGGCCAAGTTGTGCTACGTCCAGGCCGGCTTTCTGATGGGCAAGGCGCCTACCGCCAACACGGCGACCCGCTGGAAAACCGACACGGTTGCAAGCCTCCTGGCCCAAAGCGCCTCGCGGCCCTGGCTCGAAGCCTTGGAACAGGAGCTGGACTTCAGTCTGGAGGACTATCCCGCCGCCTCCGACATACCGCCGATGCTCGGGTTGCTGGGGTGCGAGCCCTTTAAAATTCCCATCAATCAAAGGCTGCTTGACCTGTTTGCCGCGCCTGAACTTCGGCTGCATAACTTGCGTAACAATCTCACTCTCGACGGCACGCCCTTGTACATTCTGCTGTTCAGTCCGCCCACGGACCCGAATCAATTGCTGCGCGATCTGGCGGCCGGTGGCGCGGCCGGGCCGAGACCGATGGGCGGGCGACTGGTGGTCAATGCTTTCCGTTGGCGCGTGACATTCGAAGTCGCATTGCGAGCGGTGCAGGCATTACAGGAGTACGGCAATCAGGTACTCAGTCTGCTGGAGCGCCGCGATCGCGCCGAACAGGAAGAGTTGCAGCAAAGTCATCTGGTCGAACTGGGTCACTATGCCCAGACGGTTCAGGAACAGTCCATCGCCCAGTTGGAGGCCTCTGTGACGGCGCTGCAGCAGAACCGGGCACTGGCGCAAGAGCGGGCCAGCGCTTACGCAGCGCGTTACGACGAAAACGTTTCTGCCATCGAGTATCAGGTCATGGCGAGCCTGAGCCAGTCGAAATCTCTGGCGTTGCAATCCACGATCCTGAAAACCGCAGGAGGCGTCGTCGCGGCGTTGCCAAAAATCTTTGGCATGTCCAATGGCGGCTTCAAACCCGAGCATACGCTGGATGCCGCTGCTTTTGTCTTGGGGGTCAATTCGTCATTGCTGCAAATCGACGCCGACCGACAGGCCACCACTGAAGGATACCGTCGGCGCCGCGGTGACTGGGCACTGCAACGCAATCAGGCGTTGGCGGAAGTGCGTGCCATCGATGCGCAGATTGTTGCGCAGGGCCACGCGGTCAGCGCGGCACGAACCAGCCTGGAACAGGCCGTGAGGGCCAACAGCCAGGTATTGACGGTGTTCAACTACCTGAAAAAACGCGCGGCCAACGCCGAGTTATTTGACTGGATGCTTGGTCAGCTCAAGGCGCTCCATTATCAGGCCTACGATGCGGTCATCAGTCTGTGCCTCAGCGCTCAGGCCTCGCTGGCTGCCGAAACCGGAGACTACGATGCACAAGCACCCTTGCCTCAGGTCTGGCTCGATCACCGCTATGGTCTGACCGCCGGTGACCAACTGCGTCACTTCATGATGGGTCTTGAGCAAAAATACGTGCAAAGCCGGGAGCGGCGCCTGGAATTGGTAAAAACCATCTCCTTGCGGCAGTTGTTCGAGGATTCGAACGATCGTCAAGCCGGCATTGCCGACTGGGCGCAAGCGTTGCAGCAACTGCGCGAAACGGGCGTGCTCGAATTCAAACTGACCCAACTGCTGTTTGATCGTGATTACCCGGGCCATTTCTGCCGGCAGATCAGTGCGGTAGAGATCGATCTGCCCGTGCTGACCGGACCGTTCGAAGATGTGCGGGCGACCTTGCTCCAGATCAGCAGCATGACGGCTACCCGGCCAACCACGCAGTCTGTGCAGTATTTGCATGACCCTTCAGGGGTAGCGCCTCTGGATGTGCTGATCAACCTGCGCAGCGCCCAGCAGATCGCGTTGTCGAAGGGGATTGCCGACGACGGCATGACCCACGTGAAACCTGATGAAGGGTTGCTCAATCCGTTTGAAAACACTGGTGTGATCTCTCGTTGGAGACTGACTTTCCCTTGGCCGAAGAAACAACCGCAAGCCGGCATGCTTCAGTCGTTGCCCGACATCATTATGCGTATTCGCTATACCGCCAAGCCTGGTGAACCCACCTTCGAGCAAAAAGTCGCGGGTCTGGTCCCCCAGGCTGAAACCCCTGGCCTGAATAGGCCCGGCAAAGGAGTGAGCAGTCATGACTGAACCCGCCATCCAGGCGAATGAAAGTCTGGTACGCAATGGTTATTTCACCGAGGCGCTCAGTGAATGGAGGCGTAAAGGAATCGTCGGCCGGGGCAGTGAAATGTATGAAGGGTGGTTAACCGCATTTATGGAGCTAAATGCCGGGGGCTCGGCCACTCAGGTCATTACGCTCCCTAAAACATCCGCTGCCAACGCGAGTTACCGGTTTTCGTTTCTGTGCGAGCTGCGCAAAGGGGCGCAATGGTCGGGACAACCAGGCTGTTTGCGCATCCTCAATGGTGATGACGAGTTGCTGAGACTGGAACTTGTCGAGGGGCTCGATCGCGACCCCGAGCAAGATCAGGCACGCCTGGCGGAGGGGCAGCCGCTGGTTTTCGAGCCGCTTTACTATGAGGCCTCACTGGATCCTTTTGGCTTGGTCAGCGGTGACAAGCTAACCGTGGAGGTCAACGGTGTTCCGGCCAATCCGCCAGATAATCGCTCGTCAGTCTGCATCACTCACATTGACCTCCAATTGAAGCTGGAGGCGTTGGAACTCAAGGAAATAGATCTGGATGAACAAACCTTGGCACCGGGTTCAACCGTGTATCTGTGCCTGGGGGCATCGCTTGGTAACAGCCAGGGCAACCCGCTTTACATGCCGCACAATCTGTCGGTTAAAGCTGTGGCAGACAGCGCCTGGCTGGATACCAAAACTGCCTTGATCCAGCACGGTAACCCGATGGAAGCGGTTAAGGCCACCCCTGATTGGGGCGTCGAACATGAACTGACGTCGCGTTGGGTACTCGACTGCCCGGTAATCGGTGAAGAGAAAAGTCACGACTTCTCGATCAGCCTGGTTAATCAGTACAACGCTGAACCTTATGTAATCGATGTGTCGTTGGGACATCACCGCCTGGCTATCCGCTACGTGCAGGAAGCGGCTTATTACCCCGTTCTGGAATTGAAACAGAGTGTCCAGTTGGGCGTGCAGGTCATTTCGTTCTACACCAGTCAGGCGCTTGATGACCGGCAGGTCAGGTGGACGAGTGCAGCGCAGGGATTGCTGGGCACCGGCACTACCAATGAACAGGGTTGGGTGTACTTCGATTTTGTCCCTGAGCAAGCGGGCGAATTTGTCATCACGGCGTCGGTCGACAGCCCTTATTACGCCAGTGGCGAGGTGACTCATGAATTTCCGGTGACAGTGCTGCAAACCGATCCCTGGGACGAGTTGCGTTGCGTTGTCGAGGAGCAAGTTACCCTCTGGAATGTGATCGGCTATCCCAATCGTGGCACCGATTATCCCTTCGTCGTGCGTTGGCCGGTCGGCAGTGCTTTGCTGGGGACTGCCCTGTCGCTGCACTGGAGCGGCGTCGGACATGAAGAGTTGAAGGTCACGATTGACCCGCCCCTCAAGCAACCGGTCGCCTTCGATGGGGACGATAGTGTCTGGACGCTGGCCTGCGAGGACTGGCTCGACGGTCGCTTTGAGCTGTCACTGGTCTGCTCGAAGCTGTTGTTGCCATCGCCGCGTAAACCCATGTCGCTGGCGCGCAACAAGGTCAGGATCGTTGACACGCGCGGACCGAACCTTTCGCCGGTAGTCGAGGACTCTGGAAAGACATTGATGCGGGTGCAAGTGGTGCATGTCACCGACAAGGGGGCCGGTGAGCCAGTGATTGATGCGCTGGTCGACTGGCAGACCCCCGAGAGTATTGTCACGTCTCGTACCGGCAGTGGGGGCTGGGCCAGCCTGTACTACCGGCCGTTGACGGCTCTGAACAACGAGCCAGTCAGCGCAAGGGTCAGTGCCTACCAAGGCGGACCGGTAGATGAACACGTGTTTTTTGTTACGGCGTTTGAACGCGACGAGTGGAAAGACAAGATCAGCATCACCTTTGATGGCGGGCGACCTACCCAGGCAGGAATCGTTTGCAAGCGGGGCCAGACGCATATCCTGGCGGTCCGCGCGCTTGCTGACAGCCCGCTGATTGGCCAGGCAATCACGCTTGGCTGGCGAGGCGAAAAACCAGCAATTGGCCTGGATGTGAGCGACGAGGGCGTACCCAAAATATTGCGCGAAGGGGAAGATCTTCAGTGGACGTTCAGTTCTGATCGTATCGAGAGTACCAGCAGTATTTTCGAGGTGAAGTTGGTGACCGACTCTCTCGTGGATCGAGAGTTGTTCTGCCGACTGTTATCAACTGACATTCATGACGAAATGACCGTCGTCCTGGATCAACTGACCGACCTGAGGGGGCAGCCACTCTTTCCGTGTATTGGCGCTGTGCATCGCTATATCTTCCGTACAAATGCGCTAAGCCCTTTAGTGGGTATCGACATGGATCTGTTCTGGAGTGGAAGCTCGGCAGAAGCGCTTGGAATCGAATTGAGCCCACCACCGAAAAGCCTGAATATTGTGGATGACAGCGGGTTTACGTGGACGCTGGACTGTTCAAAAAGTATGAACCCCGGGACTTTCAGCCTCCAGTTCGTTATTCACTACTCTGGCTCGAGCGACGTTAACGAAATGTCCCTTGCCCACAATAAAATCACGATTTCGGACGCGCGTGGAGCCGCGGTGGATCCGGTCATTGGACAAGAGCCAGCATGGATGTGGCTGAAAGTAAGCTCCCCGTTTCTTTCCGATCTGGCTTTGGAGGGAATACCTGTTCAATGGACAGTCAACGGCACTACCGAAGAGCATTCGACGGGTGCCGACGGCTGGAGTGGTTTTCCCGTTGTGCCAGCCATCGCAGGTGAGCAGGTGGTGACCGCGTCGATTCGCAGCCCTTATGACGGTTTCGAAGAAAGTCGCTCGATGAAAATCGTATCGTTGGCGGACGATCCGTGGGCCGCGTTTGAATACAGTTTCGACTCCAGGCCGTTCAAGCCATTGGGGCAAAACACTGAGTTCCCGCGGCGCAATGGCCAGCACAACCTGCGCGTGAGAGCCGCGGATGGCAACGCTTTGCTGAATCAATACCTGACACTGGGAATGAGGGGCACCGGGCCGACGGAGCTGGGGATACGCTTTAAGGAGCCACGGCTGGGTGAACCCCGGTTGTTTTCAGACGCCGGAATGACCTATCAGTTTGAGGCAAGCGACGTCAAGGATGGGAGTTTTGCCTTGCTCTTTTCCTCTGCTCGGTTGGCCCGTTTGTCTCCTGTTATTGCAATGTCACTGGGGCAGGGCAAACAGACGGTGAAAATTGCGGAACGTTCGCGAAGCAGTCAGACGCTGTTGTGGGGCGAGGCTGTGTCGGAGCAGATCACGCTTGTTTCCGCTATCAGTGGCAGGCCTATGGCTGGGATGAAGGTCCTTTGGCACAGTCCGGACCTTGGCGAGGTGACCACCACGACCAATTTCCATGGCGAGGCGCGGGTTCGGTTTGTGCCCACGACACCGGGAGCGGCGCAACTGACCGCCACGGTGGGTGGTGAGCAGTATTCGGAGTCGATTTCGTTGCCGTTTTTTCTGCACGAGCCTCGAGAAATCAAAGAACTGCTCAGCGACTCTTTCTCCGGTTATCCGGGGCAACAGATGACAGCACAGGCGCTGGTGGTGTCGGCAATCACTGGGGAACCATTGGCCAATGTCGAAGTGATGTGGGAGTACGACGATACGCCATTGCCGGAAACAATGACGGGGGACGATGGCAGGGCGACGGTTCGTTTTACCTTGACGGTGTCGGGGGAGGCCTCGTTATCGGCAACGGTAAAAGGAGGTCGGAGTGGCTGGCAGGTGGCAAGTTTGTTGATGACTGTCAACGAGGAACTTCCTGCAGCAGTGGCCTCAGTGACTGCCTCGCCAAATCCCGTTCCAGTTGAGACCTACGTAACCCTGACGGCACTAATCGTGGCCAGGGAATCGCGGGAGCCAATGCCGGGTCGCAGAATCTTCGTTTCCCTCAACGGGTTGCAACCCTACATAAGCGCTACTGATCAGCGCGGGCAATACCAGACTCATTTCAGGCCGATGCGCGTGACGGAACAGGTCTCGCTTCGCGTCGAAGTCAACAATGGTGATGGGACCTCGGACAGCGGTTTTGTCGAGGTCAGAGTCATCAATTGACGTGAACCCTCAAATGGCAGCGCTCCTTTTCCAGCCGAGGTATTGCGTTACCAGTTCGGCGCCCAGCTCGGCGGGCCGTACATCCACCACCTGAACTCCATGAGCGCTCAACCGCTCATGGAGTTCTGCGCGCTCATTCAAATAGCTTGCGGTGCCACAGTAGGCCAGCGCTTCGGGCAGGGTTTGCACCGGTGCATGGCGTAGCGTATCGAGTGCTGCTTCGCGCAGACTCGCGACTAGCACACGATGTCGGGTACTCAGGCGCTGCACCGCGTTCAGCAGTCCGTCATCGTCTTCCTCGCGCAGGTTGGTGATCAACACCACGAGTGCACGGCGTGTCTGACGAGTCAGCAACTGGTTGGCCGCCGCCTGATAGTCGGCGGCGCGCTGGCTGCTGTCGAGGTCGTAAACACTGTTGAGCAAGACATTGAGCTGCCCTCTGCCCTTGACCGGCGCGACATGGCGCGGTGGATCGCTGGCAAAGGTACTCAGGCCCACGGCATCGCCCTGGCGCAGCGCCACATAACCGAGCAGCAGACAGGCATTGAGCGCGTGATCGAAGTGCGACAGCTCATCGTCCTGGCTGCGCATGCGGCGGCCGCAGTCGAGCATGAAGATAATCTGTTGGTCGCGCTCGTCCTCGTACTCACGGGCGATCGGCGTGCGCTGGCGGGCGGTGGCTTTCCAGTCGATCTGGCGCAGGCTGTCGCCTTCGCGAAACTCGCGCAATTGATGGAATTCCACACCCAGTCCACGGCGTTGCCGCTGGCGTACGCCCAGCTGGCTCAGCCAGTTGTCAACGGCCAGCAGCTCACCGCCGTAAAGTCGGGCGAAATCGGGGTAGACGCGAGTCTGGTCGATTACGCTGAGCAGGCGCTTGCCCGACCACAAACCCAACGGGCTTGGCAGGTTCACTTCACAGCGCTCGAAGCAGAAGTGACCGCGCTTGAGCGGGCGCACACGGTAGCTGATCCGGCTGGATTGCCCGGCCTGCAACTCGACGTTCAACGGCAGGTTTTCGAAACTCAGACCGTCCGGGACATGGTCGAAAAGCTGCAGATGCAGTGACGCGGCGAAGTCGTGTTCAACCTGTAGTTGTACCTCGCCCCAGCGACCCAGTGCGAGGCTGCCGGGCATCTGCCGTTTGACGCGGGGCGAGGGCCGCCGTTTGAGCCGCAACGCGTCGAGCAGCGCCAATGCCAGCAGGGCCAGCAGCAAGCCCCAGTTGATTGAAACCAGGCTGGGCGGGATCTCGGCACCCAGGGCCAGCAACGTGCCGAGCACGAGACTGATGAGCAGCAGCAAGGCGAGCCAGATCAGCAGCAGGCGCGAGGGTTTCACAGGCGCGGCGCCGGCACTTGGTCGAGCAATTGCGCGAGCACTTGATCGACCTGCAGGCCTTCGATGTCGAGTTCCGGTGCGAGGCGCACGCGATGGCGCAGTACCGCCAATGCACAGCCCTTGACGTCATCCGGAATCACGAATTCGCCACCGCGCAGCAACGCCCGGGCGCGGGCACACCGCACCAGCGCAATCGAGGCCCGTGGTCCGGCGCCGAGCGTCAGTCCCGGCCAGGTGCGCGTGCTGCGTGCCAGTCGTACGGCGTAGTCGAGCACCTGATCATCCAGCGGCAAGTCACTGGCGATGCGCTGCAAGGCTTGCACGTCCTTGGCCTGCAACACCGTGCGCAGGGGTTGCACATCGAGCATGTCGGCGCGGGTCGAACGACAGACCTGGCGCACCATGTTCAACTCCTGATCCGCGTCGGGGTAGTCCATGCGCACCTTGAGCATGAAACGGTCAAGCTCGGCTTCCGGCAGGGGATAGGTGCCTTCCTGTTCGATCGGGTTTTGCGTGGCGAGCACCATGAACGGTTGCGCGATCGGTAACGCCCGGCCTTCGAGGGTGACCTGACGCTCCTGCATCGCTTCGAGCAGCGCTGCCTGGGTTTTCGCCGGGGCGCGGTTGATCTCGTCGGCCAGCAACAGGTGGGTGAACACCGGGCCCTTGCGCAGCTTGAACTGCTCGGTCTGCAGGTCGTACACGGCGTGACCGGTGACGTCGCTGGGCATCAGATCCGGAGTGAATTGAATCCGCGCGAACTCGCCGCCGAAGCAGCGCGCCAAGGCCCGCACCAGCAGGGTCTTGCCCAGTCCCGGCACACCTTCGAGCAGCACATGGCCGCCAGCGATCAGCGCCGTCAACACGTCGTCGATCACGGCGCTCTGGCCGATCAGCGCTTTGTGCAACTCGCTGCGCACTGCCTGCGCCAGTTGACTGGCGCGCTGACGTTGCTGGGCCGCATGACTGGCGCTGCCGGGCTCGATGTGTTCACTCATAGCGTGTTCCTCAAGGTTTGCAGGTTGGCCACCTGACGGCAGAACTCGGCGCTGGACAGACGCAGGTTCCGGACCGGGCTCAGGGCCTGACTGATAGCGCGGGTGGGCTGGCGCGTGAGGCGCGATAGCGCCAGCCATTGTTCGGCAACGTTCAACTGATCGAAACCCGGGTGGCGGCGTCGGGCGCGACGCAGCACGTCCTGTTGCAAGGCCTGCAACAGCGCGCGCTGGCCATTGTGGCGCAGCAGGAAGTCGGCGCTGGC
The DNA here is from genome assembly GCF_014270125.1 of Pseudomonas sp. SWRI99. NCBI lineage: Bacteria > Pseudomonadati > Pseudomonadota > Gammaproteobacteria > Pseudomonadales > Pseudomonadaceae > Pseudomonas > Pseudomonas sp. SWRI99. The sequence continues at coordinate 161,041 of NZ_JABWQR010000008.1, read as the reverse complement.
GCGCAGGTGTTCTTGCAACTGCCGTCGACCCGCAGGCGCAGGCATTTGCACGGGGCCGTGACGCACGCTGGCCTGCCACAACCACAGGCCGAGCAAGGCGAGCAGCGCAACCATCGCCTGTGCAAAATAGCGCCAGAGCAACGTCCACAAGCCATCGTGCGTCGTACTGAAAATTAGCGTGACGTCGGTGTCGGCGCTCAGATACCACAGTAGCCAGGCGTTGTCGTATTTGCCGATGTGCGGGTTTTTCCACAGCTCGGCATCGGTGACTACGGTGATGGTGCCGAGGCCGTAAGCCAGTTGCATCATGTGCGTGGCCTTGGCGCTGTTGGCCCACGCCTGAGCAAGATTGTGCGGATCGTCGAGATGAAAATCCGTGTCGAACCCGGCGTAGGCTGGCGCGTCTTCGTCTTCCAGATACAGCTTGGTCAGCGCCGGGTAGCGATCTTTTTGCAGATCCTCTGCTGGGGCCTTGAGGTCCTTGCTCAGTGACTGCTGCACTTGCACCCGATCGAGCAGCAGATCGTTGCTTTGCTGGCTGCGCGCGTCCCACAACGATTCGGCAACAAACACCAGACGCCCGCCGGCACGGGTCCAGTTAAGTACCTGATCGACCTCACGCGGCGTCATCCGCGCACGCTCGCCAAATAACAGCAAGGTGTGGCCGTGGGGATCGGTCTGCGGCAAGACCGCCAGCGTTTCGGCGTGGCTGACCGCGAGGCCGCGTCCGCGCAGGAACAGTTCGGCCGCCAGGTAAGGGTTGGCTTGTGCGGCGGGCGAGGGGCCGTGATCGATGACTTGCTGATACGGCCGGGCCTTGAGGTACAGCAGCAGGCTCAGGCCGCCTAGCAGCAAAACCGCCAGCGCGCCCAGCCACCACGCGGTGCGCCGGTTCAATGCGCACGACCTTTGGCGAACAATGCACGCCAGCCGTTGCACAGTTCCGCTTGCAGGTGCGCCGGCGGAATCCGGTGCCCGTAGGCCATGTTCTGCCAGTGGCCGGTCAGGCTTTTGCTGTAGGCGAGCAGGTCCGGTCGCTGCAAGTGTTCGATGCGCTCCAGTATCTGCTGCTCGGTGTCGGCGGGTTTGAGCGTCAGATCGAAGTCATGCAGCAAATGGCTCAGCAGCCCGCGGTAGAGCAGACCCAGCGCGGTGCGCGGCTCGCTCAGCCACAATTGCTCGGCGCTGGCGGCGATGTCGGCGGGCAGGGTTTCGCGGCCCAGATTCAGGCCGAAGACCTGTGGCGGCGCTGGTCGTTGGCTGCGCTTCGGCAGGTTCGGGCGACGGCTGACGAAGGCCTGGAGAAAGTCGCGATAGCGCCACAGCAGCCAGCCCAGCCCGGCAAGCAGCGTGGCCCAGAGCAGCACTTCGATGATCTTGGTGAAAGCGTTGAGGTGTTGGCCGTCGAGCCAGTCCAGCAGGGTCTTGAGCCACTGCGGTGCGTCTCCCGCTTGGGCGTCCCTGGCCGGGCTCGCCGGGTCGTCGCCAAAGCGGTAGCGGGTGACGGTTTCCTGGTTCTTGAACGGCGGTTGTTGCAGCAACGACTCGATGCTGTCACGCGAGGCCTGACTGCTCAGCGGCTGATTCAACAGGCGCGGCGCATCCGGCGCGTCAGCGGCGCTGTCCGGCTCGGCAGCCCACGCTGGCTGCACGTTTGGCAGCAGCAGACAGGCCGCCAGCAACAAACCGAGTACGCCGTTGTTCAGACGCTGGCGCAAACGCCGGAACACCAGTTCGATGTCCCAGGCTTCCAGTTGCGTGCGACGGTTCAGGTAGAGGCTGAACCCACAGGCGACATAGATCGGTCCCCACAGCACCAGGATCAGTGCATAAAAAGCATTGGTCAGGTGTTCCAGCCAGTGCCAGTCCTGATCGACCGCGAACAGCAGCGACTGCCAGTCCCAGTCGGTTTCGATCTGCTGGGGCAACAGCATGTAGAACAGCAGCATCAGGCCGATCCACAGTGCAGTTTCCAGTTGCATGCCGATGATCGTCAGCCATTGCGCCGCGCCGCCGTTGCGTTGCAGCAGCACCTGCACCCGTTGCTGTCTGGCTTCGCCGTCAAGGCCTTCGAGTTGCAGCACCGGCAACACAAAGCTGCGACTCAGACTCAGGCGCCGCCATGTCAGGCTGGCCAGCAGTTGCGGCCGGAGCAAGCGTGGCCACTCGCGCAAGGCTTGTTTGAGTGTCGGCGTTTCGCCGAACAGCGCTTTGGAGAGGATGTACAGCGGCAGGCGCTCATAGGCCGGCTTCAGCCACCAGAAAATAAACACCGCCAGCGACGGCGAATCCCACAGCAACAGACTGAGCAGGGCAAACAGCGGCAGGGTGATGATCGCCCAACTGGTCATCAGCAGACGGCGATGCTGCTGGCTCATCAGCACACCCAGGTCCATGGCTTCCCAGGTCGTGCGCGGGCGGATCACTACGCTGGCGTCACTCAGGCGCATGGAGGGTCCTTCCGGCGAACGACAAGTAAACCGCCACGGCCAGCCAGAGCGCGCCGCCGAGCGCATATTTGGTCAGCGGTGTGACACTGGTTTTCGACGACCAATAGGCCTCGACAAACGCGGCGATCAACAGAAACAGCATGGCCCCGCACACCAGCGCGACGCTTGCACGCGCGGCCAGCCGCAGTGCCTCGCCGCGGGGCAGGCGTCCCGGGGCAATCAGCGCCCAGCCCAGCTTCAGACCGGCCGCCCCGGCCAGCGCAATGGCCGGCAATTCAAACGCTCCGTGACCGATCACGAACGACCAGAACGTCTGGCCGAAACCGATCTCGCTGAGGTGCCCGGCCACGGCGCCGATGATCATGCCGTTGTAGAGCAGATAAAAGCCACTGCCCACGCCCATCAACAAACCGCTGGCGAAGGTCTGGAAGGCAATGCCGATGTTGTGCATCACGTAGTAGCCGAACATCACCCAATTCTCACTCGCGGCGCGCTCGGCCGAGCGTCCGAGGTGACCGGCGACGGGATCGTACATGCCTTGCATTTCGCGCACCTGCTCGGCCGGGATCAGGTTGTAGATCAGTTCGGGAAACAGATACACCAGCACAGCGAAACCGCCCAGGCTGCCAAAGAACAGCAGGCTCGCGGCCAGTATCAAGCGCCACTCCTGACGCACGCGTCGCGGGAAGTCGGCGAGGATGAACCCCAGCAGATTGGCGCCCAGATGGCTGCGATGGCGGTAAAGCTGTTGGTGGCCGCGCAGTACTTGTTGTTGCAGCGAGTCGATCAGAAAACTGCTGTAGCCGCGTTCCTGAGCCAGGGCCAGGTGCTGGCACACGTGCCGATAAGCCTTGGGGAAATCGGCCACCTGCGCGGTGTCCTTGCCGCGTTCAAGGCGTTCGAGCGCCAGGGCGAAGCGCTCCCATTCAGCCTTGTGGCGGGTTTCGAACAGGCTTTGCTTCATGTCGGCCCCAACAAACCGCGAGCGATGCCGTTGAGTTCGGCCACGGCTTTGGGCGCGGAAATATGCAGGGGCTGGGCCAGTAAGGCCGCCAGTTCGCTGACTCGCGCCGGTGACAGTTCGGTCTGACGTTCGGCGAAACCGAGCAGGGCGCGTTGTTCGGCGAGCGTGAGGGACACCGGAGAGCGTCGCGGTTCGGCGTAAGGCAATGGCGGGCGGGCCAGCGGGCGTTCGCTGTAGACCACCAGGGTGCCGGCGGCCAGGTCGCCCAGGCGTTTGAAAGTCGGGTGTTGCAGGCAACTGATCGCGCCGAGGAAATAGCCGAACGGCAGCAGGTCGACGAACCGCAGCAGGTTACGCAACAACGAGGCCGACCAGCCGACCGGCGTGCCGTCATCGTGCACCACCCGCAGGCCCATCCATTGTTTGCCCGGCGAGCGGCCCTGACGCAGCACTTCGAACAGCACCATGTACCACCAACTGATGGCAAACAGCAGCAGCGAACCGAGGCCCATGCCCAGCTTGCCGAGAAACGCCAGGACGATAAACAACACCCCGGCGATCACTCCGCGGATACCCAGATCGATCGCAAAGGCAATGCTGCGCACCATCAGCCCGGCCGGCCGCAACGGCAGATCGATACCCTCCGGCGTTTCGACCTGATGGCGCGTATCCAGCGGTGCTGTCCTTGGCGGTGCTGTGGGTTCGAGCATGGGCTACCTGATGTTCGCCTGTTCGGGATGCAAGTGAACCCGATGCTAGCAGCCTCTCGGGGGGAAACGACATAACTATGTTGTGGGAGCGAGCCTGCTAGCGAATTCGGTCGAACAGTTGGTGTAAATGTAACTGACAGAAAGCTTCGCGAGCAGGCTCGCTCCCACAAGGGAAATGCATTTACCTGTAGGAATCTGGAGAAATTGCTGTTCGAGGTCTGCAAGACTGGCCCTTGCATCCCTGTAAAGCCTAGACTTCGCCGATCTCAAGTTCAGGATCCGCCCGTGACTTCCATCTTCTGGTACGACTACGAAACCACTGGCATCAATCCTCGTAATGATCGTCCGTTGCAAGTGGCTGGCATTCGCACCGACCACGCGCTCAACGAAATCGACGCGCCGGTCAATCTCTATTGCCAGCCCAGCGAGGACATCCTGCCGCACCCTGCCGCGTGCGCCATCACCGGGATCACCCCTGGCCAGCTCGCCGAGCACGGTTTGAGCGAAGCCGATTTCATGACTCGCGTGCATGCGCAACTCTCAGCGCCGGGCACCTGTGGCGCGGGTTACAACACCTTGCGTTTCGACGACGAGATGACCCGCTACAGCCTCTATCGAAATTTCTTCGACCCCTACGCCCGCGAGTGGCAGGGCGGCAACAGTCGCTGGGACCTGATCGATGTCGTGCGCGCGGCCTATGCGTTGCGCCCCGACGGACTGGTCTGGCCAACAGATGACGAAGGCCGCGTGACGCTCAAACTCGAACGTCTGACCGCCGCCAACCATATCGATCACGGGCATGCCCACGAGGCGTTGTCGGACGTGCGTGCAACGATCGCGCTGGCACGGCTGATCCGCGATAAACAACCGCGACTGTATGAGTGGCTGTTCCAGTTGCGCAGCAAGCAAAAGGTCATGGACCAGATTCGCCTGTTGCAACCGATGGTGCACATTTCCGGGCGCTTCTCGGCCGCACGCAGTTACGTCGGCGTGGTGCTGCCGCTCGCCTGGCACCCGAAGAACCGCAATGCGCTGATCGTCTGCGACCTGCACCTGGACCCGCAGGGGCTGCTGGACGATGACGCGCAAACCTTGCGTCAACGCTTGTATACCCGTCGCGAGGCATTGGCCGAGGGCGAATTGCCGGTGCCGCTCAAGCTGATTCACATCAACCGCTGTCCGATCGTCGCTCCGTTGTCGGTATTGCGCGCGCAAGACCAGCAACGCCTTGGGCTGGACATGGCGCTTTATCAGGAACGGGCGGTGCGGCTAACTGACGCACAACAAGTCTGGAGGGATAAAGTTGCAGCCATTTATGCCAGTGAAGATTTCATCCCGAGCGAAGACCCTGAGCAACAGTTGTACGACGGATTTATCGGTGACCGCGACCGGCGTCTATGTGAGCAAGTGCGAATGGCGGATCCGGCGCAATTAGCGCAAGAGCAGTGGCCTTTCGATGATGAACGTTTGCCCGAATTACTCTTTCGATATCGAGCGCGCAACTTTGCGCAGACGTTGAGTTCGGCGGAGCAAGAACGTTGGGAAATATTCTGTCGGCAACGTTTGTCGGACCCGCAAGCGGGCGCGCCAAATACCTTGAAAGCATTTATCGAGGCAGCCGAGCAATGGGCGCTTAGTGCGACACCGATGCAGAGAGAGGTGCTCAATGAATGGCAGAATTATGTCCAGGCATTACGCAAACGTTTGAATCTTTGAAATCGAACAGAGGTCCGGGCGATCGCCAGGCATAAAAAAACGCCAGCGAATGCTGGCGTTCCTTTTAGCGCAGACGGGGCTGCGCAGACGTTGCGGCTTAGCCCAGCAGGGTAGCCCAGCCTTCAACCACATCACCGCCCCACTTGGCTTTCCACTCTTTCAGAGTCTTGTGGTTGCCACCTTTGGTTTCGATGACTTCGCCGTTGTGCGGGTTTTTGTATTGTTTAACTTTGCGCGCGCGCTTGGTGCCGGTAGTTTTTACTGCGCCGCCACGAACGTTTTTGGTTTTTGCTTCCGGGTCCAGCAGCGCGATGATGTCACGCAGGGACTTGGAGTATTCGCCCATCAGGGTGCGCAGTTTGCCTTCGAATTCCAGCTCGGCTTGCAGTTTGTCGTCTTGCGACAGGTTCTTCAAACGGGCTTGCAGCTCTTTGATGGCTTCTTCGGTGGCACGGTATTCGTTGATCAAGGACATGATTACTACCTTTTGTAGAATGCTGAACGGCAGGGATACAGTGCCGCAATAATAGTCAGGCTGTTTCATCAAGTAAACATTTGTCCGAAGGTTTTATTTAATTTAGTTACGAGAATTAGCGCTGAATTGATTATTCAGTTAAATAATGTGATCCAGTCATCAGCCTATTCACAGTTATGCGATCAGTCGCTGCCTCATGCGCCATTGGCTTGACGATGAAGGGCGTCAAAAAGTCGTTTAGCCCCAGCGCTGCTCATCCCGCGGTCATCGATACTGCAGTTTTCCTGCGCAGTCGCTAGAATGGCGGCCTTTGCGAAGTTCTGGAGTTCCCCCCTCATGCGCACTTTTCGGCTGGTGATATCTTGCCCGGACCGCGTTGGCATCGTTGCCAAAGTCAGTAATTTTCTGGCAGCCCACAATGGCTGGATCACCGAAGCGAGCCACCACTCGGATAATCAGGTCGGCTGGTTTTTCATGCGTCACGAAATTCGTGCCGATTCGTTGCCGTTCGGTATCGAAGTCTTGCGCGAGAAGTTCGCGCCGATCGCTGAAGAGTTCTCGATGGACTGGCGCATCACCGACACCGAGCAGAAAAAGCGTGTGGTGTTGATGGCCAGCCGCGAATCCCACTGCCTGGCCGACCTGTTGCACCGCTGGCACAGCGACGAACTGGACTGCGAAATCTCCTGCGTGATCTCCAACCATGACGACCTGCGCAGCATGGTCGAATGGCATGGCATTCCTTATTACCACGTGCCGGTCAATCCGCAGGACAAGCAGCCGGCCTTTGCCGAGGTGTCGCGTCTGGTCAAACAGCACGACGCCGAAGTGGTGGTACTGGCGCGCTACATGCAGATCCTGCCGCCGGAACTGTGCCGTGAATACGCGCACAAGGTTATTAACATCCACCACAGCTTCCTGCCCTCGTTCGTCGGCGCCAAGCCTTATCACCAGGCGTCCCTGCGCGGCGTGAAACTGATTGGCGCGACCTGCCACTACGTCACCGAAGAGCTGGACGCCGGCCCGATCATCGAGCAGGACGTGGTCCGGGTCAGCCACAGCGACAGCATTGAAGACATGGTGCGTTTCGGCCGTGACGTCGAGAAGATGGTGCTGGCCCGCGGCCTGCGTTATCACCTTGAAGACCGCGTGCTGGTACACGGCAACAAGACCGTGGTGTTCTGATCCGACACGATGTGCTTGAAATACGAAGGGCCTGGGCGTTGAATCGCTCAGGCCCTTTGTTATTTCTGTGCGAGAAAAACCCATGAGCGATCCACGCGACAAAGCCACGTCGAAAGCACCCGCCACCCTCGGCGAAGGTTGCCTCAGTCGCTACGATCCGGACGACATGAGCCCCGAGGACGGCACCGAGTTTCCCGGCGCCGCCGAGTTGTGGGAGCAGCTTCAGCAAGAGCCGGACGAACCTAAGAAGCCTGCCTGACTTTCAGCAACTTCTTCAGCAGCGGCTTGCCCAGCATCAACACGAACACAGGCCCACCGACCAGCAGATAAAAGTAATAGGTCACCACCCGCCAGATCAGGATGGCCGCCGCTGCGGTGGATTTACCCACCATCGGCGCGAGCAGCGCGGCCGAGGTCAATTCCGCCGCGCCCGCGCCGCCTGGCAGCAGGCTGAACTGGCCCGCGCCCAGCGAAAGCATCTGCACCAGAAAGCTCCAGGCCCATTGCAACTCCGCGCCCAGCCCGCGCAAGGCCAGGTACAGCACGCTGTAACGCAGCAGCCAATGCACACAGGCTAGGGCGAAGACCTTGACCAGTGTCTGCCAAGGCAATTTCAACGTATCGGTGAACGCTGCGAGAAAGTGCAGCAGCTTGCGTGCCCAGCGGCGTCGGGTGCGGGCCGCAACATTCAGTTGCGCCAATACGCGTCCGCTCAGGCGAATCAATGCGCGGTGGTAGCGTGCAATCAATACGCAACTGAACAATCCGCCGAACAGCGAAACGGCGCTGACCATCAGCAGCCACTCCAGGCGATCGCTCAAGTGCTGGAACAACGCATAAATCAAGATCCCGCTGAGGGCGCAAAGGAAGAACAGCAAGTCGCTGAGCTGATCCATCGCAAACACCGCGCTGCCCCGTGCCGGACGTACGCCGCAACGAGCCAGCAGGGCCATGATCGTCAACGGCCCGCCGCTGCCGCCGGGTGTGGCGCAGTAGGCAAACTCGGCGGCCATGACCACGCCGAGACTTTTGAGCGGCGGTACTCGCTCACGCTGATCGCCGAGCAACAGGCGCAAGCGCAAGGTGTTGATCCCCCAGCACAGCAGGATCATGCCAAACATGATCAACAGCCAGCTCAGCGGAAACCGTTGCAGGCGCGCCCAGGTTTCGCCGCCGCCGAGCACCACCGGAATCAGCACCGCCGCCAGCAGGCCGAGCAGCAACAACAGGCTGCGCTTCATGCGGCACGTTCCGATCGATTGCGCTGTTGTTGCGCGAGCCAGTCGATTTTGGTCATCGGCACGCGTCCTTCCGCCAGCAGGCGTTGCAGCGTGCGTAGCCAGTAGTCGCGGGAAAAACGGTGACGCATATCGACCGGATGCAGGCCCAGGCGAATCACCGGTGCCTGGCGCCAGCGCTGTTCACGCTGGTCGCTGACGATTTTCGACACGCCGCGCCGCCAGGCACTGCGCGCGCTCCAGACCAGGCCCGGCGCGGTGATCGCGGTGAAGTCCGGCAAACGGTAGAGGTGGCGGGGATCGCTGGTATAGCGCAGCGGCGTTTCGCGCAGGGCCCGGCGGGTGCCGTCGCTCATCAGCCAGGCCGGGGCGACGAAACCGTGCAGCGGCCAGTCGTAGCGCTGGAATAGCTCAATGCCGGCTTGCAGGCGGGCGCGGGCGGCCTCTTGTGACAAACGGTAAAACTCGCCTTCGTGGGTATAGATCCTGCGCATGAACCAGTCGCGCGGGGTGGTCGGCGCGGGCTCGCCGTCGTCATGGTAGTAGCCGTGCAAGGCCAGTTCGTCACCACGGGCGACGCGCGCGTCGAGCAAGCGCCGAAACTGCGGGTGTCCGGCGAGGGCATCGCGGCGATGGAAGTCCGGCACCACCAGCCAGGTCATCGGCACGTTATCCAAGGCGTCGACGGCCTCGACGAAAGGCCGGTAATCGGCCCAGGTCGAGGGGGCGACATCGTGCAAAACCAGCAGCACCGCAGGGCGGCTCATCGATTCAAGCATTGGCCACCCGCGGCAGTGTATGGCCGAGCACGGCGTGATAATGGCTGAGCAGGCTGTCGACCACGGTGTCCCAGGCGTAATGCCGTTCGACATGCCGGCGCGCTTGTTTGCCGAGTGTTGCATTGCCGCGACTGAACAGCTCGCGCACGGCATTGGCCATCGATTGCGGGTTGTTCGGCGCACACAGCAGGCCGCAGGCATCGTTGACGATCTCTTCGAACGCCCCGGCCGCCACCGCCACCACAGGAATCCCGCAGGCCATGGCTTCGAGGATGACCAGTCCGAAGGTTTCCTGATCGCCGGCATGCAGCAATGCGTCGGCACTGGCAATCAGTCGCGCGACCTGGGGCGCCGGGCGGAACTCATCGATCACGCTGACGTTGTCCGGCACCACGGCCGGCATCGATGAGCCGACCAGCAGCAAGTGATAACGCGGACCGAGGCGTTGCATGCACTTGAGCAACACCGGGAGGTTTTTCTCCTTGGAACCGCGCCCGGCAAAAATCAGCAGACGGGTGTCTTCGGCAATGCCCAGTTCGGCGCGCAGGCCCGGATCGCGGGCATCCGGGTTGAAGGTCTGCAGATCGACACCCAGGGGCTGTACATAAACATTGCGCACCCCGAGCCCGGTGAGCTTGTCGGCCATGACCTGGCTGGGCGCGAGGACCCGGTCGAAGTTGCCGTAGAGCCGGGTCACGTAGGCCTCGACATTCGGCGTAACCCAATGCCCCATGCGGTTGCCGACCAGTAGCGGCAGGTCGGAGTGGTAAAAACCGATTACCGGCACGTCCAGCTGACGCCGGGCGTCCAGTGCCGCCCAGGCCGTCAGATAGGGATCGCCGACTTCGATCAGGTCCGGCTGCAAATCCTGCAGCACGTTGCGCCACGGCGCCAGGCGCAGGGGAAAGCGATAGCCTTTGCCGAAAGGCAGCGCGGGGGCGGGAACCGTGTAGATGCCGTCGTGTTCACCCAGGCGCGCGCCGGGGATCAGCAAGCTGTGGCGAATTCCGTGTCGGTCGCCGAGGCGACGGTGTTTGGCGTCCAGATAAGTGCGTACGCCGCCGCTGGCCGGGGCGTAGAACATGGTGATGTCGGCGATATGCACGGTGAGCAACCCTCCGCTGTGTTGTTCTCCCTTGGTTGACCGTTATCCAGAATAGATGTTCGGTCGGGATTGCGCGGTGGGGTGTCAGTCGGGTTTTTGTGTTGTTTGAAGGGCCGTCTTCGCGAGCAGGCTCGCTCCCACAGAGATCTTTGGTGTTCACACAATTTGTGTTGCAACACAAGACACTGTGGGAGCGAGCCTGCTCGCGAAGAGGCCGGTAGGTGCGCCTCAGATTTTGAAGCTACCGACCAACTGCTTCAACCGCGAAGCCTGCTGCTCCAGATCCGAACACGCGCGCAACGTCGCCTGCAGGTTTTCTACGCCTTCCTGGTTCAGGGTGTTGATCTCGGTGATATCCACGTTGATCGATTCGACCACCGCCGTCTGCTCCTCGGTCGCGGTGGCCACCGACTGGTTCATCCCGTCGATCTCGCCAATACGCTGGGTCACGCTGTTCAAGCGTTCGCCTGCCAGGTTGGCGATCTCGACGCTGTCCTGGCTGTGACGCTGACTGTCGCTCATGGTGCTGACCGATTCACGGGCGCCGACTTGCAGCTCCTCGATCATCGTCTGCACCTGCTGCGCCGACTCCTGGGTGCGATGCGCCAGGTTGCGCACTTCATCGGCCACCACGGCAAAACCGCGACCGGCCTCACCGGCGCGCGCCGCTTCAATCGCCGCGTTGAGGGCGAGCAGGTTGGTCTGCTGGGAAATGCTGGTGATCACTTCAAGGATCTGGCCGATGTTCACGGTTTTGCTGTTCAGCGATTCGATGTTGCTGCTCGACGCGCTGAGCATGCTCGACAGTTGATTCATCGCCTTGATGCTGCGCTCGACGACTTGCTGGCCGTCTTCAGCCAGACCGCGGGCATCGCTGGCCTGATTCGACGCTTGCGCGGCGTTGCGGGCGATTTCCTGGGCGGCGGCGCCGAGCTGATTGATCGCGGCGGCGACGCTGCTGGTGCGCGAGGCTTGCTGATCGGAGTTGTACATCGACGAGTTCGACGCCGCGACCACGCGCAGGGCGACTTCGTTGACCTGCCCGGTGGCCGACGATACTTCACGGATCGATCCGTGAATGCGCTCGACAAAGCGGTTGAACGCGGTGCCGAGGATGCCGAATTCGTCCTGATTCTGGATGGTCAGGCGCTTGGTCAGGTCGCCTTCGCCGTCGGCGATGTCTTCCATGGCGCGGGTCATCACGTGCAGCGGCTGGATCAGCAGGCGGATCAGCATGCCGAGCAAGGCAATGATGATCGCCACGGCAATAAGGGTCGCGATCACCGCCGAGGTGCGGAATTCGCTGAGCATCGAGAAGGCCTGGTCTTTATCGATCGACAGGCCGATGTACCAATTCACCGACGGCAGGCCTTTGATCGGCGCGAAGGTGACGATGCGGGTCTTGCCATCGACGCTGACTTCACTGAAGTCGCTGCTGATGCGTGGGGTGTCCTGCGGATAAGCCTCTTTGAGCGACTTCATGACCAGGGCTTTGTCCGGGTGCACGAGGATTTTGCCGTCGGCGCTGACCAGAAACACATAACCCATGCCATCGAAATCCCGCGCGGCCAGGGTGTCGACCAGCGATTGCAGGCTCAGGTCGCCGCCCACCACGCCGACGCTCTGGCCGGCTTTTTTCGAGGCAGTGGCAATCGAGATGATCAACTGGCCGGTGGCAGCGTCGATGTACGGTTCGGTCAGGGTCGAGGTGCTGCTGCTCTCGGCCCCTTTATACCAGGGGCGCACGCGTGGATCGAAACCGTCCGGCATCTTCACGTCCGGGCGGATGGTGAAGTGCCCGGTGGCGTCGCCCAGGTAAGTGGCCATGAACGTCGAGGTCAGGCTTTTCTGCTCCAACAGGCTGGCGACGGTGGCGGGTTCGGGATTGATGGCGATGTTTTGGGCGGCGTTCTCGATCAGCAGAATGCGGCCGCTGAGCCAGGTCTGGATATTGCCGGCCGTGACCTCGCCCATTTCGTTGAGGTAGTTATTGAGGTCATCGCGGATCGCGTTGCGCTGCAACCAGTCGTTGTACAGCGTGAACGAGGCGAAAGCGGCGATGACGATGAGAGCGGCGGCAAGCAAAATCTTATGGCTGAAGCGCAGGTTTTTGTTCATAGCTTGGGGTTCCGCTAAGGTCTTAATGTCCTGGGCGTGCTTTTATAAAGGCGCGCAATATGGGCAAGGTTGAAAAACTGATATTTCCGGCTCTCCTTAGGGAAATGTCCGACCCGAATTTCAGACGGGTCTGTCCAATTTATTTATCGGCCATGTGTCATCAAAGATTAACCATTGGGTGAGAAAATGCCTGACTCCTCGCAACTCATTATCGGCGCTGATCCGGCCGCGCAACCGATCGCTCAGGCCATGCGCCTGGCGAATCGCCACGGACTGGTCGCCGGCGCGACCGGCACCGGTAAAACCGTCACGCTGCAGCGTCTGGCCGAAGCGTTCAGCGACGCCGGTGTCGCGGTGTTCGCCGCTGACATCAAGGGTGATCTGTGCGGCCTCGGTGCCGCTGGCAACCCGCAAGGCAAGGTCGCCGAGCGCATTGCCGGCATGCCATGGCTCAACCACACGCCTCAGGCTTATCCCGTCACGCTGTGGGACATCCACGGTGAGTCCGGTCATCCGTTGCGTACCACGCTGAGTGAAATGGGGCCGTTGCTGATCGGCAGCCTGCTGGAACTGACCGACAGCCAGCAGTCGGCGCTGTATGCGGCGTTCAAAGTCGCCGATCGCGAAGGGTTGTTGCTGCTCGATCTGAAAGACCTGAAAGCGCTGCTCAATCACCTCAAGGACAACCCGCAATTATTGGGCGAAGACGCGGCGCTGATGACCACCGGCTCCAGTCAGGCGCTGTTGCGTCGTCTGGCGACCCTGGAGCAGCAAGGGGCTGAAGCCCTGTTCGGCGAACCGGCGCTGCAACTTGAAGACATTCTGCAACCGACGGCCGACGGCCGTGGACGCATTCATTTGCTCGATGCGCGGCGTCTGGTGCACGAGGCGCCGAAGGTCTACGCGACTTTTCTGCTGTGGCTGCTGGCCGAGCTGTTCGAACAATTGCCGGAGCGCGGCGATGCTGACAAACCGTTGCTGGCGCTGTTCTTCGACGAGGCGCACTTGCTTTTCGGCGACACGCCCAAAGCCCTGCAGGAACGCCTCGAGCAAGTGGTGCGATTGATCCGCTCCAAAGGCGTGGGTGTGTATTTCGTCACTCAATCGCCGGCGGACCTGCCGGATGATGTGCTCGCGCAACTCGGTTTGCGCGTCCAGCACGGTTTGCGCGCATTCACCGCCAAGGAGCAGAAGTCCCTGCGCGCGGTAGCGGAGGGCTTCCGGCCCAATCCGGCCTTTGACAGCCTGTCGGTATTGACCGAACTGGGCATCGGCGAGGCGCTGGTCGGCACCTTGACCGAGAAGGGCACGCCGGAAATCGTCCAGCGCGTACTGGTCGCGCCGCCGCAATCGCGCATCGGCCCGCTGACCGAAACCGAGCGCACGGTGCTGATCGCCGGGTCGCCGTTCAAGGGGCGGTATGACAAGCCGATCGATCGCGAGTCCGCTTATGAAATTCTGATGGGCCGCAAAGGGCTGGCGCCGGAGGCCGAAGCACCTGCCGCTGAGCAAGAGCCGAGTCTGGCCGACAGGGCTGGAGAGTTCCTCGGCACAGCGGCGGGACAGGCGCTGAAATCGGCGATGCGCCAGGCGGCGAATAACCTGGGCAAGCAACTGGTGCGTGGCTTGATGGGCTCCCTGCTCGGCGGCAGCAAACGCCGCTGATCTCAGGACAATCGGAGGTCAAAACTGTGGGAGCGAGCTTGCTCGCGAAGGGGGCGTGTCAGATAACCCATTCGTTGAATGACACAGCGCATTCGCGAGCAAGCTCGCTCCCACAGGGGATGGGGGGATGTTTGGCTAGATGTCAGGTCTTGGCCTTGGCATGCGCCGCCAGGCGCTCCAGCGCCGCGCGCAGGCCCGGATCACTGATTCCGTCCGCCGTCGCCTGAATGGTCGCCGCCGCATCCGTCGACAGGTCCATCGTATGCCCGGCGGCACCGTGCTGGACAGTCGGCGGCTGCACCTTGAACAGAATCCGCGTCAGGCTGGCGAACTCGTCGAACATCTGCAGTTGCCGTTGCAGCCGTTTTTGCTGATAGCGCAGGCGAGTGGCCCAATGACCATCGGTGACAATCAGCAGCAGACTGCCTTCGCGCCACGAAGCTACGTGGCAATGTTCGCGCGCGGCCGGTTGCAACTGGCTTTCGAGCAGGCGCTGCAAATGCCCCAGACGTTGGGCATGGCCGAGGATGGCTTTGAGCGGCTTGGCTTCGCGTAGCAGAACGGCGGGTGCTCTGGCCGTGAGAGGGCGAAATGCCATGATCGAACACCTGAAGTAACAGAGGCGCCATGGTAGCAGAAAGCGACGGAACCACTCGCCCATTGCTTTTGTCCCTGCTTTGCTCATTAAATCAATGACTAACTTCTTGCCCGAACGGCTTGAAGTTGAGCAAAACGCCCCTATTTTATGTGAGCCCCGTCAAAGCGCAGTGCCAGCATCGTGGAACATCGCCACTTTCCTCACCACCGTTTCCGGGTAGAATGCTCGTTCGCATGCGGCCATGAGGGCTGCACGGGCGACTCACGGGGCCGCCCTCCATCCCTTTAGTGTGGAAGATCCTGCCGATATGTTTGCGCCTTTGTTAAAGAAACTTTTTGGAAGCAAGAACGAGCGTGAAGTCAAACGCATGCTCAAGACGGTGCAGCTCGTCAATGCCTTCGAAGAGCAAATGGTGGCCCTTTCGGACGATCAATTGCGCGCCAAGACCGCAGAGTTCAAGGCCCGTATCGCCAAAGGGGAAACCCTCGACAAGCTGTTGCCGGAAGCCTTCGCCGTTGCCCGCGAGGCCGGCAAGCGCGTCATGGGCATGCGCCACTTCGACGTGCAACTCGTCGGCGGCATGACCCTGCACGAAGGCAAGATTGCCGAAATGCGCACCGGTGAGGGCAAGACCCTCGTGGCTACCCTGGCTGTTTACCTCAACGCATTGTCCGGCAAGGGCGTGCACGTTGTGACCGTGAACGACTACCTGGCCCGCCGTGACGCCAACTGGATGCGCCCGCTTTATGAGTTCCTCGGCCTGACCGTCGGCGTCGTGACGCCGTTCCAGCCGCCGGAAGAGAAACGCGCCGCCTACGCCGCCGACATCACCTACGGCACCAACAACGAATTCGGTTTCGACTACCTGCGCGACAACATGGCGTTCAGCATGGATGAAAAATTCCAGCGTGAACTCAATTTTGCCGTGATCGACGAAGTTGACTCCATCCTCATCGACGAAGCGCGTACCCCGCTGATCATCTCCGGTCAGGCCGAGGACAGTTCCAAGCTGTACATGGAGATCAACAAACTGATCCCGCAGCTGGAACTGCACGTCGAAGAAGTCGAAGGCGAAGTCACCAAGGCCGGCCATTACACCGTTGACGAGAAAACCCGTCAGGTCGAGCTCAACGAAGCCGGTCACCAGTTCATCGAAGACATGCTCACCCGCGTCGGCCTGCTGGCCGAAGGCGAGAGCCTGTACTCGGCACACAACCTGGGCCTGTTGACCCACGTCTATGCCGGTCTGCGTGCGCACAAACTGTTCAACCGCAACATCGAATACATTGTGCAGGACGGTCAGGTCGTACTGGTCGACGAACACACCGGTCGTACCATGCCGGGCCGTCGCCTCTCCGAGGGCCTGCACCAGGCCATCGAAGCCAAGGAAGGCCTGAACATCCAGGCCGAGAGCCAGACCCTGGCCTCGACCACCTTCCAGAACTACTTCCGTCTGTACACCAAGCTGTCCGGCATGACCGGTACCGCCGACACCGAAGCGTTCGAATTCCACCAGATCTACGGTCTGGAAGTCATGGTCATTCCGCCGAACAAGCCGTTGGCGCGTAAAGACTACAACGACTTGGTCTTCCTCACGGCCGAAGAGAAATACGCGGCGATCGTCGCCGACATCAAGGAAAGCATGGCGGCCGGGCGTCCGGTGCTGGTCGGTACAGCGACCATCGAGACGTCCGAGCACATGTCGGCACTGCTTGTGAAAGAAGGCATCGAACACAAGGTTCTGAACGCCAAGTTCCACGAAAAGGAAGCCGAGATCATCGCCCAGGCCGGTCGTCCGGGGGCACTGACCATCGCGACCAACATGGCCGGTCGTGGTACTGACATCCTGTTGGGCGGCAACTGGGAAGTGGAAGTCGCTTCGCTGGAAAACCCGACGCCTGAGCAGATCGCCCAGATCAAGGCCGACTGGCAGAAGCGTCACCAGCAAGTGCTGGAAGCCGGTGGCTTGCAGGTGATCGCGTCCGAGCGTCATGAATCGCGCCGTATCGACAATCAGCTGCGTGGCCGTGCCGGCCGTCAGGGTGACGCCGGTTCGAGCCGCTTTTACCTGTCGCTGGAAGACAGCCTGATGCGCATCTTCGCCTCCGACCGGGTGAAGAACTTCATGAAAGCGTTGGGCATGCAGCCGGGCGAAGCGATTGAACACCGCATGGTGACCAACGCGATCGAGAAGGCGCAGCGCAAGGTGGAAGGCCGCAACTTCGACATTCGCAAGCAACTGCTCGAGTTCGACGACGTCAACAACGAACAGCGTAAAGTGATCTATCACATGCGTAACACGTTGCTGGCCGCCGACAACATCGGTGAAACCATCGCCGATTTCCGTCAGGACGTGCTCAACGCCACCGTCAGCGCCCACATTCCACCGCAATCGCTGCCAGAGCAGTGGGACGTGGCCGGTCTGGAAGCGTCGATCGAAAGCGATTTCGGCGTGAAACTGCCGATCCAGCAATGGCTTGACGAAGACGATCACCTGTACGAAGAAACCCTGCGCGAGAAGCTCATGACCGAGCTGATGGCGGCGTACAACGAGAAAGAAGATCAGGCCGGTGCCGAGGCGCTGCGCTCGTTCGAGAAGCAGATCGTCCTGCGCGTGCTGGACGACCTGTGGAAAGACCACCTGTCGACCATGGACCACCTGCGTCACGGCATCCACCTGCGTGGCTACGCGCAGAAGAACCCGAAGCAGGAATACAAGCGCGAGTCGTTCACGCTGTTCTCCGAGCTGCTGGATTCGATCAAGCGCGACTCGATCCGTGTGCTGTCGCACGTTCAGGTGCGCCGTGAAGATCCGGAAGCCGAAGAGCAACGCCTGCGTCAGGAAGCCGAAGCACTGGCCGCGCGCATGCAGTTCGAACACGCCGAAGCGCCAGGGCTGGATCAGCCGGAAGCACTGGGTGAAGAGGTCGATGTGGCCCTCGCCGCTGCCCCGGTTCGTAACGAGCAGAAGCTGGGCCGCAATGAACTGTGCTTCTGCGGTTCGGGCAAGAAATACAAGCATTGCCACGGGCAGATTCAGTAAACCCGTTTCAATCGCTGAACACCCGCGCCGCGACCGGCTTCTGCCGTCGCGGCGTTTTGCCATTTACACCACCGTCCTTTCCCGTGGCGGTGCTGACATCATTGAGTAAGGAGCGCATTCATGGCTGTTGGTCTTGGTCCTTTGCCAACGTTGCACCCGGTTGCCGGTTTTGAACTCGGTATCGCCTCGGCCGGCATCAAGCGCCCCGGGCGCAAAGATGTCGTCGTAATGCGTTGTGCCGAAGGCTCGACCGTGGCGGGCGTGTTCACGTTGAACGCCTTTTGTGCCGCACCGGTGATTTTGGCGAAAAAGCGCGTGCAGAACGCCGTGCGCTACCTGCTGACCAATACCGGCAACGCCAATGCCGGCACCGGCGAGCCGGGCCTGGCCGCGGCCGAGCGCACTTGCGCGAAACTGGCCGAACTGACCGGCGTCGACGCCAGCCAGATCCTGCCGTACTCCACGGGTGTCATCGGCGAGCCGCTGCCGGTCGAGAAGATCGAAGGCGCGCTGCAAGCGGCGCTGGACGATCTGTCGGAAAACAACTGGGAAGCTGCCGCCACCGGCATCATGACTACCGACACCCTGCCCAAGGGTGCCAGTCGCCAGTTCCAGCATGATGGCGTGACCATCACCGTCACCGGCATCAGCAAAGGCGCGGGCATGATCCGCCCGAACATGGCGACCATGCTCGGCTACATCGCCACTGACGCCAAAGTCTCGCGCGATGTACTGCACAACCTGATGCTCGACGGCGCGAACAAGTCGTTCAACCGCATCACCATTGACGGCGATACCTCGACCAACGATTGCTGCATGTTGATCGCCACCGGCAAAGCCGCGCTGCCGGAAATCACCCGCGCTGAAGGCGAGCTGTTCGGCAAGCTGAAACAAGCGGTGTTCGAAGTGTGCATGGACGTGGCCCAAGCCATCGTGCGAGACGGCGAAGGTGCGACCAAGTTCGTCACCGTGCAAGTGAACGGCGGCGGCAATCATCAGGAATGCCTGGACGTCGGTTACACCGTGGCGCACTCGCCGCTGATCAAGACGGCGCTGTTCGCCTCCGACCCGAACTGGGGTCGTATTCTCGCCGCTGTTGGCCGTGCCGGTGTGCCGGATCTGGACGTGAGCAAGATCGACGTGTTCCTCGGCGAGGTGTGCATCGCCAGCCGTGGCGCCCGCGCCGCGACCTACACTGAAGCCCAGGGCTCGGCGGTGATGCAGCAGGAAGAAATCACCATCCGCATCGAACTGGGGCGCGGCGATTGCAGCGAAACCATCTGGACCACCGACCTGTCGCATGAATACGTGAAGATCAACGCTGAATACCGCACTTGATCTGATCCGGGACCGAGTCGCTCCATTCGCAAGCAGGCCCGCTCCCACAAGGTATTCTCGTCGCAGCTCGCTCCAATGTAGGAGCGAGCCTGCTCGCGAAAGCGGCGATCCGGACACAACACATTCAGAAGCATTCCTCTGACGAAAAGGCGCCACACCATGTCCCTGCACCTGATCATCGGCGACAAACTCCTTTCCTCTTGGTCCCTGCGCGCGGCTCTGGCGCTGGAGTTGACCGGCGCACCGTACACGGAAGAAGTGATCAAGCTCGGCAAGCCCGACACCCGCGAGCGCCTGCTCGAGCATTCGCCGACCGGCAAGGTGCCTTTGCTGAAAACCACTCGCGGCGTCATTGCCGACTCGCTGGCCATTGCTGAATACCTGGCCGAGCAGTTTCCGTCCGAGTCGCTCTGGCCGAGCGACATCTTCTCGCGCGCGCAAGCACGCTCGGCCTGCGCACAGATGCACAGCGGCTTCTTCGCCCTGCGCAACCATATGCCGTTCCATCTTGGCCATGACGCTGCGCTGAGCCCGATGCCGCCGGAAGTGAAGGGCGACATCGAGCGCATGCTCGCGCTGTGGGCCGAATGCCGTGGGGCGGCGACAGAGGAGGGGCCGTACCTGTTCGGCCGCTTGAGTCTGGCCGATGCCTTCTTCGCGCCGATCGCCGTACGCCTGCGCACCTATCAGGTGAAGCTGCCGACCATCGACGAAGCTTATGTCGAAACCCTTTACCAGTGGCCCGCGTTCAAGGCATGGCAAAAGGCAGGACTGGAGGAATTGAACCGGTGAAACGTGTCCACGTCGCCGCTGCCGTCATTCGTGACGACAGTGGCAAAATCCTCATCGCCCGCCGCGCCGACACCCAGCACCAGGGTGGTCTGTGGGAGTTCCCCGGTGGCAAGGTCGAGGCCGATGAATCGGTTGAGTCGGCACTGGCTCGCGAGCTGCACGAAGAGCTGGGGATCGTCGTCGGCGCAGCCCGCCCGCTGATCAAGGTTCGTCACGATTACCCGGACAAACAGGTCTTGCTGGATGTCTGGGAAGTCTCGTCGTTCAGCGGCGAACCCCACGGCGCGGAAGGCCAGCCACTCGCGTGGGTCACCGCGCGCGAGCTGGTCAACTATGAGTTTCCGGCGGCCAACCAGCCGATCGTTGCGGCAGCGCGTCTGCCTGCCGACTACCTGATTACTCCCGAGGATCTGGAAACGCCGGCCCTGCTGCGCGGCATCCAGAAGGCGATTGCCGGCGGAATCAAACTGATCCAGCTCCGGGCACCAAACGGCTACGATCCGAAATACCGCGATCTGGCGGTCGATGCGGTGGGTCTGTGTGCCGGCAAGGCGCAGTTGATGATCAAGGGGCCGTTCGAATGGCTCGGCGATTTCCCCTCGGCCGGCTGGCACATCACCGCTGCACAACTGCGTAAATACGCGGCGGCGGGGCGTCCATTGCCGGCCGAGCGCTGGCTGGCGGCGTCCTGCCATAACGCTGAAGAACTGGCGCTGGCCGAGCAAATGGGCGTGGATTTCGTCACCCTGTCGCCGGTGCAGCCGACCCTGACGCACCCGGATGCACAGCCACTGGGTTGGGAGCAGGCCGCGGTGTTGATCGACGGTTTCAGCAAACCGGTGTTTCTGCTCGGTGGAGTAGGGCCGGCGGAGCGGGAACAGGCCTGGAGCGTTGGGGCTCAGGGTGTGGCGGGGATTCGGGCGTTCTGGCCTGATCCTCTGTAAAAACTGATGGCCCTATCGCGAGCAGGCTCACTCCTACAGTGATCGCGTTCCTTCAGTTGGAATACGGTCGAATGTAGGAGTGAGCCTGCTCGCGATAGCCTATCTTTAAACGCTACGAATCTTGAGGCTTGGCCGCCGGCTGCCACAGAATCTCCGCCACCCCCTGCCGCCGCGCAATCACCCGCGCCGCGACAAACAGCAAATCCGACAGCCGATTGATATACGCCAGGCCAACCCCGGCCAGCGGTTCAATCGCATTCAAGTGCTGACAGCGTCGCTCGGCGCTTCTCGCCAGGCTGCGACACACATGGGCCTGGGCAATCAGCGTTGAACCGCCCGGCAAAATGAAATTCTCCAGCGGCCCCAGTTCTTCATTCCACCCATCGATCGCTGCTTCCAGCCGTTCGATTTCGGCCTCGGTCAGCGCCTGATACGCCGGCATCGCCAGCTCGCCGCCCAGATCGAACAACCGGTGCTGACACGGCGCCAACACTTCGATCACTTCATTGAGCCCGGGACACGCCTCACGTTCGCCGAGCAACCCGGCCAACAGTACGCCGACCTGACTGTTCAGCGTATCGACCTCGCCAATCGCCTCGATACGCGGGTGATCCTTGGGCACGCGGCGGCCATCGCCCAGGCCGGTTTCGCCTTTGTCGCCGGTGCGGGTGTAGATCTTCGACAAGCGAAAGCCCATGGGTTACCTCGGTAGTTGATTGGTTTCGGCGGTGACGGGCGTTGGCTGCGTCAGCGGCAGGCGCAGGGTGAAGCAGGTGCCCTGGCCGGGCGCTGACTGCACTTCCATCTGCCCTTTGTGGTTGTTGGTAATGATGAAGTACGACACCGACAAACCCAGCCCGGTGCCCTGGCCGATTTCCTTGGTGGTGAAGAACGGTTCGAAGGTGCGTTTGCGCACGTTTTCGCTCATGCCGATGCCGTTGTCTTCGACCTGAATCTCGGCCCACGGCGGATTGAGTCGGGTGCGCAGAATGATGCGCCCCGGCTCGCTGTCGTCTTCGCGTTGGTGAATGGCCTGGGCGGCGTTTTTCAGCAGGTTGAGCAACACTTGCTCCAGTTCGTTGGCGGTGCCGGGCACCGGGCCGAGGGCCGGGTCGAACTGGCGAATGATTGCCTGACCCTTGAAGTCGAAACCGATCGCCAGGTCGAAGTCATTGCCGGCGATCTCCACGGCTTGATCGATCAGCGCCGGCAGATCGCACGGGGCCATTTGCCGGGTGCTGCGGCGGCTGAAGCTGAGCATGTGTGTAACGATTTTCGCCGCCCGCGCCCCGGCCTGCTGAATGCCGTCGAGCAGTTGCGGGACTTCGCGGCCTTGCAGGTAACGATTGACGGCATCCAGTTCGATGCCCAGTTGCTCGGCGGTTTCAAGGTTCTTCGGCAGCTCCGTCGACAGCCGCCGACGAATGTTCTGCACGTTGTGCAGAATCGCGCCCAGCGGGTTGTTGATTTCGTGGGCCATGCCGGCGGCAAGACCGCCGACCGAGAGCATTTTTTCCGACTGCACCATCATTTCTTCCAGCGACAAGCGCTGGGTGATGTCATCGATACGGATGACCACCCCACGCCCGGCACCGCCCATCAACGGATAAAACGTCAGCGCGTAATGCCGCGGTTCGTCACCCTTGAGCCAGGTGACCCGCTCTACTTTCGCCACGGTGTGCTGCTCGACCGTTTCCTTGAGCTGCGGCAGAAACGGTTTCAGCGGTTCGAAGGCGAGGAAGATCGGCTGGTTCAGCGCTTCGTCCAGGCGCGTGCCGGAAAGCGCGCTGGCTTCCTGATTCCACTGGGTGACATAGAGCTGCTCGTCGAGGGCGATCAGCGCCGAAGGCATCGAGTCAATGATGCTGTTGAGGTAGTTCTGGAAACCGGTGAGTTTTTTCTCGATCTTGCTGCGCACCTGGACTTCCAGTTCCAGCTTGCGGTTGGTGTGCCGGGTTTCCTCGGCCAGGCCCTGAGCCTGATCGTAGGCGGCTTGCGAGTCGTCGCGGGCGCGCTTGAGCTGCTGCTCGCGGGCCTCGATGCGCGACAGCATGGTATTGAAGGCCTCGGCGAGGCTGCCGATTTCGTCGTGGTTGCCACGGGCGGCGCGCAGGGCGTAGTTCTCTTCTCGGGTGACCTGGCGTGACAGTTCTTCGAGCTGATGAATCGGCCGGGTGATCAGGCGTTTGATCTGCCGGGCAATCACCAGCCACAGCAACACACTGAAAATCAGAATGCCGAGGCTGGCCGTCAGGGTGCCGGTGTAGAAGGCCATCGGCAATTCGCTGCTCGCCACCAGCAGCAGGTGCCCAGGCTCGGTGCCGGGGCGGGGCAGGGTGATCAGTTGATTACTGCGAAACTCGGTTAGCTGCCAGCTTTCGACATGCCGGTAGTGCGCTGGCAGGCTGAGTTTTTCGCCATGCTGCACCTGCGCGAGGCGTTCGCCCTTGCCGTCATACAAGGCGGCAGCGCGCAGGGGCGAATAGCTGTCGAGTTCCTTGAGCAGTCGCTCGGCGTTGCGCGGCGATTGCAGGGCGTCGCTGACCAGGCTTGGATTGGCTATCAGCCGGCCGATGGTCTGCAAGGCCTGAGGCGCCATGCTTTCCTGGGAAATGTAATAGGCGGCGCTGATAAAAGTCAGGTTGGCGACCAGCAGAACGGTGGTCAACAGCACCAGCAGGGCAGCCAGCAATTTCTGGCCGACCGGCAGGTTTTCAAGGCGCTGGCGCAATGGCATCGGGTTTATCGCAACAAAGGAACAAGTCGCCAGCGTAGCCGCTGCTCAGTCGCTGGGCAATCCACGGCTGCGCAGATGACTGATCAGGCGCTGCTGCAATTGGCTGAGGTGCGGCAGGTTCATCTGATGACGCGCGGCGACTGTGCAGGCGTGCCCCAACAGATAGCTGATTTCGGTGCGACGGCGGTTGGCAACGTCCTGGTACATCGAGGAGTAATTGGCCGCCGTGGCATGGATCACCCGTTCAACTTCCTGTTGCAGATTGTCGGCTGCTGCCGGCTGGCCGCAGCGCTCGAGCAACTCGGCAAGCTCACCGCACAGCGTGGCGACTTCGCACTGGTGCTGTTGCAGCCCGCCGTTGCGGCAGTCGTGCAGTACGGTCAGTGGATTGATTGCACAATTGAGCGCCAGTTTGCGCCACAACCGCGTGAGGATGTCGGTGCTCCATTCGTGGGGAATCTTCGCTGCGTCGAGATCGTCCAGCCAGACCGGCGCGACGGGATGCCCGGCATCGCCCAGCCAGGTGAAGCCATGGCCGGCGAACACCACGCGCCAGTCGCCATCGCGAAACGCGCCTTCGGTACTCGAGGCGCTGATGCAGCGCGCCAAGGGGACTCGTGCAGCCACGGCGTCCTGGCTGCCGAGGCCATTCTGCAAGAGGATCAGTTCGGCATCGGGTGCCAGGCGCGGCGCAAGCCGGGCAACGGCCTCTTCAGCGTCGTAGGCCTTGCATGCGACCAGCAGGCGGCGAATCGGTGCGGGGTTGTCCACGGTTTCGCCGGGAACTGCATAGGTGCTGGCTTGTCCGTTTTCTAACAGGGTCAGTCCGCCTGCGGCTTCATAGCTGCGCAGGCGCATCGGGTCACGCAGGATCAGCCTCACCGGCAATCCCGTACGGGCCAGTCGTGTCGCCCAAAGTGTGCCGAGGCTGCCGGCGCCGAGAACATGCCAGGGAGTCGACATCAGTTTTTTGCTCGATTGCGTACAGGCATGTGCGGCTCGCCGTATGGGTAGGAAAAGTCCCGTTATAATGAGCCCGATTTTAACCGCAAGCCAAGCGCGCTCCGCCCCCATCGAGCGCGCCTTTTTATTGGAGAGATTACATGCCGTCGTTCGACGTGGTATCCGAACTGGACAAACACGAACTCACCAACGCGGTCGAGAACGCCGTGAAGGAACTCGATCGTCGTTATGACCTGAAAGGCAAGGGCAGCTTCGAGTTCAAGGAAAAGGACCTGACCGTCAGCCTGACCGCCGAAGCCGGCTTCCAGCTCGAAGCGATGATCGAAATCCTCAAGCTGGCGCTGGTCAAGCGCAAGATCGACGTGCAGTGCCTTGAGGTCAAGGACGCTTACGCTTCCGGCAAACTGATGAAGCAGGACGCCATCCTCAAGGAAGGCATCGACAAAGAGCTGGCGAAGAAGATTGTCGGCCACATCAAAGATGCCAAGCTCAAGGTCCAGGCCGCCATTCAGGGCGAGCAGGTCCGGGTGACCGGCAAGAAGCGTGACGATTTGCAGGAAGCCATCGCGGCCCTGCGTGCCAAGGAATTCGGCATGCCGCTGCAGTTCAACAATTTCCGCGACTAAGCTTGGTTTGTGACTGTGTGGGAGCGAGCTTGCTCGCGAATGCAATGTGTCAGTCAATTCTTGTTGAATGACACAGCGTTTTCGCGAGCAGGCTTGCTCCCATATTATTTTGTGTATCCCCCGGGAAGGGGAAAATCAGGAGATGGAACATGGACTTGAATGCTGAAGTGGACAACCTGGTCAAGGCATCCCAGGCGTGGATCCCGATGATCATGGAATACGGCAGCCGCGTGCTGCTGGCGGTGATTACCCTGGCGATCGGCTGGTGGCTGATCAACAAGGTCACGCAAAAGCTCGGCGGCCTGCTGGCCCTGCGCAATGCCGACCTGGCGCTGCAAGGCTTTATCAGCAGCCTGGCGAACATCATTCTCAAGGTGCTGCTGATTGTCAGCGTCGCCTCGATGATCGGCGTGGAAACCACCTCGTTCGTTGCCGCCATCGGTGCTGCCGGTCTCGCCATTGGTCTGGCGCTGCAAGGCAGCCTGGCGAATTTCGCCGGCGGCGTGCTGATTTTGTTGTTCCGTCCGTTCCGTATCGGCGACTGGATTGAAGCCCAGGGCGTGGCGGGCACCGTCGACAGCATTCAGATTTTCCATACGGTGCTGCGTACCGGCGACAACAAGACCATCATCCTGCCCAACGGCAACCTGTCGAACGGTATTATCACCAATACCAACCGTCAGCCTACCCGCAAGGTTGTGTTCGATGTCGGTGTCGATTACGAGGCGGATCTGCAGAAGGCCCGGCAGGTGCTGCTGGACCTGGCCAAAGACGAGCGCGTGCTGCAGGACCCTGAGCCACAAGCGGTGATTTCGACACTGGGCGACAGTTCGATCACAGTTTCCCTGCGTGTGTGGGTTAAAACTGCCGATTACTGGGATGTGATGTTCATGTTCAATGAACTATCGCGCGATCGTTTGAAGGCTGCAGGAATTGATATTCCTTTTCCGCAGCGCGTTATTCGTGTCATGCAGGAACCGGCAACTAAATGATAGGTTGCTAATTAACTGCCTGACCTGGCAGTCAATGCAGGTGAACGTAGCAACAATAAAAAAGGCCCATCCTGAGATGGGCCTTTTTATTTGTTATCGCAAACTAACTGGATGCGATTACAACAGCGACAGCGGGTAGTCGACGATCAGACGGAACTCTTTGATGTCGCCTTCGCCCTGGTCAGCGTTAGCCTGGTGCCATGCTTGACGAATGCGGAAGGACAAGTCTTTTGCCGGGCCAGACTGAACAACGTACTTGGCTTCCAGGTTGGTTTCGTTGTGCTTGCCGTCTTCGCCATACAGTGGTGCGCCAGTCCGGGTGCGATACTGGCTGTTGTCGGCGAGGCCGGTGCCATCGATATCCCAACCTTTAACGTAGCGGGTCATGAAGCTCAGACCTGGAACGCCGTACTCGGCCATCTTGATGTCATAACGGATCTGAGCGGATTTCTCGTTCGGGCCGTTGAAGTCAGAGTACTGGATGGAGTTGGCGAGGAAGATCGAGTCGCCACCACGGTTGTTTTTGCCGACGCCGATGTAGTCGAACGGCGTGTCACCGTTGACCTTCTGGAAGGCTACGGTGATGGTGTGCGCTTTCAGGAACGAAAGGGCGGTGGCCAGGGAGAACGTGGTGTTGCTGATGTCGCCGGCTTTCGCATCACCGGTATCGCTGGTGCGGTAGATGTTGAAGTCAGTGTTCAACGACGTGTCACCACTGAACGGAGTCGTCAGGTTGACGTTGGCGTAGTACTGGTTCCAGACGTCCTCCAGTTTCGCGCCGTAGAGCGAAGCGCTCAGGTTTTCGGTGATGCCGTATTTACCACCGAAATAGTCGATGGTGTTGGCTTCAACGCCAGCGTAGTTGGCGTACAGGCCACCTTCGCGGGAGTTACGGTCCTGGCTGGTACCGGAGTAGAAGTGACCGGCTTCCAGATCAAGATCCTTGATCTCGCTGCTCTGCAGCTGGAAGCCGCTGGCAGTTTGCGGCAGGATTCGGGAGCCACCAACAGCGAACACAGGAGCGGTGCTCGGCTGCATGTCACCGACTTTCAGCTCGGTTTTCGATACGCGGAACTTGACGGCAGCGCCGGCTTTGCCCTGGCTGTCGTTGACGTGGCCATCGGCGTCGCGGCTCATGTTGCCGGTGCCACCGGTGCCATCGCCACCGTCGAGTTTGATTGCCAGGTAGCCGAAGGCATCAATGCCCACGCCTACGGTGCCTTGGGTATAACCAGAGCTGAAGTTACCCCAGATACCCTGGGTCCAGTCTTTCTGGTCGTCACCGCCATCTTTGTTGTTGCGGTTGAAGTAATAGTTGCGGATCAACAGATCGGCTTTGGCGTCTTCAACGAAGCCTTTGGCTTCAGACTGATCACTTACAAACGGGGCGGCCGTAGCCAACTGAGAACTGGCGGCTGCTGCAACTGCCAGTGCGATCATGCTCCACTTCATCACGCGCATCGTGATTTGCTCCTTTGGTTTTTAGAAGAGTACTGCCGTCCCACCTGTTTTATTATCTGGGCGGCTCTTTCTTTTTGTGTCGGCGCAAACTTATATCACGCCGACAATGTTGGCGATACTTGCGAAACCAACCTTTCAGCTTCTTTACGCGGTTGTCGCAAAGGAAGCGGTGGATGTCGCAAATTCACAGTACCGATGCAGCCGGACTGACAACTTTATCGCTGTTTCTGGGCCTTTTTGCATCGGTAAAAAAGAGTCCCTGGCAAAACACTTGAATCTCCATCGGGCAACCCTGCCACTGTTCTTATGGGACCTGGGCGACCGCTTCCAGCAGTGCGCTTATAGTCCATACGGTTATGAATGCAACAAGCGTGCACAAACCGCAAAACCGCTGCGGTTATTTTTCTGCGTTGCGCCCGCATATGTGAAAACCTTGTGAAAACGGGGCCTCTGGCCTGTTTTTGTCGTGGGCTTGACGGCGTTCCCACAATGGTGTTGCAGCGCACCAAAGGCGCGCATGACAACCAAAAACGTTACCGGTTCACCCCGCAGTGAGTATTTGGCGGATGCCCGACCCAGTGAGCGTAGACGTGATGTGCGGTTTTGGTGCAAAAAAATCACAGCTGACTCTGAGTTAATCTGGCGGAGAAGGATCCAGGGTGGCGCGCCTCAAGGATTTCCGTCCTGTTTCTCAAGTCCAGACTTAAGGTAAGGCTCGTGTTGGTGCGCTGCTGAGATAAATGTTTCATGTCGGGGCATCGGCGATTTGAGGGTGCGGTTGAGGTGAAGGTCGCTGCGTTCGCAGGTATGCTGCCGTTCAGTCGCTTGGTGCGCCGCTTCTTGGGAGCGACCGCTAAGCTGAGTTAAAGGATCAGCCGGGAGTACACACTGTGTTTGCTTTAGATTCACGACTTCAACAGGACACGCTGGTCATCGGCGATTTCCCGCTCTGCCGGCTGTTGTTGTCCAACGACTCGAACTACCCGTGGTTCATCCTGGTGCCTCGTCGCGACGATATCAGTGAGTTGTTTCAGTTGGATGTCGCTGACCAGCAGCAGCTTTGGCAGGAGACCACCGCGCTGGCCGAACTGCTGAAGGATTCGTTCGACGCCGACAAGCTGAACGTCGCGACGTTGGGTAACGTTGTCAGTCAGTTACATATGCATGTCATCGTGCGCAAGCGGGACGATGCCGCTTGGCCGGCGCCGGTCTGGGGCAGGCATCCGGCCAAACCGTACAGCGCAGAACAGGTAGCGGCCATTCGCGAACGCCTGCGTCTGGTGCTGACCGAAGAATTCACTTTTGTGGAGGGCTGAGTCATGAGCCTGGAACAACGCGTTACCGATCTGGAAAGCCGCATGGCCTTTCAGGACGACACCATTCAGGCATTGAACGATGTGCTGGTGGCCCAGCAGCGAGTGGTTGAGCGTCTGCAGTTGCAGATACAAGCGCTGCTCAAGCGTCAGGAGGAAATGGTCGGGCAGTTCGGTGCTTTTGAAGAAGACGCGCCGCCGCCGCATTATTGATCCATTCGGCAGGCATAAAAAAACCGCGAACAGCCAGACTGCTCGCGGTTTTTTTTTGCTTTGGATCAGCGGCGCGGCAAGGCGGCGATGACGTCCTCGGCTTGCAGGCCTTTGTCGCGGTTCATCACCGAGAACTCGACGCGCTGGCCTTCAACCAGAACGCGGTGGCCTTCGCCACGGATGGCGCGAAAGTGCACGAAAATATCATCACCGGAATCCCGGGAGATAAACCCGAAACCCTTCGAGGTGTTGAACCACTTCACGGTGCCGGTATCGCGGTTGCTCATGTCGTAATGGGTCGGCGCGGCCGCCGGCGACGACTTGTAGAAGCTGACGGCCAGGTGCAGCACCACGGCAACCACGGCGATCAACAGGCTGAACAACACCGCAGGCTGGCCGGCGATGACGGGCATCGGCGCGATCAGGGTCAGGGTTTGCAGGACGACGGTCAGTACCAGCAGCGCGCTGACCAGGTTTTGCAGATGCTGGCGCGGGCCTTTGTTCCAGTAAGGAATCACTGGGGCAATGACCAGGTTCAGCAGGCCGAAAAAGGCCAGGTAAAGTGCATCGGGTTGTTGCAGGTAAGGAACGGCTTCGGATTTCAGGCTGGGTATGAACGACAGCAGCAAGGCTGCTGCGCCCATTAGCAGGTGGACGATTTTCAACATTTTGATTGGCTCACGTTATGACGGCTCACAAGGAAGAGCTGAAGGCGCACGGTTCGCTTCGGAACAAAATAAGAGGCGGTGGACACGTTCACGGCATCAGCCTATGCGCAACACCCCGGAAAATGGGGCATGGCGACACACTGCCTATTTAACAGCAAAGCCTGCGGCTACTCAAATCAGCCCGGCCAATGGCACGCTGTCGGTCGATTTGTCGCAGCCTGTTTGCCGTTTGGGGTCGGCAGGCTGCCGGCAGTCTTGCTAGAGTGGGTCTGCACCTGTTGGATGAATTCAATCGCCTTTAGGGGGTAAACATGGCAATCGATATCGGTATCAGTGAAGAAGATCGCAAGTCCATCGTCGAAGGGCTGTCACGCCTGCTGTCGGACACTTACGTGCTGTACCTGAAAACCCATAACTTCCACTGGAACGTCACCGGTCCGATGTTCCGCACCCTGCACTTGATGTTCGAGGAGCAATACAACGAACTGGCGCTGGCGGTGGACTCGATCGCCGAGCGTATCCGCGCGCTGGGCTTCCCGGCACCGGGCGCCTATGCCACCTACGCCCGTCTTTCTTCCATCAAGGAAGAGGAGGGCGTACCGAGCGCCGAGGACATGATCAAGCAATTGGTTGAAGGTCAGGAAGCGGTGACTCGCACCGCGCGGGGCATCTTCCCGCTGCTCGACAAGGTCAGCGACGAGCCGACCGCTGACCTGCTGACCCAGCGCATGCAGGTGCACGAGAAGACCGCGTGGATGCTGCGCGCACTGCTGGAAGCGTAAGCCGGGCGCGCGGGCCATCAGGTTCATGGCTCGCGCGCTGTCCGCAATCTTACCTGTGTCGTCGGCTTATCCTACGGTGACGGTCAATTAGTCGTCTGGATATAACTTTGTGTCTGCGCTTTTATGAAAGCCACAGGATGTGACTTTTCAAACAAGCAGAGATGGCAAAGGAGTGTCAGCGATATGGTAGAAGGAGACAGGCGAGGCGACAGGATTGTCGGCTTGCCACATGAATTGAAAGTCGATCCGTTCATCCACGCATTCGACATGGCATTGATTCAGCCATTGTCCCGATCCGTGCGGCTGAACGGTTATGCGACCTGCCTGCGGCTGGAGCAGGTTTACTGGAACATCCTCGGTAGCATGGCCGCAGACAATTGCTGTTCGATCAGCTCGCTGCTGTCCCACGTCGACCGTGAGGTGCATCTGCGCCATGGCGGGGTGAAGAATTTCAGCGCGCTGGTGCGGGTGGTGTGTGTCATGAATGGCGTCCGGCAAGCGACGCCGACCGATTCGCCCTGAGCGACGGTTGCAAACGAGGCCGCCGCCTGTGCAGTCTTACGGCTGCACAGGCGGCATTTAATCGATATAATCCCGCCCTTTCGCCGCAAAGCCCCGCGCGCGGCGGCAACCTGATCGCCGAGACACCTCCATGCCGATGTACGATTACCAATGTGCTTCCTGTGGTCATCAGTTGGAAGCCATCCAAAAGATCAGTGACGCACCGCTGGTCGACTGCCCGGCCTGCCAGGCGCCCGAACTGAAGAAGCAGCTGTCCATGCCGGGTTTTCGCCTCAGCGGCAACGGTTGGTACGAGACCGATTTCAAGACCGGAGCCAAGAAGAACCTGGCCGGTGGCGACAAAGCTGACTAGGGTTCAATCCCTGGACGAACGACACGCGTGAGTTTCCGCACCGCCTCAGTGCGCCGGAATCTCCACCGAATATCGAATGACGAGAAGCGAACCATTATCATGATGCGCAGCCACTATTGCGGCCAACTGAACGAAAGCCTGGACGGCCAGGAAATTACCCTTTGCGGATGGGTTCACCGTCGCCGCGACCACGGCGGGGTGATTTTCCTCGATATCCGTGATCGTGATGGTCTGGCCCAGGTGGTATTCGATCCGGATCGCGCCGAGAGCTTCGCCGCTGCCGATCGCGTGCGCAGTGAGTACGTCGTGAAAATCACCGGCAAGGTGCGCCTGCGTCCGGCCGGCGCCACCAACGCCAACATGGCCTCGGGCATGATCGAAGTGCTGGGTTATGAACTGGAAGTGTTGAACGAGTCGGAAACCCCGCCGTTCCCGCTCAACGAATACTCCGACGTCGGCGAAGAAACCCGTCTGCGTTATCGCTTCCTCGACCTGCGTCGTCCGGAAATGGCCGAGAAGCTGCGCCTGCGTTCGCGCATGACCACCAGCATTCGTCGCTTCCTCGACGAGAACGGCTTCCTCGACGTCGAAACGCCGATCCTGACCCGTGCCACCCCTGAAGGTGCGCGTGACTATCTGGTGCCGAGCCGCACCCACGCCGGTTCGTTCTTCGCCCTGCCGCAATCGCCGCAATTGTTCAAGCAACTGTTGATGGTGGCCGGTTTCGACCGTTACTACCAGATCGCCAAGTGCTTCCGCGACGAAGACCTGCGTGCTGACCGTCAGCCGGAATTCACCCAGATCGACATCGAGACCAGCTTCCTCGATGAAAAAGAGATCATGGGCCTGACCGAACAAATGATCCGCAACCTGTTCAAGGAAGTGCTGGGTCTGGAGTTCGGTGAATTCCCGCACATGACCTTCGAAGAAGCCATGCGCCGCTACGGTTCGGACAAGCCGGATCTGCGTATCCCGCTGGAACTGGTTGACGTTGCCGACCAGTTGAAAGAAGTCGACTTCAAAGTATTCAGCGGTCCGGCCAACGACCCGAAATGCCGTATCGCCGCACTGCGCGTTCCTGGCGGGGCGAGCATGCCGCGCAAGCAGATCGACGATTACACCAAGTTCGTCGGCATCTACGGTGCCAAGGGCCTGGCGTACATCAAGGTCAACGAGCGCGCGGCCGGTGTTGAGGGTCTGCAATCGCCGATCGTGAAAAACATCCCTGAAGACAAGCTCAACGTGATCCTCGATCGTGTTGGCGCAGTCGATGGCGACATCGTGTTCTTCGGTGCCGACAAGGCCAAGATCGTCAGCGAAGCCCTGGGCGCGCTGCGCATCAAGCTCGGCCACGACCTCAAGCTGCTGACCTGCGAGTGGGCGCCAATGTGGGTCGTCGACTTCCCGATGTTCGAAGAGAACGACGACGGCAGCTTCTCCGCACTGCACCACCCGTTCACCGCGCCGAAGTGCTCGCCGCAAGAACTCGAAGCCAACCCGGCCGGCGCGCTGTCCCGCGCGTACGACATGGTGTTGAACGGTACTGAGCTGGGCGGCGGTTCGATCCGTATCCACCGCAAGGAAATGCAGCAAGCGGTATTCCGTCTGCTTGGCATCAATGAAGCGGAACAGGAAGAGAAATTCGGCTTCCTGCTCGACGCTCTGAAATACGGTGCACCGCCGCACGGTGGTCTGGCCTTCGGTCTGGACCGTCTGGTGATGCTGATGACCGGTGCCCAGTCGATCCGCGAAGTGATCGCCTTCCCGAAAACCCAGAGTGCTGCCGACGTGATGACGCAAGCACCGGGCGTGGTGGACGCCAAGGCATTGCGCGAGCTGCACATTCGTTTGCGCGAAACGCCAAAGGCTGAGTAAGACGGGCCTGAAGGCGCATCTTCGGATGCGCCTTTTTTCTTTCTCAGGTCGAGATTTTTTAATTGCTAGCCCTGCACAAGCTGGGCGGGCAAGGTTTCAAAGAGAATTCGGAGCGAGTTATGGCAGGTCATTCCAAGTGGGCAAACATCAAGCACCGCAAAGAACGTCAGGATGCCAAGAGGGGCAAGATCTTCACCAAGTGGATCCGTGAACTGACCGTTGCGGCCCGGCAGGGCGGCGGCGATCCGGGTTCCAACCCGCGTTTGCGTCTGGCCCTGGACAAGGCGCTGAGCGCCAACATGAGCCGTGACATCATCGACCGCGCCGTGGCGCGCGGTGCCGGTGCCACCGAGGCCGACAACGTCGAAGAGCTGACCTACGAAGGTTACGGCCCGGGCGGCGTGGCGGTGATGGTCGAGTGCATGACCGACAACCGCAACCGTACCGCCGCCGCGGTGCGCCACGCTTTCAGCAAGTGTGGCGGAAACCTGGGCACTGACGGTTCGGTGGCGTATCTGTTCGAGCGCAAGGGTCAGATCAGCTTTGCGCCAGGCGTCGACGAAGACGCGCTGACCGAAGCGGCGCTGGAAGCTGATGCCGATGATGTCGTCGTTCACGAAGACGGTTCGATCGACGTGTTCACCTCCTTCACCAGCTTCTATGCGGTGCGTAACGCACTGGAAGCCGCTGGATTCAAAGGTGATGACGCGGAAATCGTCATGCAGCCGACCACCAGCGCCGAACTGGATCTGGAAGGTGCGGAGAAAGTGCTCAAGCTGATCGACATGCTTGAAGACCTGGATGACGTGCAGAACGTTTATTCCAACGCGGATATCCCCGAAGACGTGGCCGCCCAGCTCGGCTGATTAGCGACTAGTCTTCCTGTGGGAGCGAGCCTGCTCGCGAAAGCGGTGTGTCATTCAGCACCTGTATCTGCTGACATACCGCCTTCGCGAGCAGGCTCGCTCCCACATTTGTAATGGGTGTCAGGTAAATCGTTTTTATGAATCTGCAGGCGTTATGACTCTAATTCTTGGTATCGACCCCGGTTCGCGCATCACCGGTTACGGGATCGTTCGCGATACCGGGCGGGGCGGCTGCATCTACGTGGCCTCGGGCTGTATTCGCACCGGGTCCGGCGAGCTGCATGAGCGTCTGCAAATCGTCTATCGCGGCGTGCGCGAGATCATCAAGACCTATGGCCCGGTGACCATGGGCATCGAAAAGGTCTTTATGGCGAAGAACGCCGACTCGGCGCTTAAGCTGGGTCAGGCGCGCGGCGCAGCGATTGTTGCCGGCGCAGAAGAATGCCTGGAAATCGCCGAGTACACCGCCACGCAGGTCAAGCAGGCTGTGGTCGGCACCGGTGCTGCCAATAAAGAGCAGGTGCAAATGATGGTCATGCACATGCTCAAACTGACCAGCAAACCGCAAATCGATGCCTCGGATGCCCTCGCTATTGCCATTTGTCACGCCCACACCCGCTCCAGTCTGTTGCCGCACGGCTTGGGAACCGCACGCAGTCGTGGCGGGCGCCTGCGTCTCTGATAGCATCAGCATCAATTTTCCTGAAAGTGGCTTTACGATGCCTGTGTTGTCGGCGCGCAAGCCCTATTCAATCGTCGCCAGCCCACGGCTGGCCAGCGCTCAAGGATTCAAAACGTGATTGGACGCTTGCGCGGCACCCTGGCTGAGAAACAGCCGCCGCACCTGATTCTGGATGTAAACGGCCTTGGCTATGAGCTGGAAGTGCCCATGACCACCCTTTATCGTCTGCCGTCGGTCGGTGAACCGCTGACCCTGCACACCCACTTGGTCGTACGCGAAGACGCGCAGTTGCTCTATGGCTTTGCCGGCAAGCGTGAGCGAGACTTTTTCCGTGAGTTGATCCGTCTCAATGGGGTCGGGCCGAAACTGGCGCTGGCGCTGATGTCGAGCCTGGAAGTCGATGAGCTGATTCGTTGCGTGCAGTCCCAGGATACGTCGGCATTGACCAAGGTGCCGGGCGTCGGCAAGAAGACCGCCGAGCGTCTGTTGGTCGAGCTCAAGGATCGCTTCAAGGCCTGGGAAACCTCGCCGGCGATGTTTGCGCTGGTGCCGAATCAGCCGGACGGCCCGGCGCCGGTCAATACCGCCGAGAACGATGCGGTCAGCGCACTGATTTCCCTGGGCTATAAGCCGCAGGAAGCGAGCAAGGCGATTTCCGCGATCAAAGAGAAAAACCTGAGCAGTGAAGACATGATCCGCCGCGCCCTGAAGGGAATGATTTAAGTGATTGAAGCTGATCGTCTGATTGCCGCCGCGCACAGCCCGCGCGAACGCGAAGAAGTCCAGGACCGGGCGATTCGTCCGGTCAGCCTGGCCGATTACATTGGCCAGCCGACCGTGCGCGAGCAGATGGAGCTGTTCATCCAGGCCGCTCGCGGCCGTAGCGAATCGTTGGATCACACGCTGATCTTTGGTCCGCCGGGGCTGGGCAAAACGACCCTGGCCAATATCATCGCGCAGGAAATGGGCGTGTCGATCAAGAGCACCTCGGGGCCGGTGCTTGAGCGTCCGGGTGATCTGGCGGCATTGCTGACCAACCTTGAGCCGCACGACGTGTTGTTCATCGACGAAATCCATCGTCTGTCGCCGATCGTGGAAGAAGTGCTGTACCCGGCGATGGAAGACTTTCAGCTCGACATCATGATCGGCGAAGGGCCGGCAGCACGCTCGATCAAACTGGATCTGCCACCGTTCACCCTGGTCGGCGCGACCACCCGCGCCGGCATGCTGACCAACCCGCTGCGTGACCGTTTCGGTATCGTCCAGCGCCTTGAGTTCTACAGCACGGCGGATCTGGCGACGATTGTCAGTCGTTCGGCGGCCATTCTTGGTTTGCCGCTCGATCCGGAGGGGGCGTTCGAGATCGCTCGTCGCGCCCGGGGTACGCCACGGATCGCCAACCGCCTGCTGCGTCGAGTGCGCGACTTCGCTGAAGTCCGCGCCAAGGGCCACATCACCAAAGCGGTGGCGGACCTGGCGTTGAACCTGCTGGATGTCGATGAACACGGTTTCGATCATCAGGACCGGCGTCTGCTGCTGACCATGATCGAGAAGTTCGATGGCGGGCCGGTCGGGATCGACAGTCTTGCCGCCGCGATCAGCGAAGAGCGCCATACCATTGAAGACGTGCTGGAACCGTATCTGATTCAACAGGGCTATATCATGCGCACGCCGCGGGGCAGGGTGGTGACGCGGCATGCCTATCTGCATTTCGGTTTAAACATTCCGTCACGAATGGGCGAAATGCCCGTGGCAGACGAGTTTCTTGATGCCGTGGACGACTGATACACATTTGCTGTCGATTTATTCAGGGTTTGTACTGTCAGACGACGGTACTTTTACGGTAAAGCCTCGAATCAATGAAAAACAGTTGCCTGGCCGGATTGGCAACCTGAGGAGTAAGCACTAGAGTATGCGCGCGCAAAACGGGCTTGGGCCGTTCGCACATCGTTGTCGCGTTTATTACGAAGACACCGATGCGGGCGGCATCGTGTATTACGTTAATTACCTCAAGTTTATGGAACGGGCTCGAACCGAGCGGCTCCGCGAACTGGGCTTTGCCCAATCGCAGCTTGCCGGAGAGGACCTGTTGTTCGTCGTGCACTCCAGCGAAGCGCGCTACCACGCGCCGGCGCGACTGGACGACGAACTGCTGGTAAGCGCTGATGTAACCGAATTGAACCGTGCCAGCCTGCGCTTCAAACAGCAGGTCAGGCGGGCCACGGATAATGTGCTGCTCTGTGAAGGGCAGTTTTTGGTGGCCTGCGTGCGCACCGACAGTTTGAAACCCCGGGCCCTTCCCGAAGACCTGCGTGCGGCCTTCGCCGACGCGGTCGGCCCGGGTACACACTCAAAGCAGGAGATAAAGCGTGGAAGCTAACGTCGTCGACCATTCCTCCATGTGGAGCCTGGTCAGCAATGCCAGCATCGTGGTGCAGTTGGTAATGTTGACTCTGGTGGCCGCATCGGTGACCTCATGGATCATGATCTTTCAGCGCAGCAACTTGCTGCGTGCCGGTCGACGCGCCCTGGAGAGCTTCGAGGAGCGCTTCTGGTCGGGTATCGACCTGTCCAAGCTGTACCGTCAGGCGGGCAGCAACCCGGATCCGGATTCGGGCGTCGAGCAGATCTTTCGTGCCGGTTTCAAGGAATTCTCCCGCCTGCGTCAGCAGCCAGGGGTCGATCCTGAAGCGGTGATGGAAGGTGTGGCCCGTGCCATGCGCGTGGCTATCTCCCGTGAAGAAGAGAAGCTCGAGCAGAGCCTGCCATTCCTCGCCACTGTCGGTTCGGTCAGCCCGTACATCGGCCTGTTCGGTACCGTATGGGGCATCATGAACTCCTTCCGCGGCCTGGCCAGTGCCCAGCAAGCGACCCTGGCCACCGTGGCCCCGGGTATCGCCGAAGCCCTGATCGCCACCGCGATCGGCCTGTTCGCCGCGATCCCGGCGGTCATCGCTTACAACCGTTTTGCTGCCCGCAGCGAAACCTTGCTGGGCCGTTACTACACCTTCGCCGATGAATTCCAGGCGATCCTGCACCGCAAAGTGCACACCAGCGAAGAATAAGCAGGTATTTCCCCATGGCTTTAATCGCTCGAGCTCGCAAAAAGCGCAAGCCGGTCGCCGAGATGAACGTGGTGCCTTACATCGACGTGATGTTGGTGCTGCTGGTCATCTTCATGGTGACCGCGCCGATGCTCAATCAGGGCGTGAAAGTTGATCTGCCCAAGGTTTCCAGCGAAGCCTTGCCGCAGGACAACAACACTCAGGTCCTGACCATTTCGATCAAGGCTGACAAGACCTATTACTGGAACCTTGGCAGCGAAGTCGACACCGAGAAGCAACAGGACAGGGCCATGACCCTGCCGCAAATGACGGACGCGGTGACCAAGATCATTCGCGCCGGCACCGAGGGCGGCAAACGTACCCAGGTGTTCATTCGTGGCGACAAGACCGTCGACTACGGCGCCGTCATGGGTGCCATGGGCGGGCTGCAGAAAGCCGGGGTCGGTAACGTTGGTCTGATTACCGAGGCCCCCTGATGCAGCAACAGCGAGAGCCGTCCGCCTCGGAAAGCTACTTCTGGCCTAGTGTTCTGGCAATTGTCCTGCACGTGCTGGTGTTCGGCATGCTGTTCGTCAGCTTTGCCTTCACGCCGGAACTGCCGCCGGCCAAGCCGATCGTCCAGGCGACTCTGTACCAGCTGAAATCAAAAAGTCAGGCGACCACCCAGACCAATCAGAAGATTGCGGGTGAGGCGAAGAAATCCGCCGCGCGCCAGACCGAAGTCGAACAGATGGAACAGAAAAAGATCGAGCAGGAAGCGGTGAAGGCGGCGGAACAAAAGAAAGAGGAGGCGGCTCAAAAGGCCGAGGAAGCCAAGAAGGCCGACGAGGCGAAAAAAGCGGACGAAGCGAAAAAGGCTGATGAAGCCAAGAAAGCCGACGACGCGAAGAAAGCCGAGGCCAAAAAGGCTGAAGAGAAACAATTGGCTGATATAGCCAAGAAGAAAGCCGAAGACGAAGCGAAGAAGGCTGCCGAGGAAGAGGCCAAGAAAGCCGCTGCCGAAGAAGCCAAGAAGAAGATCGTCGAAGACGCGAAGAAGAAAGCCGCCGAAGACGCCAAGAAGAAAGCTGAAGCTGACGAGGCGAAGAAGAAAGTCGCCGAGGACGCGAAGAAGAAAGCGGCTGCCGATGCTGCGAAGAAGAAAGCGCAGGAAGCGGCACGTAAATCCGCCGAAGACAAAAAGGCTCAGGCCCTGGCAGATTTGCTTTCCGATACGCCGCAGCGCCAGCAGGCCCTGGCCGATGAGCAGGGCGACGAAGTCGCGGGCAGTTTCGATGACCTGATTCGGGCACGAGCGGCAGAAGGGTGGGCGCGTCCTCCTTCGGCACGCAAAGGCATGACGGTCGTGCTGCAAATCGGCATGTTGCCGGACGGCACGGTGACCTCGGTCAGCGTGGCCAAATCCAGTGGCGACGGTCCGTTCGATGCTTCGGCAGTGGCGGCGGTCAAGAATATTGGACGTTTGACAGAAATGCAGGGAATGAAGCCGAGCGATTTCGCTCCGTATCGTTCGTTCAAGATGACATTCACACCTGAGGATTTAGCCTTGTGAGAAACCTTCTTCGAGGAATGCTGGTCGTGATCTGCTGCATGGCAGGGATCGCGATGGCGGATGAAAAGAACATTCTGGTCACCAGCGGCAGCGATCGGGCCACCCCGATCGCCGTTGTACCGTTCGGCTTCCAGGGCGGTGCCGTCCTGCCGGACGACATGGCTGAGATCATTGGCAACGACCTGCGCAACTCGGGCTACTACTCGCCGATTCCAAAGCAGAACATGATCAGCCAGCCAAGCCAGCCGAGCGAAATCATCTTTCGTGACTGGAAGGCTGTCGGTGCGCAATACATGATGATCGGCAGCATTGTTCCAGCGGGCGGTCGCCTGCAGGTGCAGTGGGCACTGTTCAACGTGGCTACCGAACAGAAAGTGGCCGATGGCAGCGTTTCCGGTACCACCGAACAGCTGCGCGACATGGCGCATTACATCTCCGATCAGTCGTTTGAAAAGCTCACCGGTATCAAAGGCGCGTTTTCGACCCGCCTGCTGTACGTGACGGCCGAGCGGTTCTCCGAGAAGAACACCCGCTATACCCTGCAGCGTTCGGACTATGACGGTGCCCGCGCCGTGACCCTGCTGCAATCGCGCGAGCCGATCCTGTCGCCGCGTTTCGCACCGGATGGCAAGCGTATCGCCTACGTGTCGTTCGAGCAGAAGCGCCCACGTATCTTCATGCAGAACATTGATACCGGTCGCCGTGAGCAGATCACCAACTTCGAAGGCCTGAACGGTGCGCCAGCCTGGTCGCCGGACGGCAATCGCCTGGCGTTCGTGCTGTCCAAGGACGGTAACCCGGACATCTACGTGATGAACCTCGGTTCGCGTCAGATCACCCGCGTGACCGCAGGTCCTGGCATCAACACCGAACCGTACTGGGGCAAGGATGGCTCGACCATCTATTTCACCTCCGACCGTGGCGGCAAGCCGCAGATCTACAAAACCAGCGCCAGTGGCGGTGGTGCCGAGCGTGTGACGTTCGTAGGCAACTACAACGCCAACCCTAAACTCTCGGCCGATGAAAAGACTTTGGTGATGATCCACCGTCAGGATGGC
Source organism: Pseudomonas sp. SWRI99 (assembly GCF_014270125.1). NCBI lineage: Bacteria > Pseudomonadati > Pseudomonadota > Gammaproteobacteria > Pseudomonadales > Pseudomonadaceae > Pseudomonas > Pseudomonas sp. SWRI99. The sequence continues at coordinate 120,194 of NZ_JABWQR010000008.1, read as the reverse complement.
TTCACCAATTTCAAGGTGGCAGCTCAGGATCTGCAGCGAGGCAGTGTAAAGATCCTCACTGATAGCACTCTGGACGAGTCACCTACTGTTGCGCCCAACGGCACCATGGTAATCTACGCCACCCGCCAGCAGGGCCGGGGAGTCTTGATGCTCGTGTCCATTAATGGACGCGTGAGGCTCCCGCTTCCTACCGCTCAAGGCGAAGTCAGAGAACCGTCCTGGTCCCCTTACCTGAACTGACGCGGCGCTACACGTTTTACTTAACACACTGGGGTTCATTAGGAGTTTCACGATGGAAATGCTGAAGTTTGGTAAATTTGCTGCGCTGGCTCTGGCCATGGCTGTAGCTGTAGGTTGCTCGTCCAAAGGCGGCGACAACGCCGGTGAAGGCGCTGTTGATCCAAACGCTGGTTACGGCGCAAACACTGGTGCCGTTGACGGTTCCCTGAGCGAAGAAGCTGCTCTGCGCGCAATCACCACCTTCTACTTCGAATACGACAGCTCGGACCTGAAGCCAGAAGCCATGCGCGCTCTGGACGTTCACGCCAAAGACCTGAAAGCAAACGGCGCTCGCGTTGTTCTGGAAGGCAACACCGACGAACGTGGTACTCGTGAGTACAACATGGCACTGGGCGAGCGTCGTGCGAAAGCCGTTCAGCGCTACCTGGTACTGCAAGGCGTTTCCCCAGCTCAGCTGGAACTGGTTTCCTACGGCGAAGAGCGTCCAGTTGCTACCGGCAACGACGAGCAGTCCTGGGCCCAGAACCGTCGCGTCGAACTGCGTAAGTAATTCGATATGCGAACGTGCCGTCGTGCTGTAACTGTTCTGGCTCTCAGTCTCGCGCCGCTTGCGGCGTGGGCTGCGGTTCCTGTGGTCGATGACAACTCCGGTTATAACAATAGCGGGAGCAGTTATCCGCCTGCGGGTTACGGTACGAACGGCGCCTATGCCGGGGGAGCGGCTTCGGCCCCTGCCTCGGCACAAGGCATGCTGTTCAACCAATTGCAACAGATGCAGGATCAGATCTCGCGCCAGCAAGGCGTGATTGAAGAACTGCAGAATCAGGTTGCGCGCATGAAGCAGGAATCCCTGGAGCGATACCAGGATCTTGATCGGCGCATAGGATCCGGCGTTGCACCAGCCGCGACTCCAGAGAATTCTTCTACCGGTGGCGATGCAAGTGCTGCTGCCGGTGCTGCTGCAGGAGCCGGGGCGGCTGCCCAGGCGCCGGCAGCGAGTAGCGAACCGGCTGATCCGGCCAAGGAAAAGCTGTATTACGATGCCGCTTTCGACCTGATCAAGGCCAAGGATTTCGACAAGGCCAGCCAGGCTTTCGCCGCGTTCCTGCGCAAATACCCGAACAGCCAGTACGCGGGCAACGCCCAATACTGGTTGGGCGAAGTGAACCTGGCCAAAGGCGATCTGCAAGGCGCCGGTCAGGCTTTTGCCAAGGTTTCGCAGCTCTATCCCAAGCACAACAAAGTGCCGGACTCGCTGTACAAGCTGGCTGATGTCGAGCGCCGCCTCGGTCATACCGACAAGGTCAAAGGCATTTTGCAGCAGGTGGTCGCCCAGTATCCGGGCACTTCCGCCGCGCAGCTGGCCCAACGCGATCTGCAGCGCATGTAAGGCTGTTTGACCCTTCACGAAGAAACCCGCGCTTGTCGCGGGTTTTTTCGTTAGAATTCACGCCCTTTTTCTGAAACACGCTTCTGGCGGTCTACGCGTTGGCGGGATTGCCTGAAGTGCCTGACGGAGGCGGACAGCCTGTTTAGCTGTTACGCCCGTGGCGACTATGCAAGACACATTGAGAATCACCGAAGTTTTCTACTCGTTGCAGGGGGAAACGCGGACTGCTGGGCTGCCCACGGTTTTCGTGCGCCTGACTGGTTGCCCTTTGCGTTGCCAATACTGCGACAGCGCCTATGCGTTCAGCGGCGGCACCGTTCGCAACCTCGACGACATCCTTGAACAAGTGGCCGGGTTTCGTCCGCGCTACGTTTGCGTCACCGGCGGTGAGCCGCTGGCGCAGCCGAACGCCATTCCATTGCTCAAGCAGTTGTGTGATGCCGGTTACGAGGTCTCGCTGGAAACCAGTGGCGCCCTCGACGTTTCGGCGGTCGATCCGCGCGTCAGTCGTGTGGTCGATCTGAAGACGCCGGGCTCCAAAGAAGCCCATCGCAACCGTTACGAAAATATCGAACTGCTGACCCGCAACGATCAGGTGAAGTTTGTCATTTGCTCGCGGGAAGACTATGACTGGGCCGTCTCCAAGCTGATTCAGTACGGTCTCGACCAACGTGCCGGCGAAGTCCTGTTCTCGCCAAGTCACCATGATCTCAACGCACGGGATCTGGCGGACTGGGTGGTGGCGGACAACCTGCCAGTACGCCTGCAATTGCAGTTGCACAAATATCTTTGGAATGACGAGCCGGGGCGCTGACATGACTGAACAACTGAACACCACCGAAAAACGCGCGGTCATCCTGCTGTCCGGCGGCCTCGACTCGGCCACCGTGGTAGCGATGGCCCGCGCTGAAGGCTACGCCTGCTACACCATGAGCTTCGATTACGGCCAGCGTTCCCACGCCGAACTGCACGCTGCCGCTCGGGTGGCGCGCGATCTGGGTGTGGTCGAGCACAAGGTGATCGGCCTCAATCTCAACGGCATGGGTGGCTCAGCCCTGACCGACACCAGTATCGACATTCCCGAAGAGCTGGGCGAGGGCATTCCGGTGACCTACGTGCCGGCGCGCAACACGGTATTCCTGTCTCTGGCGCTGGGCTGGGCAGAAGTCCTCGGCGCTCGCGACATCTTCATTGGCGTGAACGCGGTCGATTATTCCGGCTACCCGGATTGCCGCCCCGAGTTCATCGAGTCGTTCGAGCGCATGGCCAATCTGGCGACCAAGGCTGGTGTGGAAGGCAATGGCTTCCGCATTCAGGCGCCTTTGCAGAACCTGAGCAAGGCGCAGATTGTCCAGGCCGGCGTGAAGCTCGGCGTGGATTATGGCCTGACCGTTTCCTGCTATCAGGCCGACGATGACGGCCGCGCGTGCGGCAAATGCGACAGCTGCCGCTTGCGTGCAGAAGGCTTTGCAGCGGCGGGTGTGAGCGATCCAACCCCTTATTTTTGATTTTTTTCAAAAAGGTGTTGAATAGTCCTTAAAAATCAGTATTATACGCGCCACCACACAGCGGGTCGTTAGCTCAGTTGGTAGAGCAGTTGGCTTTTAACCAATTGGTCGTAGGTTCGAATCCCACACGACCCACCATATTTGGCGGTTTAGAAAATCCGGAAGGCCCACGAAAGTGAGGATTTCCGGGTTTTTTTTTGCCTGCATTTCAGACGCCCTTCGTTTCAGCGCCACCCGGCCTGACACAGATCAGAATCATCTTTTGTATCAACGGGATATTCTGTAGCCTTGCGCAGCTTCAACGCTGTCCGTGCCTGATGACACTCACTCTCCCGGCGGTACCCTCAAGCGGTCCGGAGCCGGGTGTATACTCGACTTTCGCGCGAAAGCGCCTGCAGGTCTTGCGAACATGACGCAGATTTCCGAACGCCTTCTGGTGCAAGCCCACCTCGATGCCAAGCAGCCAAAACCGCTGACGGCCGAAGAAGAGGCTTATTACCGTTCTGCCATTGCCGCCGAGCTCAAGGCTCAGGACGCGGTGCTGGTGGCTCACTTTTATTGCGATCCGGTGATTCAGGCCCTGGCCGAAGAGACCGGCGGCTGTGTCTCCGACTCCCTCGAAATGGCCCGCTTCGGCAATGCCCACCCGGCCAAGACCGTTGTGGTTGCCGGCGTTAAATTCATGGGCGAGACCGCAAAGATCCTCAACCCGGAAAAACGCGTGCTGATGCCGACGCTGGAGGCGACCTGCTCGCTGGACCTGGGTTGCCCGGTCGACGAGTTTTCGGCGTTCTGCGATCAGCACCCGGAACGCACGGTGGTGGTTTACGCCAACACTTCCGCCGCGGTAAAGGCTCGGGCTGACTGGGTGGTAACTTCAAGCTGCGCGCTGGAAATCGTCGAGAGCCTGATGGATAACGGCGAGACGATCATCTGGGGGCCTGACAAACATCTGGGCACCTACATTCAGCGCAAGACCGGCGCCGACATGCTGCTGTGGGACGGTGCCTGCATCGTTCACGAAGAGTTCAAGTCCAAGCAATTGGAGGACATGAAGGCGCTGTATCCGGATGCCGCGATTCTGGTGCACCCGGAGTCGCCGACATCGGTGATCGAACTGGCGGACGCCGTCGGGTCCACCAGCCAACTGATCGCTGCTGCGCAAACCCTGCCGAACAAGACCTTCATCGTGGCGACCGACCGTGGCATCTTCTACAAGATGCAGCAGCTGTGCCCGGACAAGGTCTTCATCGAGGCACCTACTGCCGGTAACGGCGCGGCGTGCCGCAGTTGTGCACATTGCCCGTGGATGGCCATGAACACCCTTGAGCGCACGCTCAAGTGCTTGCAGGAAGGTAGCAACGAGATCTTTGTCGATCCGGCGCTGATTCCCCAGGCGATCCGGCCGTTGAAGCGCATGCTCGACTTCACCCAGGCGGCGCGGATGAAATTGGCCGGTAACGCTTAAGCAAACCCCTTGTAGGAGTGAGCCTGCTCGCGATAGCGGTGTGTCAGTCAGCAATAAGTTGACTGACACACCGCTATCGCGAGCAGGCTCACTCCTACATTAGCTCTCAGCGTATGTAGGTTATTTACTCTTTTTCGGGATTCGCACCAAGCGAGTATCCGAATAGATGTCATGCCATGTGCGTTTCTGCTTGTCATACAGCGACCAGAAGAACCCCAGCCCAACGCACAGCCACGACGCGATCGAGACCATAAACCGCAGCAGCGCCTGCCACAGGCTGATCGCCGTGCCGTCAGCGTTCTGCACTCGAATGCCCCAAACCTGCATGCCCAGCGTCTGCCCGCCATGGGTCCAGAACTTGGCAAAGAAGCCGAACAACACCAACAGCAGCACCGTCGAGTACAGCGGATCACCATCAAGCTGCCCGGCATCGGTCAGCGCCCGCAGGCGCTCTTCGCCGATGATCGCGGCCTGGATCAGCTTGTAAACGAATCCGGTGACGATCAGTAGGGCGGTGCACAGCAGGAAGTCATAAAACACCGCTGCCAGTCGACGGCCAAGGCCAACGGCGGGAAAGTCGCCCTGTGGAGTGAGCTGGTTTTTCGACATGGCAGCCTCTGGCCGTAAAATGAAGCGCCATTTTACGGATTCGCGCGCACAAAAAAGCCCCTGATATCAATATCAGGGGCTTTTTCGTTACTGAGATCAGGCTTCTGCTTGTACTTCGTCAGCCTGCATGCCTTTCTGGCCTTGCACAGCGACGAAAGTCACCTTCTGGCCTTCTTTCAGGCTTTTGAAGCCGTTGCCCTGAATGGCGCGGAAGTGCACGAACAGATCCGGACCGCTTTCAGGCGTGATAAAACCAAAACCTTTCTCGTCGTTAAACCACTTGACGGTACCGCTCTGACGTTGGGACATTTCTTATTTCCTTTGACGCAAAAATTGATGACAGCCTCTTTCTCATGAAAGAGTACTGGAGCTGGTTGCAAGGAGTAAGAAGACGTCGAGCGGGATGTAGCTAACTTGTAGGCTACTGCCCAGGTCACGATTCAAAGCTGACCCATGCAAACACAGTGGATAAACTCTACGCCAACTACGGGAGAAAAAACAACCCCTGTGAGGGGCCCGGTTTTATTGCGCTTGGCGGGAATTAGTCAGTCCACTAGTGTGGCCTTAGACGATTGTTCGGTTCTATTTTCTTCAAACGTTATAAGCAACGTTCATATTCGTTTCGATTGTTAAAAAACGCACTGTTTTATGGCGATTGCGTTACACATTAGTGCATGCATAACGCAATCGCGTTACTTATAGAAACAGTCAATCAGCCACGATAGTAGCGTTGCGGAACAAATGGCATTTTGCTTACAAGCATTTGCACCTTTTTCCCACGAACGATGGCCCAAACGGGTGTGTCGAGAGCAACGTAGGCGCTGTCGAGGTACCCCATCGCCAAAGGGCCGCCCAAGGTCGGACCGAAACCGCCGCTGCACACGCTGCCGATGGTTTCGCCGGCCTCGTTGACGATCTCTGCGCCTTCACGCACCGGCGTACGTTCCTGCGGCAGCAGGCCGACGCGTTTGCGCGCGACGCCGTTCTGTTGCTGGACAAAGATCTGCGCTGCGCCCGGGAAACCGCCGGCCCGCGGGCCATCGGCGCGGCGTGCCTTGGAGATTGCCCACAGCAGGCTGGCTTCGATTGGCGTGGTGTCGGTGCTCATGTCGTGGCCGTACAGACACAGGCCGGCTTCCAGACGCAGCGAATCGCGCGCGCCGAGACCGATGGCCTGGACTTCGGGTTCGGCGAGCAGCGCGCGGGCGAGTTTTTCCGCCTCGGCGGCCGGCACCGAGATTTCAAAACCGTCTTCACCGGTGTAGCCCGAACGGCTGACAAAGCAATCCACTCCCAGCAACGACACACGGTTGAACTGCATGAACGTCATTTTCGCCACGTCGGGTGCCAGGCGGGCGAGGACGGTAACCGCCGCCGGACCCTGCAGGGCGAGCAAGGCGCGCTCTTCGAACAGCGCCTTAATGGTGCACTGAGCGCCAATGTGTTGTTGCAGATGCGCCAGGTCCTGGTCCTTGCACGCGGCGTTGACTACCAGAAACAACTCGTCGTTACCGAGGTTGGCGACCATCAGGTCGTCGAGGATGCCGCCGGTTTCGTTGGTGAACATCGCGTAACGCTGCATGCCCACCGGCAGATCGATGATATCCACCGGGACCAGGGTTTCCAGGGCTTTGGCGGCGTTGGCACCGGTCAGGCGGATCTGCCCCATGTGCGAGACGTCAAACAGCCCGGCCTGTTCGCGGGTGTGCTGGTGTTCTTTCATCACCCCGAGCGGGTATTGCACGGGCATGTCATAGCCGGCGAACGGCACCATGCGCGCGCCCAGTTCGAGGTGCAGGGCATGGAGCGGGGTTTTCGACAGTGATTCGGTAGACATCTTCAACTCCTGAAAAATGTGCAGCCGCCGATGCGCGAGCATCAGCATTCGATAATGTTGACCGCCAGACCGCCGCGGGCGGTTTCCTTGTATTTGCTTTTCATGTCGGCGCCGGTCTGGCGCATGGTGCGGATGACCTTGTCGAGGGAGACGAAATGCTGGCCGTCGCCGCGCATGGCCATGCGCACCGCGTTGATGGCTTTCACCGAGCCCATGGCATTGCGCTCGATGCACGGCACCTGCACCAGGCCGCCAATCGGGTCGCAGGTCAGGCCGAGGTTGTGTTCCATGCCGATTTCCGCGGCGTTCTCGACCTGCTGCACAGTGCCGCCGAGCACTTCGCACAAGGCGCCGGCCGCCATTGAACAGGCCACGCCGACCTCGCCCTGGCAACCGACCTCGGCACCGGAGATCGAGGCGTTTTCCTTGTAGAGAATGCCGATGGCGGCGGCGGTCAGCAAAAAGCGCACGACGCCGTCGTCACTCGCGCCGGGGATAAACCGCATGTAGTAATGCAGCACCGCTGGAATGATCCCGGCCGCGCCATTGGTTGGCGCCGTAACCACGCGCCCGCCGTTGGCGTTTTCTTCGTTGACGGCGAGTGCGTAAAGATTGACCCAGTCGAGCACCGACAGCGGATCGCGCAAGGCCGATTCCGGGTTCTTGCACAATTGCCGATGCAACGCTGCCGCGCGGCGTTTGACCTTCAAGCCGCCGGGCAGAATGCCTTCGTTACGGCAACCGGCGGCGACGCAATCCTGCATCACCTGCCAGATTTTCATCAGGCCGGCGCGGGTTTCCGCTTCCGGGCGCCAGGCACTTTCATTGGTCAGCATCACCTGACTGATCGACAGACCGTAAGTGCTGCAATGGCCGAGCAGGTCCTTGGCGCTTTTGAACGGGAAGGTCAGCGGCGTGGCGTCTTCGACGATGCGGTCGGCACCGGCGGCGTCTTCATCGACGACAAAACCACCGCCAACCGAGTAGTACTCGCGGCTGCGGATTTGAATGCCCGCCGCATCGAAGGCGCGAAAGATCATGCCGTTGGGGTGGTAGGCCAGTGGTTTGCGAATCATCGCCAGATGTTCTTTCTCATTGAACGCAATGCTGTGTTCGCCGACCAGATTCAACCGACCGTTACCGCGTATTTCCTGCAGCCGCGCGGCGACGGTTTCGGTGTCGACCGTGTCCGGGTGCTCGCCTTCAAGACCGAGCAACACGGCTTTGTCGCTGCCGTGCCCCTTGCCGGTGGCGCCGAGTGAACCGTACAGCTCGATCCGCACGCTGGCGGTGGTGGTCAGCAGGGTTTCCCGGCGCAAACCCTCGACGAAACGCGCAGCCGCGCGCATCGGACCGACGGTGTGGGAACTGGAGGGACCGATGCCAATCTTGAACAGGTCGAACACGCTTAACGACATGAGTGGCTCCTGCGGAGCAGTTGGTAGCTTCAAGCTGCAAGCTGCAAGCTGCAAGCTGCAAGTTAAAGGCGGATTGGCTTTTCCTTGCAGCTCGTGTTCACGCTGCATTGCTTGCTGAAAAACAACAGCCGCAAGTCAGAACCCGATCTGCCCTGACTTGCAGCTTGCAGCTAGAAACTTGCAGCTGCTGCTCTTAAGCGTAGCTTTCGATCGATGGGCAGGCGCACACCAGGTTGCGGTCGCCGAACACGTTGTCGACGCGACCGACCGGCGGCCAGTATTTGCCTTCGATCAACGAGGCCACCGGGTACACGGCTTGCTCGCGGCTGTACGGGTGGGTCCACTCGCCAACCAGCTCTGCTGCGGTGTGCGGGGCGTTTTTCAGCGGGTTGTCGTTTTTGTCCAGCGTGCCGTTTTCCACTGCGCGGATTTCTTCGCGGATGCAGATCATGGCGTCGCAGAAGCGGTCCAGTTCTTCTTTGGATTCGCTTTCGGTCGGCTCGATCATCAGCGTACCGGCCACCGGGAACGACATGGTCGGGGCGTGGAAGCCAAAATCGATCAGGCGCTTGGCGACGTCATCGACGCTGATACCGCTGCTGTCTTTCAACGGACGCAGATCGAGAATGCACTCGTGCGCCACCAGACCATTGCTGCCCGAGTAGAGCACCGGGTAATGCTCTTCGAGGCGACGGGCGATGTAGTTGGCGTTGAGGATCGCCAGTTGCGAAGCGCGCTTGAGACCGGCGCCGCCCATCATGCGGATGTACATCCAGGTGATCGGCAGAATGCTCGCGCTGCCGAAGGGTGCTGCGCAGACTGCACCTTCCTTGCGCTCCATCTGACCGTGGCCGGGCAGGAACGGGGTCAGGTGCGACTTGACGCCAATCGGGCCGACGCCCGGGCCGCCACCACCGTGCGGAATGCAGAAGGTCTTGTGCAGGTTCAGGTGCGACACGTCGCCGCCGAATTTGCCCGGTGCGCAGAGGCCGACCATCGCGTTCATGTTGGCTCCGTCGATGTACACCTGGCCGCCGTTGTCGTGAATGATCGCGCAGATTTCGCGGATGCCTTCTTCGAACACGCCGTGGGTCGACGGGTAGGTGATCATCAGCGCGGCGAGGTGTTCGCGGTGCTCGATGGCTTTGGCACGCAGGTCTTCGATGTCGACGTTGCCGCGCGCATCGCACGCGGTGACGACCACGCGCATGCCGGCCATTTGTGCCGTGGCCGGGTTGGTACCGTGGGCCGACGACGGAATCAGGCAGATGTCACGGCGCTCGTCGCCACGGCTCTGGTGATAAGCACGGATCGCCAGCAGGCCAGCGTATTCACCTTGCGAACCGGCGTTCGGTTGCAGCGAGATGGAGTCGTAACCGGTGGCGGCGCAGAGCATCGCTTCCAGTTCATCGGTCAGTTGCTGATAGCCGGCGCTTTGCGCGGCCGGAGCGAACGGGTGCAGGGCACCGAATTCGGCCCAGGTCACCGGGATCATTTCGCTGGCGGCGTTGAGTTTCATGGTGCACGAACCCAGCGGGATCATGGTGCGATCCAGTGCCAGGTCCTTGTCCGCCAGTTTGCGCAGGTAGCGCATCAACTCTGTTTCCGAGTGATAACGGTTGAACACCGGGTGACTGAGAATCGGCGACTGGCGTACCAGCGAGGCCGGGATGGTGCTTTCTACCATGGCTGCGAGGGCGGCGAAATCCGGCAGGGTCTTGCCGTCGGCGAACAGGCTCCACAGGGCTTCGATGTCAGCCTGAGTGGTGGTTTCGTCGACCGACAGGCCCAGCCGTTCAGCGTCAATCACGCGCAGGTTGATCTGTGCGCCATGGGCCTTGTCGTGCAGTGCAGCAGTGTGCGCGCCGGTGGCCACGGTCAGCGTGTCGAAGAAGTTGGCTTGTTCGACTTTGGCGCCCAGCGCGGTCAGGCCCTTGGCCAGGATCGCGGTCAGGTGATGCACACGGCTGGCGATCTGCGTCAGGCCTTTCGGGCCGTGGTAGACGGCATACATGCTGGCGATGTTGGCCAGCAGCACCTGCGCTGTGCAGATGTTCGACGTGGCCTTCTCGCGACGGATGTGTTGCTCACGGGTCTGCATCGCCAGACGCAGCGCCGGTTTGCCGAACCGGTCAACCGAGACACCGACCAGACGGCCCGGCATGTCGCGCTTGAACGCATCTTTAGTCGAAAAGTAAGCCGCGTGCGGACCACCGAAGCCCAGCGGCACGCCAAAGCGCTGCGCCGAACCGATGGCCACGTCAGCGCCGAACTCGCCCGGTGCGGTGAGCAGGGTCAGGGCCAGCAGGTCAGCGGCCACGGCCACCAGAGCGTTGGCGGCGTGGAAGCGTTCGGTCAGTTCGCGGTAATCAAACAGGTCGCCGTTGCTCGCCGGGTATTGCAGCAGCGCGCCAAAGAACGGCGTGACGTCAGTCAGTTCGCGCTCATCGCCCACGACCACGTCAATGCCCAGCGGCTCGGCACGGGTGCGCAGCACGTCGAGGGTTTGCGGGTGGCTGTGGATCGAGGCGAAGAACTGGTGGCTGCCCTTGTTCTTGCTCAGGCGTTTGCAGAAGGTCATGGCTTCGGCAGCGGCGGTGGCTTCGTCGAGCAAAGAAGCGTTGGCGATCGGCAGACCGGTGAGGTCGCTGATCAGGGTCTGGAAATTCAACAGCGCTTCGAGACGGCCCTGGGAAATTTCTGGCTGGTACGGTGTGTAAGCGGTGTACCAGGCCGGGTTTTCCAGCAGGTTGCGCAGGATCGGCAATGGCGTGTGGCAGTTGTAGTAGCCCTGGCCGATGTAGGTTTTGAACAGCTGGTTTTTGCCAGCGATGGCTTTGATCATCGCCAGGGCGTCGGCTTCGCTGAGGCCGTCGTCCATGCCGAGGACGCTGGTGCCCTTGATGCTTTCCGGGATGACATTGGCGCTCAGTGCTTCGAGCGAGTCGAAGCCGAGGCTGTTGAGCATGGCTTGCTCGTCATCGGCGCGCGGGCCGATGTGGCGGGCGATGAATTCGTTGGCGGTGCCGAGGTTGACTTGGGTCATGGCGTTTATTCCTCAGGCTTCGGCTTGGGCTTTGATCAGACGGTCATACGCGTCCTGATCGAGCAGTTTAGCGACTGCCGAAGCGTCGCTTGGCTGGAAGCGGAAAAACCAGCCTTCGCCCAGCGGATCTTCGTTGACCAGTTCCGGGGCGTCTTGCAGCGCCGGATTGACTTCCAGCACGTCACCGTCGAGGGGCATGTATACGCCGCTGGCGGCTTTGACCGATTCCACGGTGGCGGCTTCAGCGCCTTTTTCGTAGGGCTGCAATTCAGGCAGTTGCACGAATACCACGTCGCCCAGGGCGTTCTGCGCAAACGCGGTAATGCCGACAGTAACGCTGCCGTCGGCTTCGGTGCGCAGCCATTCGTGATCTTCAGTAAAACGCAACTCGCTCATGGAAACTCCTCAGGGGCCAGACTCGTCTGGTGGACGCGGTGGAAAGCGTGGGCGCGAAGGCCCTTATTTATGAGGATTGATTAGCAAGAACGCGGCCAAGGTTAATTTTTCTTTGTTAATCAACGAGTTAACGATTCTGCTGAACATCGATAGATTGAGCGGTGTAGCGAAATCGCTACAGCTCGGTGCGAAGAAAAAAGCTGAACGGGATCAACGCCTTGCACAGCGGTGATCAGAGGAGGGTGTATCGATATCGTTCCGCTGTAGCGCTTTCAGTACAGATGGAGGTCGTTTTCAAGATCGCCACGGTCCCCTGTAGGAGTGAGCCTGCTCGCGATAGCGGTGTATCAGTCAACGCACGTTTAGCTGACATACCGCTATCGCGAGCAGGCTCACTCCTTACAGTGGGGCGGTGGTGAGTCAGGGTTTGTTGGGAATGCCGTATTTGCGCAGGCGATGGGCGATGGCGGTATGCGAGGTTTGCAGACGGCTCGCCAACTGGCGAGTCGAGGGATAGCTGACGTAAAGCTTTTCCAGAAGCTCGCGCTCGAAGGCTTCGACGGCTTGTTCGAGGCTGTCGACATCGCTGTCGGTCTGGCGTGCGACGGAGGTGCCGGCGATGTCGAGGTCGCCGATATCGACCAGACTGCTTTCGCAAATCGCCGCCGCACGGAAGATCACGTTCTGCAATTGCCGCACGTTACCCGGCCAGCGATTGCCGAGCAGCGCCGGATAAGTGCCCGGGGCCAGACGACAGACCGGGCGCTGAATTTGCGCGCAGGCCTGCTGCATGAAGTAGCGCGCCAGCAACAGAATGTCCTGGCCGCGTTCGCGCAGCGGCGGGACTTCGACATTGAGCACGTTGAGGCGGTAGAACAGGTCTTCGCGGAACAAGCCTTCGCTGACCATTTTTTCCAGGTCGCGGTGGGTCGCGCTGAGGATGCGCACATTGACCTTCACCTCGCGATCACCCCCCACGCGGCGGAAGCTGCCGTCGTTCAAGAAGCGCAGCAGTTTGGCCTGCAAGTACGGCGACATTTCGCCGATCTCATCGAGAAACACCGTGCCCTGGTTGGCCAGTTCCATCAGACCTGGCTTGCCGCCGCGCGCCGCGCCGGTGAAAGCGCCGGGGGCGTAGCCGAACAGTTCGCTCTCGGCCAGATTCTCCGGCAGCGCCGCGCAGTTGAGGGCGAGAAATGGCGCACTGTGGCGGGCGCTGATCGCGTGGCAGGCGCGGGCAACCAACTCCTTGCCGGTGCCGGTTTCGCCCTGAATCAACAACGGCGCATCGAGGGCCGCGACCCGTTGGGCGCGGGCCTTGAGGGTGCGGATTGCCGGGGATTCGCCAAGCAGCGCGTCGAAGCCTTCGGCATGGTCGTGGTGCAGCGCCGAGAGTTGTTCGCCGATGCGGTTTGGTTGATACAGGGTCAGCAGGGCGCCGGCGTCAGTGATCGGCGTGGCGTCGAGCAACAGGGTCTGGCCGTTGACGGTGATCTCGCGCAGCGGCAGGCGGAAGCCGTTTTCGAGCAGGGTGTCGAGCAGGCCGGGATCGTTGAACAGCGCCGAGACACTTTCTCCGGCGGGTTCGCGGCCGTATAACGCAATCAACGCCGGGTTGGCCAGCAGCACTTTGCCGGCGCTGTCGAGGGCCAGCACCGGGTCGGTCATCGCCGCCAGCAAGGCGTCGAGCTGCAAGTGCCGACGCTGTCCGGGAAGGATATCGACCACGGTCACCGCTTCAACGCCGAGTACCCGAAACAGCGCATCCTTGAGTTCTTCGAGCACTTGCGGGCTCAGGGTCGGCGCGTCGATGTAGACGTTCGGCGGGATCATCTCCACCGCATCCAGATTGAGATTGCGTCCACCGAGAATAGCCAGGACTTCCTGGGTGATGCCGACGCGGTCGATGAAGCTGACGTGGATACGCATGGGGCGGTTCAGTGTTCTGCAGAACGGAGGGAAGCAAGTATGCCTTGGGGCGGGCTAATGGTGAAACCTGTGTCCCCGCTGATCGTTCCCACGCGGAGCGTGGGAACGATCATTGTGGTGAATTCGTGGTTATTCGAAATGCTCGGGATTGACCGGATCCCCCGAGTGCATATTCAACTTCTGCCGAATATCCTCGAACATCAGATCGTAGTGCTTGTGCACCGAGCCGATCTGGCTGTGGGTCTTGGGAATCCCGTATTTCTCGGCAATCCTCGTCACGTCGCGGGCGAAGTTGTAGGCCTCTTCCTTGGGCAGGAAAAACGTCTCCTTCATGTCCTTGCCCTGCATGCTGCCGTGCAGGGTGAACTGAATCCCTTTGCCCTTCTGCGGATCGGTGAACACTTCATAGTCCAGGTGCACGTTGTAATTGACGTCATCGTCCGTCAATGCGTGCCGCTCGATGTGCAAATGACCAGGTTCGAATTGGGCCATTGAGGTACTCCTTTCAAGGCATGGGAGCAGGGCAGGCCCTCAGCCTGCCCCGGTCATTATTGTTATCGGTAGCTGATGCCCGGTTTCGCCGTGCTGACCCGCGTACCGGCGGTGCCCTGCACGATGGCTTCGATATCGGCCAGCGAACCGATCACCGCGACCTTGCCAGTATGGCGGGCGAATTCGCAGGCTGCCTGCACCTTCGGTCCCATGGACCCGGCGGCGAAGCCGAGACGTTCGAGTTCGTCCGGGTGGGCTTCGGCAATGGCTTTTTGGGTTGGCTTGCCGTAGTCGATGAACGCGGCGTTGACGTCGGTGGCGATCACCAGCAAGTCGGCTTCCAGTTGCTCGGCGAGCAGCGAGGAGCACAGGTCCTTGTCGATCACCGCTTCGATGCCTTTGAGGTTGCGGTTCTCGTCATACATCGTCGGGATACCGCCGCCACCGGCGCAGATAACGATGCTGCCTTTGTCCAGCAGCCACTTGATCGGGCGGATTTCAAAGATGCGTTTTGGCCGTGGGCTGGCGACTACACGGCGAAACTTGTCGCCGTCCGGGGCAATCGCCCAGCCTTTCTCTGCCGCAAGTTTTTCCGCTTCGGCCTTGTCGTAGACCGGGCCGATCGGTTTGGTCGGGTTCTTGAAGGCCGGGTCGTTGGCATCGACTTCGACCTGGGTGAGCAAAGTGGCGAACGGCACTTCGAAGTCGAGCAGGTTGCCCAGTTCCTGTTCGATGATGTAGCCGATCATGCCTTCGGTTTCGGCGCCGAGCACGTCCAGCGGGTAAGGGCTGACCGAGGTGTAGGCCGCCGCTTGCAGCGACAGCAGCCCGACTTGCGGGCCATTGCCGTGGGCGATGACCAGTTGGTTGCCGGGGTGGATCTTGGCGATTTGCTCGGTGGCGATGCGGATGTTGGCGCGCTGGTTGTCAGCGGTCATCGGCTCACCACGGCGGAGCAGGGCGTTGCCGCCCAAGGCTACGACGATACGCATGGTGCATGTCCTTTTCGTATTGATCGTTCCCACGCTCTGCGTGGGAATGCCGCCACGGACGCTCCGCGTCCGCTGTAACGCAGAGCGTCACGGGATGCATTCCCACGCGGGAGCGTGGGAACGATCATCTTCAACCAGTTAGAGATCAGCCAGGGTCGAGACCAGAATCGCCTTGATCGTGTGCATGCGGTTTTCCGCTTGCTCGAAGGCGATGCAGGCCGGCGACTCGAACACGTCGTCGGTCACTTCGATGCCGTTTTTCAGGTGCGGATATTGCTCGGCGATCTGTTTGCCGACCTTGGTATCGCTGTTGTGAAACGCCGGCAGGCAGTGCATGAACTTGGTGCGCGGGTTGCCGGTGGCTTTCATCAGCTCGGCGTTGACCTGATACGGCAGCAGTTGCTGGATGCGCTCGGCCCAGGCTTCCACCGGCTCGCCCATCGATACCCAGACGTCGGTGTGAATGAAATCGACGCCCTTGACCGCCGCTTTCGGGTCTTCGGTCAAGGTGATACGTGCGCCGCTTTCTTCGGCGTACTGGTGGCAACGTTCCACCAGATCGTCCAGCGGCCACAGGGCTTTCGGCGCGCAGATGCGCACGTCCATGCCCAGCTTGGCGCCGATCAGCAGCAGCGAGTTGCCCATGTTGTTGCGCGCATCGCCGAGGTAGGCGTAGCTGATTTCGTGGATCGGCTTGTCGGCGTGTTCACGCATGGTCAGTACGTCGGCGATCATCTGGGTCGGGTGATATTCATCGGTCAGGCCGTTGAACACCGGCACACCCGCGAACTTGGCCAGTTCTTCGACGATTTCCTGTTTGAAGCCTCGGTACTCGATGGCGTCGTACATGCGACCGAGCACGCGAGCGGTGTCCTTCATGCTTTCCTTGTGGCCGATCTGCGAGGAATTCGGGTCGATGTAGGTAACGTTGGCGCCTTGATCGTAGGCGGCCACTTCGAATGCACAACGGGTGCGGGTCGAGGTTTTTTCGAAGATCAGGGCGATGTTGTTGCCCTTCAAATGCTGTTGCTCGGTGCCGGTGTATTTCGCGCGTTTCAGATCGCGGGACAGGTCAAGCAGGTAACGCAGCTCACGTGGGGTGTGGTGTTCCAGGCTGAGCAGGTTACGGTTGTGAATGTTAAAAGCCATGATGGATCTCCTTCGGTGTCGGTTATCCCCCTGGCCGCACTGGGTAAGTGCCGGCCAGGGCTCAGAGGTTAGTAATCAATCGGGTCGCGGATGATCGGGCAGGTCATGCAGTGGCCGCCGCCACGGCCGCGGCCGAGTTCGCCGGCGCTGATGGTGATGACTTCCACGCCGGCCTTGCGCAACAGGGTGTTGGTGTAGGTGTTGCGGTCGTAGCCGATGACCACGCCGGGCTCCACGGCCACCACGTTGTTGCCGTCGTCCCATTGCTCGCGTTCGGCGGCGAAGCTGTTGCCGCCGGTTTCCACCACGCGCAGCTTGGGCAGGTTGAGCGCCGCGGCGACGGTGTCGAGGAAGCTGCCTTCTTCACGGCGGATGTCGATGCCGCCCTGTTTGCTTTCGTCAGGGCGCAGGGTGAAGGCGACAATCTGGTTGACCACTTCGGGGAAGATCGTCACCAGGTCGCGGTCGCAGAAACTGAACACGGTGTCCAGGTGCATCGCCGCGCGGGATTTCGGCAGGCCGGCGACGATGACTTTTTCCACGGCCTTGTTTTTGAACAGGTTCAGCGCCAATTGGCCGATGGCCTGACGCGACGAACGTTCGCCCATGCCGATCAACACCACGCCGTTGCCGATCGGCATGACGTCGCCGCCTTCGAGGGTCGAACTGCCGTGATCCTTGTCCGGATCGCCGTACCAGATTTCGAAATCGGCGTTGGTGAATTGCGGATGGAATTTGTAGATCGCGGTGGTCAGCAGGGTTTCCTGGCGACGCGCCGGCCAGTACATCGGATTCAGCGTCACGCCACCGTAGATCCAGCAGGTGGTGTCGCGGGTGAACTGGGTGTTGGGCAGCGGCGGCAATATGAAGCTGGAGTGGCCGAGGAAGTCGCGGAACATCTGGATGGTCTTGCCACCGAAGCTGTCCGGCAGATCGTCGGCGGACACGCCGCCAATCAGGAATTCGGCGATGTGCCGTGGCTCCAGGCTTTGCAGCCAGGATTTCACTTCATTGATCAGGCCCAGGCCCACCGAGTCGGCGGTAACCTTGCGTTCGAGAATCCAGTCCAGTGCTTCGGGGATGGCGACGATGTCGGTCAGCAGGTTGTGCATTTCCAGCACGTCGATGCCGCGCTCGCGCATTTTGGTGACGAAGTCGAAGTGGTCGCGCTTGGCCTGGGCGACCCACAGCACGTCGTCGAACAGTAGCTCATCGCAGTTGTTCGGGGTCAGCCGCTGATGGGCCAGACCTGGGGAGCAAACCATGACTTTACGCAGTTTCCCGGCTTCGGAGTGGACGCCGTACTTCACTTTTTCCGTGGTCATTTCCGTGTTCCTCCAGATGACAAATCAATCAGGGGTTACAGCGTCAGGAAGCCATCGTAGAGACCGTAGGCCGCCACCACGGCGCCTATGACCACCGCGGCGAAAATCAGCTTCTCGACGTTGGTGAATATCGGTTGCTTGAGTTCCAGCTTGGCCTTGGCGAACAGGATCGCGCCGGGCGCATAGAGCAGGGCCGACAGCAGCAGGTACTTGACCCCGCCGGCGTACAACAACCACACCGCATAGATCAGGGCGATACCGCCGATGATCAGATCCTTGCGCCGTTCGGCGGCGAAACCTGCGTAGCTCTCGCCCCGTACCGCGAGCAGCAGGGCATACGCCGCCGACCACAGGTAAGGCACCAGGATCATCGAGGTGGCGAGGTAGATCAGCGACAGGTAAGTGCTGGCCGAGAACAGCGTGATGATGAGGAAAATCTGCACCATCGCGTTGGTCAGCCACAGGGCGTTGACCGGCACGTGGTTGGCGTTTTCCTTGCGCAGAAACTCCGGCATGGTGTGGTCCTTGGCGGCGGCGAACATGATCTCCGCACACAGCAGCACCCACGACAGCAGCGCCCCCAGCAAGGATATGATCAGACCGACGCTGATCAGCACCGCGCCCCAGTGACCGACCACGTGTTCAAGCACCGCGGCCATCGACGGGTTCTGCAGTTTCGCCAGTTCCGGTTGGGTCATGATGCCCAGCGATAGCACGTTGACCAGCACCAGAAACAGCAGCACGGTGATGAAGCCGATCACGGTGGCCTTGCCGACGTCCGAGCGTTTTTCGGCGCGGGCCGAGAAAATGCTCGCGCCCTCGATACCGATGAACACCCACACGGTGACCAGCATCATGTTGCGCACCTGGTTCATCACGCTGCCCAGATCGGGATTTTTCACGCCCCAGATGTCGGCGGTGAAGATGTCCAGTTTGAACGCGAAGACGGCGATCAACACGAACAGCAGCAGCGGCACGACCTTGGCGACGGTGGTCACCAGGTTGATGAACGCCGCTTCCTTGATCCCGCGCAGCACCAGAAAGTGCACGCCCCACAGCAGCACCGACGCGCCGATCACCGCCGCCGGCGTGTTGCCTTCACCGAATATCGGGAAGAAATAGCCGAGGGTGCTGAACAGCAAAACGAAGTAGCCGACGTTGCCCAGCCAGGCACTGATCCAGTAACCCCAGGCGGACGAGAAGCCCATGTAATCGCCGAAACCGGCTTTGGCGTAGGCGTAGACGCCGCCGTCCAGGTCAGGCTTGCGATTGGCGAGGGTCTGAAAGACAAAAGCGAGGGTGAGCATGCCGACAGCGGTGATGGCCCAGCCGATCAGCACGGCACCGACGTCGGCGCTGGCGGCCATGTTTTGTGGCAAAGAGAATATCCCGCCGCCGATCATTGAGCCGACTACCAGTGCGACTAGTGCACCGAGTCTTAGTTTTCCGGGCGCTTCAGACATTTGCATGACTCCATTGCAGGAAAGGAGAGCTCACAGCCTAGTACTGTTGTCTGTTCGAATAGCTGACATGGATCAGTGCATGGTCACATTCCATTGTTAATGAATGACTTATGAACCCGTTGCAGGCATAAGACGGTCGTCTGAAAGGCCCGTGCCAGAGGCATTCCGCTTACGTAATTGCGAATGGCTGTTAATGCTTTCGAACTATGACGCTAGTTGCTTTTCAGCATTTGGCAAATGTCCGTCATCTGTTTTCAGTACAGAATTGATTAATCAGGATCAGCGCGCAAAACCGACTGGATGTGCTACGCGTTATCGTCATCAGCTATATATAAGCGCGCAAAAAAGGGCATTACCTGATAAACGTCATCTACGCTCAGGGTTTTAGTCCGTCGTTGTTACAAATAAACATCAGCGGTTCTTTCGAGGAGATTTGCATGTCGCAACCGACGCAGAAGCTGCGCCTTGGCGCGTTGATCGCTCTGGTGGTGGGGTCGATGATTGGCGGAGGTATTTTCTCGCTGCCGCAGAACATGGCGGCGCGCGCTGATGCCGGGGCGATCCTGATCGGTTGGGGCATCACCGCGATCGGCATGCTGACCCTGGCATTCGTCTTCCAGACCCTGGCCAATCGCAAACCGGAACTCGACTCAGGCGTCTATGCCTACGCCAAGGCCGGGTTCGGCGACTACATGGGTTTCTCATCCGCCTGGGGTTACTGGATCAGCGCCTGGCTGGGCAACGTCGGCTATTTCGTCTTGCTGTTCAGCACCCTCGGCTATTTTTTTCCAGTGTTCGGCCAGGGCAACACGCCGATTGCCATTGGCTGCGCCTCGGTGCTGCTGTGGGCGGTGCATTTTCTGGTGATGCGCGGGATCAAGGAGGCGGCGCTGATCAATCAACTGACCACCGTCGCCAAAGTTGTGCCGTTGATCATGTTCATTGTCATTGCCGCGGTGGCGTTCAAGGCTGACATTTTTACTCGCGACATCTGGGGCACCAGCAACCCGCAGTTCGGCGGGGTGATGGACCAGGTGCGCAACATGATGCTGGTCACTGTGTTCGTGTTCATCGGCATCGAGGGCGCCAGTGTGTATTCGGCGCGAGCGGAGAAACGCAGCGACGTCGGCCGCGCCACCGTGATCGGCTTTATCGGGGTGCTGGCGCTGCTGGTGCTGGTCAACGTGCTGTCGTTGGGCATCATGAGTCAGCCGGAACTGGCCAATTTGCAAAACCCGTCGCTGGCCGCGGTGCTTGAGCACATCGTCGGGCCGTGGGGCGCGTTGCTGATCAGCGTGGGGCTGGCGATTTCGCTGCTCGGTGCGTTGTTGTCGTGGGCCTTGCTGTGTGCGGAAATTCTCTTCGCCACGGCCAAGGACAAGACCATGCCGGCGTTCCTGAAGAAGGAAAACAAGAACCACGTGCCGGTCAACGCGTTGTGGCTGACCAACGCGATGATTCAGATTTTCCTGTTGATCACGCTGTTCTCGGCGGGCACCTACACCAGCCTGATTTACCTGGCCTCGTCGATGATTCTGGTGCCCTACCTGTGGTCGGCGGCGTACGCGGTGCTGTTGAGCGGACGCGGCGAAACCTACGAGCACGCCTCGGCGGAACGCACCAAGGATCTGCTGGTTGGCGGCATCGCGCTGGTTTACGCGGTGTGGCTGTTGTACGCCGGTGGGGTGAAATACTTGCTGCTGTCGGCGTTGCTGTACGCGCCGGGGGTGATTCTGTTTGCCAAGGCCAAGCATGAACAGGGGCAACCGGTTTTTACCACGGTGGAGAAGGGGATTTTTGCTTGCGTGGTGATCGGGGCGGGGCTGGCGGCTTATGGGTTGTATAGCGGGGTGTTGAGTTTGTGATCGGAATGTTGCTTTGGCAGGTCCGGCCCCTTCGCGAGCAGGCTCACTCCTACATTTGGAGCGCGTACCCCTGTAGGAGTGAGCCTGCTCGCGATAGCGGTTTCAAATTCACCACTGTGGGCGATGTGATCCCAGTTCAGCGGCCGGCAAATCCCATCGCAACACCGTCCCGCTGATCTGCACCGGCATGTGCAACCTCCGCGCCGGGCCCCACGCGGTGTGCTCGATCAGCGAATCCTGATCCTGCGCCTCTTCGCCACGCAACGGTTCAGGCGTCCCCGGCCCATGCTCGATCAACAACTTCGCCGTGCGCGCCAACGACAACCGCGCCGAACCCCCACGACCGTTTGCAAAGCGCTCCGTCAGTAACTTGAGTGCACTCGCCGCCATCAGATACCCCGTCGCGTGATCCAGCGCCTGCACCGGCAACGGCGTTGGCTTATCGCTTTGCTTCCAATGCTGGCCGGCCTCGGCGATACCGCTGCTCATCTGTACCAGACTGTCGAAGCCCCGGCGGTTCTGCCACGGGCCGCTCCAGCCGTAGGCGTTGAGGCAGACGTCGATCAGCCCCGGTGCCAGTTGCTGACGGCGCTCAACACCAAAACCGAGATGTTCCAGAGCATCGGCGCGGTAGCCGTGCAGCAAAATATCGGCGTCTTTCAATAAACCTTCGAACACGGCTCGATCCGCAGGTACTTGCAGATCCAGCCGGGCACAGCGTTTGCCGACGGTCATTTCCGGGACGACGCCGGGCTCGTTCCAGCTCGGCGGATCGATGCGCAGCACGTCGGCGCCCAGCCCTGCAAGAAAGCGGCTGGCGGTGGGGCCGGCGAGCACGCGGGTCAAGTCGAGCACTTTGATCCCGGCCAGAGGTCGTTCGATCGAACCGCGCCACGCGGCGTGCTTCTCGTTCGGCTGTTCGATGAAGTGCACCAGCGGTTCGGCATTCACCGCCAGTCCTTGTGGATGTTGCTGCCACTGCGCCCAGTTGCGCATTTGGGCGGCGCAGCCCTTGGCCTCGACCACCGCTTGCTCCAGATCTTTGCTGGCCCATTGCGCCACTTTCGTCGCCATTGCCGCACGGTCGGCACAGGCGCCGAGCACGCGTTCAGCGGCGGCGCGATGATGGGGTGCGTTGGTGTGCAGGCGAATCCAGCCGTCGCGGGTGGCGTAGTCGCCGGCGATCGGGTCCCACAGCGGCGGCACTTGCCAGCCGATCGGGCGAAGCGAGGTGGAGAACCAGAACGAGGCCAGCCGCCGGTCGACTTCCACGCTCGGCAAGTGGCCGACCTGCTGATGAAGCAGTTCGCTGACGGCTTGCCCGGCAGCGGCAATACTCGCGCAAGCCAGTTCGGTGACAGCGAAGGCCGAGGGCAGGGCGCCGTGACCGTTGAAAGGAATTGGCGTGCGCGACAAGCCGAGTGCGGCTTGAATGGACGTGAGCAGATCAGACATCGAAGGCCCTCCGGAGCGAGAGGGCGATGATAGTGCAAAAGAATCGCGGTTTAGATGAAACCGCAGGATCAACACTCACCCCTGTGGGAGCTGGCTTGCCAGCGATAGCGGTGTGTCAGCCACAGGATGGTCAACTGATCTGCCGCCATCGCTGGCAAGCCAGCTCCCACAGGGTTATGTGATGTTGTCAGTTTTGGTGTCAGACGCGGAACTGATCCATCAGTTTCATCTGCTGGCTCGCCAGGCTGTTGAGCTGGCTGCTGATCGCCGCCGATTCAGTGGCCTGCTCGGTCAGGGTTTCGGTCACAGTACGAATCGCCGAGACGTTGCGATTGACCTCTTCAGCCACTGCGCTTTGCTGTTCAGCCGCGCTGGCAATTTGCAGGTTCATGTCGCTGATCACCGTCACCGCATCGCTGATCTTGCCCAGCGCATCGACGGCGTGGCGGATCTGTCCGGCGTTGTTGTGCGCCTGGGTCTGGCTCGAATGCATGGTCGCGACCACGCCACGGGTGCCGGTCTGGATGCGTTCGATCACCAGACGAATCTCCTCTACCGAATCCTGCGTGCGCTTGGCCAGATTGCGCACTTCGTCCGCCACCACCGCAAACCCTCGGCCGCTTTCGCCGGCGCGGGCCGCTTCGATGGCCGCGTTGAGGGCGAGCAGGTTGGTCTGTTCGGCGATGCTGCGGATCACTTCCAGCACCGAGCCGATCTGCTCGCTGTTGACCGCCAGTGCTTCGACTTCGCTCACCGCTTTGCTGACTTCATCGGCCAGTTGATTGATGTCGCGGGTGCTGCGCTCGATGATCGCCATGCCGTCCTTGGCCGACTGGTCAGCACCCTTGGCGGCGTTGGCGGCGTTCGAGGCGCTGTTGGCGACATCGTGAGCAGTGGCGCTCATTTCGTTGGATGCGGTGGCGACCTGGTCGATTTCGCGGAACTGCACCTGCATGCCTTCGCTGGTCTGCCGGGCGATTTCCGAGGACTGGTCGGCGGTGCCGCGCGCTTCGGTGATGCTCTGCTTGATCTGGGCGATGGTCGGTTGCAGTTTGTCGAGGAAGCGGTTGAACCAGTTCACCAGTTCGCCCAGTTCGTCTTTCTTGCTGTAGTTCAGGCGCTGGGTCAGGTCGCCTTCGCCGCTGGCGATGTTTTTCAGCATGTCGGCAACGCTGTTGATCGGGCGGGTGACGCCGGAAGCGGTGAGCCAGATCAGCAACAAACCGACCACACCGGCGGCGACGGCCACCAGCAGGGCGGTGATCACGCCGGTCTCTTGCGCGTCGTCGAGCACCGCTTGCAGCTTGACCGAGTCAGCCAGCAACACTTGCTTGGGCAGGTCGATGACCACGCCCCAGGCGCGCGAGTTGCCGATCGGGTCGACCGGGTACACGGCGCGAATCAACTCACCCTGTTCAAGGATTTTCTCGGTGCTGCTGCCGACCAGTTGCAACACATCCTGGCCATCGGCACCAAGGGTGTCGCTGATTTTTTTGCCGACCCGGCTGGCGTCAGCGCTGTCGGCAGCGAGCACGCCACTGCCGGAGACAATCAGCATGTGCCCGGCGTTGTTGAACAGGCTGCGTTGCGAATCGACAGCGGCGGCTTGCAGGGCGTCGAGGGCGATGTCGACACCGACCACGCCGATGGCTTTGCCGTCGACCAGCAGCGGTACGGAAATGGTCGTCATGAGCATTTCCTTGCCACCGACGGTGTCGGCATAAGGGTCGAGCAGGCAGGTGCGCTTGTTGTCGCGAGGGCAGGTGTACCAACTGTTGTAGGGCGTACCGCTGACGCTGAGGGTGGTCTTGGTCAGGTCATCTTCGACCATGATCGTGTTCAGCGCGGCGCCGCCGGCACGGCTCCAGTACGAGGCGAAACGCCCGGCTTCGTTGGACTGACGCGCGGCATCGTTGGCGAACTCGCGGTCCTTGCCGTCGAGGCCGTTGGGTTCGAAGGCGAGCCAGATGCCGAGCACCTTGTCGTTGCGCTCGAAGGCGGTTTTCAGGCTCTGGTTCAACTCTTCACGCACGGCGCCAGCATCCAGTGAACGCTTGGCCGCCATCGTCCGCAAATCTTTGATCTGGTCGGCGAGGGCAGTGACCACCAGCAGGCTTTCGCCGAAGGTCTTCTGCACCCGCACCGCTTGCTCGGCGGCCTTGGCTTGCAGCAGGTTCTGTACGCTGGCGGTGAGCATCTTGCTGCTCGAGCTGCTGACCAGCGCGTCGTTCTGGTTGGTCTGGTAAATGTTCATGCCGACAATCAGCGCCACCACACCGAGCAGGCACAGGCCGGAGAGCAGGACTATTTTCAGGCGAATGGAAAGGGCGTCGAACATGGGCGATCTCGCGAATGGAATAAACAGGTGGCCTGGGCCAGGAGCCCGGTTTGCCAAATCCATTCAGCGCCATTCAATGCTCATCGGCGTCGAGCGAGACGGCATGAGGCGCTTGCCGACGGACGGTCGCCGCTAAACGTTTGCGCAGGGGAAAGTGCTGAAAACGATTAAAAATTCAGGGAGATTTCGCTGGGCTCTGACGGCTTTTTTGTGGCGAGGGAGCTTGCTCCCGCTCGAGTGCGCAGCAGTCGCAAAACCTGCAATCCAAGTCTCTCAGGCAAAATGCCGGGGAGTGCTCCGCCCTCCAGTGGGAGCAAGCTCCCTCGCCACAGGGAATTGGCTGAACTAGTGAGGGAGGCATTCCGGGCGTGACCAGATCCACAGGTTGCCCAGGCACATCCCGGCAATTGCCAGGTAAATCGGCCAGCCGTGATCGAGCATCACCAACATCAGCGTCGCGCACAGCAGCATGCTCGCGGTGGCGCTGATCTTGGCCTTGCGCGCGATGATTCTGCCGTTGCGCCAGTTACCGAGGATCGGTCCGAACAGGCGATGGTTTTCCAGCCAGGCACTCAGGCGCGGCGAACTGCGGGTCGCCGCCCACGCAGCGAGGAGGATGAACTCGGTGGTCGGCAGGCCGGGCACGACAATCGCGATCAGGCCGATGCCAAGGCTGACATAGGCGAGCAGACCGAACAGCAGACGGGCGAGTTTTGAGGTGGCGGGTGCGGGCATGGCTCAGCGGTGGCTTCTGAAGCGGAACGGAGATCTTACAGACTTACGCGATCCCCCTGTAGGAGTGAGCCTGCTCGCGATAGCGGTGTATCAGTCGACATCGATGTTGAATGAAAAGACGCTATCGCGAGCAGGCTCACTCCTACAGAGGAAAATTGCAGTGTGTCAGGCAAGTTCGGCTTCGGTTGCATAAGCCTGTTCCAGCAGCACGGTAAAGCGGTTGAACGCCTCCAGCGCACCTTGCTCCACTTCGGCTTCTTCCTCAGCCGTGAATGGCAAGGCGTCGAGGGTGCGCACGAAGCTTTTCCAGCCCTCGGCACGCCCACCTTGCGGTTCAGCCAAATGACGGGCACCGAAGGTTTCGCTCAGCTCCAGCGCCACCGCGCGTTTGATCAGGAACGCTGCGCCGAGCTTCGAGCCTTCGGACACAAAGAGCCAGCCCAGCGCCCGCGCCTTGCTCGGGTTTTTCACCGCGCCGGCTACAGGCGCCGGAACTTCGGTGTCGAGGTCGGCGAGGTCGGCCCTGGCCGCTTCGGCGCGGCAGCGGGCCGGCAGGTCGGGAACGATTGCAGTCAGTTCGGCATCGTTGTACAGCTCGACCAGTTCCGACTGGAACAGGTATTGCGCAACGACGAAACGGGCGAAGCTGGCGCGGGTTTCGAATGGCGCGTGGGCCTTGACCAACGCATCGAGCTTGCTGTGCGGCTCATGGGTGATCTGGTTCAGGCGTTGCGAACGCAGGGCTTTTTCCGAGGCAGTCATGGGGGTGTCCTTGATAGATGAGGCGCTTGATAACAAGACGTACGGGCAGACGCCGGAGCGTAAAAAAACCTCACTGCGCAATAACTGAACACGCAGTGAGGCCGGCCGGATCAGATGTCCCAGATCAGGTTGATTGCGAAGTTGCGTCCCGGTTGAGTCAGGCGATCGAGGTTGGCCGGTTGCGTTACCGAGGCTTCGCCAACGCTGTCGTAGCCGCGCACGTCATCCCACAGCCAGTATTTCTTGTCGGTCAGGTTGTAAATGCCGCCGCTGACGGTGACGTCGTCGCTGACTTTGTAATACCCGGCCAGATCAAGAATGCCGAAGCCCGGCGTCTTGAACTGGCTGCTGACGCCGTCCGGCGACTTGAAATTGCTGTCGTCGACGCGGTCCTTTTTCTTCACCACGGTCCAGCTCAGCAGGCCGCCATAGGTGTCCTGGTCGTAACCGAGGCCGAAGACGCCGGTGAGTGGATTGACGCTGTTGATCGGCTCGCCGTTGTCGTTGTTTCTACCGTAGGCGTAGGCGATCGAGCCTTGGGTGTAGAGGCCCTGCGGGGCGCCGAATGCATCCAGATTCAAGCGGCCTTTGACTTCCGCACCCTTGATGGTGGCGCGTTTGATGTTGTTGCTCTGGAAGGTCAACTGATCGTCGCCGGGCTTGACCGCATCTTCGTTAATGAAGTCGCGGTACTTGTTATAGAACACCGCGACGTCGAACGAACCCTGTTCGAAGTTGCCGCGCAGACCGGTTTCGAAGCCTTTGCTTTTCTCCGGCTCAAGGTCGGAATTAGGCGCGACGGTGTAGCCGGTGGTGTTGTTCTCGAAACGGCCATACAACGCCTTTGCGGTCGGTGTGCGGAAGCCTTCGGCGTACTGGCCGTACCAGGTGTAGTTTTCCGTCAGCGCGTAGGTCAGGCCGAACTTCGGCGACACCTTGTGCCAGGTCTTGTTCTTGTCGCTGACCGTACCTTTGCCGTCAGCATTTACGGTGTTGAGGAATTCCTCGGTGATGTGCGGCTTGAGCTGGGTGTAGTCGTAGCGCAGGCCCGGCACGAAGGTCCAGTCGTTCCAACTGATCTGGTCCTGGGCGAACAGGCTGTAGGTGTTGATGGTCGGATCGGGGAAGTCGCTGGCTTTCTTCAGTACATCAGCTGTGCTGGTCGCGCCAATCGCCGTGCAGCCACGGCCGACGGCCAGGCACTTGCCATCGCCACTGCGCGAACCGGTGACTTTCTGTTGCTTGATCGTGGTGCCATAGGTCAGCACATGATCGGTGTCACCGATGGCGAAAGCCTTGTCCAGTTGCGCGTCGAACACCCACTGCTTTTCCTCGTAAAGCGTATTGCGGGTGCGCAGCACTTTACGGGTCATCGGGTAGTAATACTCTTCGGTACTCTGGTCGGTCTTGGCGATCTGGTGATTGAGGCTCCACTTGACGTTGTCGACCAGCAGGCTGTCGAGGGCAAAGCGGTGCTCGATACCGAAACGCTCGCGGGTAATGGTGTCGTTGCCGGTGCGCCACTGGTACATACCGCCGGGAAGCAGGCTGGTCGGGATCGTCGGGGCGCCGTTGACGTACGGGCCGCCATAAGCGCTTTTCTGGTCAGTGTCGCGGTCATCCTTGTACTTTTCGTAGGTCAGGCCCAGGCGCGAATCGTCGTTGTAGTTCCAGCCGAGCTTGGCCAGTACGTTGGTCGCGCGCACGTCCTCCGGGTTGGCGGCGGTGCGCGCAAGCCCTGTACCGTTGTGGTTGCCGTAGGACTCGGTTTCATGGCCGTCGCGCTGGCTATAGTGCAACAGCGCATCGAACTGTTCGGCACGTCCGGCGACGGTGGCAGACTTCAACCAGCTGTCGTCGGCAGAGCTGTAACCGCTTTTCAAACGGGCGCCGACGTCTTTGCCGGGCTTGATAATGTCGTCTGCATCGAGGGTGTAATAACTGACGGCGCCACCGATGGCGTTACTGCCGTACAGCACCGACGCCGGGCCACGGAGGATCTCTACGCGCTTGACGATTTCCGGGTCGACGTAGTTGCGCTGGCTCTTGGCGTACGGGCCGTTGAAGAAACCATTGGGGATTTCCACGCCGTCGACCTGCGTCAGAATGCGGTCGCCGTCGATGCCGCGGATGTTGTAGCCGCTGATGCCGCCACGCTGCCCGGCACCGCCGACGGAGACACCTGGCTCGTAGCGCACCAGATCCTTGATGGTGTTGACGTTGTTGCGGTCCAGCTCGTCGCGAGTGTGCACGCTGACAGTGGACGGCACGCTGGTGACGGACTGTTGCTGACGGGTGGCGCTGATGGTCACCTGATCCAGATTCAGCGTGCCGCTGGCGTTGCGCTTTTCCAGCACGACGTTGTTGTTGCTGATTTTGCGGAAGCTCAGGTTGGTCCCCACCAACAGCCGCTCCAGGGCTTTTTCCGGCGGCAGCGAACCGCGCACGCCCGGCGACGACACACCCTGGCCCAGTTCCGCCGGCAAGCCGACCTGCCAGCCGGTCACGGCGGTGAAGGCATTGAGTGCCGAGACCAGCGGTTGCTGGCCGATGGCGAACGAGTAATCCGCCATGTTGCGCGACGCCGGCTCAGTGGCAGCCAGCAGCGGTGCGCTGCCGGCCATCAGCATGGCCGCGGTCAACAGTGACAGTACGCGGGAAGGGGAAGCAGTCTGGCGGGTAAGGCGAGAGGACATCGATAGCGCTCCGTGTCGCACGAATCTTTATAGGTGCTGATCGCATGGTGATGCGAATCAATTGCATTGGCTATAACGAGACGTACTACCGGCGGCTATCGAGTAAAAATAATTCTCATTTAGTTCAAGATCACCAACGCGGGAAACTCCTGTAAGCGCGCCGAGGTGATGTGAGCAAGGGAGCGGACCACGTCGAGCGGCTGATCGAGGCGGTAATTGCCAGTGACGGCAACGTCGGCCAGTTGCTCGTTGTTGTTGATGATCCAGCCCGGATAGTAGCGGCGCAGTTCGGCCAGCACCTGATTCAGCGGGCAGTTCTCAAACACCAGTCGGCCTTGTACCCAGGCCAGGTCCGTGTTGGCATCGAGCCTGGCCGGCCGGTCGAAACCGTTGGGGCCGATGCGGATACTTTCCCCTGCGCTCAGGCGCACGCGGGCGTCGTTGTGCGTGGCGCGCAGATCGACGTCGCCACGCTGCACATTGACCTGCGCGACGCCGTCGAGATAACGAACGGCAAATGCGGTGTCATGCACGCTGGCCTGGACCGGGCCGGCATCGATTTCCAGCGGCTGACTGCGCCCGCTGGCGATCTCGAAAAACGCCTCGCCCTGAAACAGCCGGGCCACGCGTTGCTGATCGTTGATGGTGCTGGAGAACGCCGAGTTGGTGTTGAGCAGGACCTTCGAGCCATCCTCCAGTTGCAGACGCTGGCGCTCGCCAACCACGGTCAGGTGATCGGCTTGCAGGCGCAGCGGCAAGTTGCTGAAACTGAACAGACCGAGCACCAGCACCGCCGCGGTGGCCAAGGGTTTCCAGTGCGCGCGCAAGCGTTTGAAGGCAGTGATCCGGGAAGGTTTCGCCGCGAGGGCCTGTGCACACAATACGACCTGCGGACCGTCCCAGATTGCCTGAGCCCTGGCAAACGCCTCGGCATTCAACGGATCGGCCGCCAGCCAGGCATGAAATTGCCGGGTCTGCTCCTCGTCCGGGCTGCCAAGCACGATGAGCCAGTCCAGCGCCTGGTCCATTGCGTTTGCAGCGTCCTGCACCGAATCCGGTGAAGGCGAGCGGTGGGTGTCCGTCACGGTGGTTCCTCGGGGGCTTCTGGCGAAGCGGGGCTTCTGGCGAAGCAGTTTCTAGCTTCAAGCTGCAAGCTGCAAGCCGAAGCGCGGTTCGCATTGTGGCTTTGCGTTTCTGACTTGCAGCTTGCAGCTTGCAGCTTGCAGCTTGGAGCTTGGAGCTTGGAGCTTGGAGCTTGGAGCTTGCAGCTTGCAGCTTGCAGCTTATAGCTTGCCGCTGCTGTTATGTCGCTCGGCGACGCCGATGCAGATCGACATGATCAGTTTCAGTTCTTTCTGCACGGTACTCAGCGACACGTTCAGTTGTTCAGCGATCTCCTGATAGCTGTGCCCGTGCAGGCGGCTGAGGATGAATATTTGTTGCTGGCGCGCGCTGAGTTGGCTGAGGCTCACGTTCAAACGCTCCAGCAGTTGTTCGGCGTGGGCAGCGTCTTCGGCGCTGCTGGCGGGGGCGGCGATGCTGTGCACGACGTCCTGCGGAACATCGTCGACCATGGTTCGAGAATGAATCTTGCGCGCACGCAAATGGTCCAGCGCCAGATTGCGCGCGGTCTGGAAGACAAAAGGTTCAAGGTGATCGATGGCCCGCTCGCTCAGCGCCCGCGTCACGCGCAGGTAGGTCTCCTGCAACAGGTCTTCAGCGGTGCTGTGATTGTTGACCATCCGTTCCAGCGTTCGCAGCAGCAAAGTGCGCTGGGCGAGGAAGACGTGGTTGAAGCGCGATTGACTCACGGGAGGACCTGATCCATTTTGAGCGAATGATAATGATTGTCATCCAGCCAGATGGTCAAGCGCTGATTTCAAATTGAAATCGGAACCCCTGTGGGAGCGGGCTTGCTCGCGAAAGCGGTGGGTCAGCCAACATCAACGCTGTCTGACACGACGTCTTCGCGAGCAAGCCCGCTCCCACAGGGTGATGTCACCGCAATTATTCCGCGTTACACAACGCCAGGCAGTTATCCAGCATGCGGTTGGAGAAGCCCCATTCGTTGTCGTACCAGGCCAGCACTTTCAGCAATTTGCCGCTGGACTTGGTGTGGTTGGCGTCAAAAATCGACGACAGCGGGTTGTGGTTGAAGTCGCTGGAAACCAGCGGCAACGTGTTGTACCCCAAAATCTTCGAATGCTGGCTCGCCGCTTTCAGCAGTGCGTTGACTTCGTCCGCCGAGGCTTCACGCTTGAGCTGTACCGTCAAATCCACCAGCGACACATTGATCACCGGCACGCGCACGGCCATGCCGGTCAATTTGCCGGCCAGTTCCGGCAGCACCAGGCCGACCGCTTCGGCAGCGCCGGTCTTGCTCGGGATCATGTTCTGGGTGGCCGAACGCGCGCGGTACGGGTCGGTGTGATAAACGTCGGTGAGGTTCTGGTCGTTGGTGTAGGCATGAATGGTGGTCATCAGACCGCTTTCGATGCCCAGCTCGCGGTGCAGCACTTGCGCCACGGGCGCGAGGCAGTTGGTGGTGCACGAGGCGTTGGAAATAATCTGGTGCGACTGGCGCAGAATGTCGTGGTTGACGCCGTAGACGACAGTGGCGTCGGCGCCTTTGGCCGGGGCCGAGATGATCACCTTGCGGGCGCCGGCGCTAATATGTGCGGCGGCTTTGGCGCGGTCGGTAAAGAGACCGGTGCATTCGAACACCACATCAATCTTTTCCGCCGCCCAGGGCAGTTCGGCCGGGTTGCGAATGGCGCTGACTGCAATGCGGTCGCCGTTGACCGTCAGGCTTTCGTTGTCATGAGCCACTTCGGCATCGAAGGTGCCATGAACGGTGTCGTATTTGAGCAGATGGGCATTGATCGAACTGTCACCCAGATCGTTGATGGCGACGATCTGCAGGTCTTGACGATAGCCTTGGGTATACAGTGCCCGCAGGACATTACGGCCGATGCGGCCAAAACCATTGATTGCGATTCGTAGAGTCATGGAACAGCGCCGCCGTCGTTTTGTTGTTGGAATTACAAGATTATTCGCATAAAAATAGAAAACAAGCCTTTTTAGTGGCAATATTTTGTTTTATCTACAACGAGTGACCTGAATCAACTGGTCCGAATGGTCAAAAAAACCGTCCGTCATTCCAACGACAACGGTGTTTGACCAGCATAGACAATCAGGTCGCCACATCCGTTAGCCTGGAGTTCTACACATGCATCCCCGCGTTCTTGAGGTCACCGAACGGCTTATCGCCCGCAGCCGCGCCACGCGTCAGGCTTACCTTGCATTGATTCGCGGCGCCGCCACTGACGGGCCGATGCGCGGCAAGCTGCAATGCGCCAACTTCGCCCACGGCGTGGCCGGTTGCGGCACTGAAGACAAGCACAGCCTGCGGATGATGAACTCGGCGAACATCGCCATTGTGTCTTCGTATAACGACATGCTCTCGGCGCACCAGCCGTACGAAGTGTTCCCGCAGCAGATCAAGAACGCCTTGCGCGAAATCGGCTCGGTCGGCCAGTTTGCCGGCGGCACGCCTGCGATGTGCGACGGCGTAACCCAGGGCGAACCGGGCATGGAACTGAGCCTGCCGAGCCGCGAAGTCATCGCCATGTCGACCGCCGTGGCGCTGTCGCACAACATGTTCGACGGCGCGCTGATGCTCGGCATCTGCGACAAGATCGTCCCGGGCCTGATGATGGGCTCGCTGCGTTTCGGTCACTTGCCGACCATTTTTGTGCCGGGCGGGCCGATGGTCTCGGGGATTTCCAACAAGGAAAAAGCCGACGTCCGTCAGAAGTACGCCGAAGGCAAGGCGACCCGCGAAGAGCTGCTGGAATCGGAGATGAAGTCCTACCACAGCCCGGGCACTTGCACGTTCTACGGCACCGCCAACACCAACCAGTTGCTGATGGAAGTCATGGGCTTGCACTTGCCGGGCGCGTCCTTCGTCAACCCGAACACGCCGCTGCGCGATGCCCTGACTCGCGAAGCCGCGCATCAGGTCACGCGCCTGACCAAGCAGAACGGCAACTTCATGCCGATCGGAGAAATCGTCGACGAGAAAGCACTGGTCAACTCCATCGTTGCCCTGCACGCCACCGGCGGCTCGACCAACCACACCCTGCACATGCCGGCCATCGCCATGGCCGCTGGCATTCAACTGACATGGCAGGACATGGCCGACCTTTCCGAAGTCGTGCCGACCCTGAGCCACGTCTACCCGAACGGCAAAGCCGACATCAACCACTTCCAGGCAGCGGGCGGCATGTCGTTCCTGATCCGCGAACTGCTCGGCGCCGGCCTGCTCCATGAAGACGTCAACACCGTGCTCGGCCATGGCCTGAGCCGGTACACCAAAGAGCCGTTCCTCGATAACGGCGAGTTGGTCTGGCGCGAAGGACCGACCGACAGCCTCGACGAAAACATCCTGCGTCCGGTTTCCCGTGCGTTTTCGCAAGAGGGCGGGTTACGCGTGATGGAAGGCAACCTCGGTCGCGGTGTGATGAAAGTGTCTGCCGTGGCCCTGGAAAACCAGATTGTCGAAGCGCCGGCGATGGTGTTTCAGGATCAGCAGGACCTGGCCGATGCGTTCAAGGCCGGTCTGCTGGAAAAAGATTTCGTTGCGGTGATGCGCTTCCAGGGCCCGCGCTCCAACGGTATGCCGGAGCTGCACAAGATGACGCCGTTCCTCGGCGTGCTGCAGGATCGCGGCTTCAAAGTGGCGTTGGTGACGGACGGGCGCATGTCCGGCGCCTCGGGGAAAATCCCGGCGGCAATTCACGTCAGCCCCGAAGCTTATGTCGGCGGCGCTTTGGCGCGCGTGCAAGAGGGCGATATCATCCGCGTCGATGGCGTCAAAGGCACCTTGGAACTCAGGGTCGACGCCGCCGAATTCGCAGCGCGCGAACCCGCCAAAGGCCTGTTGGGCAACAACATCGGCAGCGGGCGTGAACTGTTCGGCTTCATGCGCATGGCCTTCAGCTCGGCGGAGCAGGGCGCCAGCGCCTTTACTTCTGCCCTGGAGACGCTTAATTGAAACTGGCTTTGGTCGGTGACATCGGAGGCACCAACGCGCGGTTCGCGTTGTGGCAAGACCAGCAATTGCAATCGGTCCAGGTGCTGGCCACGGCCGACTTTGCCACCCCGGAAGAGGCGATCGGCCTGTACCTGAGCGGGCTCGGTCTGGCGCCGGGTTCGATCGGTTCGGTGTGTCTGTCGGTGGCCGGTCCGGTCAGCGGCGATGAATTCAAATTCACCAACAATCACTGGCGGCTCAGTCGCAGCGCGTTCTGCAAGACCTTGCAGGTCGAGCAGTTGTTGCTGACCAACGACTTCTCGGCGATGGCGCTGGGCATGACCCGCTTGCAGCCGGGCGAATTCCGCGTCGTTTGCGAAGGTACGCCGGAGCCGTTGCGCCCGGCCGTGGTCATCGGCCCGGGCACTGGCCTGGGTGTCGGCACCTTGCTCGATCTGGGCGAAGGTCGCTTTGCCGCGTTGCCGGGCGAGGGCGGTCACGTCGATCTGCCGCTGAGCAGCCCGCGGGAAACGCAACTGTGGCAGCACATCTACAACGAGATCGGCCATGTCAGCGCGGAAACCGCGTTGAGCGGCAGCGGCTTGCCTCGGCTGTACCGGGCAATCTGCGCGGTGGATGGTCATGAGCCGACCCTCGATACGCCAGAAGCGATTACAGCGGCCGGTCTGGCCGGTGATCCGATTGCTCTGGAAGTGCTCGAGCAGTTCTGCTGCTGGCTCGGTCGAGTGGCCGGCAACAATGTGCTGACCACCGGCGCACGCGGCGGGGTGTTTATCGTCGGTGGGGTCATTCCACGGTTCGCCGATTTCTTCCTCCAAAGCGGTTTCGCTCGCTGCTTCGCCGACAAGGGCTGCATGAGCGATTACTTCAAAGGCATCCCGGTGTGGCTGGTCACGGCACCGTATTCCGGGCTGGTCGGCGCGGGCGTGGCCCTGGATCAAGCAATCCGGCTCTGACATAAGTGACCTGTGGCGAGGGAGCTTGCTCCCGCTCGGCTGCGCAGCAGTCGCAAATCCGGCAGCCCCGATGTTACTGACAGTACATCGGGGCCGCTTCGCAGCCCAGCGGGAGCAAGCTCCCTCGCCACAAAAGCTCGTACGCCATCTGTTTTTGCTCAGGCATAATCCGCCCCAACTCCAACAACAAGGATGCCTTCGAAGTGAGCTCAGTCAACAAGTCGATATTGTTGGTCGATGACGACCAGGAAATACGCGAGTTGCTGGAAACCTACCTGACCCGCGCCGGGTTTCAGGTGCGGGCCACCGCCGATGGCGCCGGTTTTCGCCAGGCACTCAACGAAGCGCCGAGCGATCTGGTGATCCTCGATGTCATGTTGCCCGACGAAGACGGTTTCAGCCTGTGCCGTTGGGTACGCCAGCATCCGCGTCAGGCGCAGGTGCCAATCATCATGCTCACCGCCAGTTCCGACGAAGCCGACCGGGTGATCGGTCTGGAACTCGGCGCTGACGATTACCTGGGCAAACCGTTCAGCCCGCGCGAACTGCAAGCGCGGATCAAGGCCTTGCTGCGCCGCGCGCAATTCGCTCACGAACGCAGCGGCAGTGAAGTGCTGGCCTTCGATGACTGGCGCCTGGACATGGTCAGTCACCGGCTGTTTCACGCTGACGGCGAGGAAGTGATTCTCTCCGGCGCCGATTTCGCCCTGCTCAAACTGTTCCTTGATCACCCGCAGCAAATCCTCGACCGCGACACCATCGGCAACGCCACCCGTGGCCGCGATCTGATGCCGCTCGACCGCATTGTCGACATGGCCGTCAGCCGTTTGCGCCAGCGCCTGCGCGACACCGAAAAACCGCCGCGGCTGATCCGCACCGTGCGTGGCAGCGGTTATCAGCTGGCAGCCAATGTGGTTGCCGGCAATGGTCACTGAGTCGCTGCGCAAACTCGCTGCCAGGGTCCCGGTGCCGCGCTCGCTGCTCGGTCGCATGCTGCTGTTGACGCTGCTCGCGGTGCTGTTCGCGCAGACGTTATCCAGCGTGATCTGGGTCTCGCAACTGCGCGCCACTCAGCTTGAGGGGCTGGTCACCAGTGCCCGTAGCCTCGCTCATTCGATGACCGCCAGCGTCAGCTATTTCCGCTCTCTGCCGGTGGCCTATCGACCGCTGGTACTCGACCAGTTGCGCAGCATGGGCGGCACGCGATTCGTGGTGACGCTCAATGACCGACCGCTGGGCATGGAAGTGCTGCCGGTCACGCCACGCAAGGCGGCGGTGATGAAAGCGGTGGATGAAGTGCTGCGGCAGACCCTGGGGCATGACACCGATATTTCGGTGACGTTTGTCAGTCCCGAGGACCTGCGGATTTTCAACGCCGGGCTGAAACTCGACGAGTTGCCGCGTTCCTGGGCGCACTACGCGCTGACCCTCGAACCGGTCAATCCGCCAGTGCTGGTCACGCAAATTCAAATGGCCCCGGGCGAATGGCTGTACATCGCCTCGCTGTTGCCCGAGCCGTACACCAGTCTTGAAGAGCAAGGCCTGCCGGCGCAGCAGGTCTGGTTCATCGTGCTCACCAGTGGGTTTCTTTTGTTGTTCATCGGTCTGCTGGTGCATTGGCAGAGCCGGCCACTCAAGCGTCTGGCGCGGGCGGCGCGCGACCTGTCGCTGGGCGCCGACGTCGAGCCGGTCGCCGAGGGTGGCGGCAGCGAAGTGGTTGAAGTGGGTCGCGCGTTCAACACCATGCGCGAGCGCATCAGCCGCTATCTGACCGAACGCAGCCAGTTATTCAGTGCGATTTCCCATGACCTGCGCACGCCGATCACGCGTTTGCGCCTGCGCGTCGAGTTGCTGGAAGACGAAAAACTGCAAGCCAAATTCGGCCGCGATCTCGATGAGTTGGAGCTGTTGGTCAAAGGCGCGCTGCAATGCGTCAAAGACACCGACATCCACGAAAACATCGAACCGGTGGACCTCAATCATGTGCTCGATTGCCTGGTCGAGCCGTACCTGGCGCCCAACGGCAATGGCCGCGTCACCCAGCACGGGCGGGCGCTGTCGGCGTATCCGGGCAAACCGCTGGCGCTCAAGCGCTGCATCGGCAACCTGATCGACAACGCCTTGAAGTACGGGCAGAACGCGCACCTGCACATCGACGACGATGACAGCGCGTTTGTTTTGCATGTCGATGATGAAGGGCCGGGCGTGCCGCAGCAGCGGCTGGAGCAGGTGTTTGAACCGCATTTCAGACTCGCGGGGCAGCAGCAGGGCTATGGATTAGGTTTGGGGATTGCGCGCAACATTGCCCATAGCCATGGCGGTGAGGTGACCTTGCAGAATCTGCGTGAGGGCGGGTTGCGGGTGACGTTGCAGTTGCCGCGCAGTGTTGATTGATACTGATCCTGTGGCGAGGGAGCTTGCTCCCGCTGGACTGCGCAGCAGGCCTTCTTTTTGGTGCCGCTTCGCGCCACAGCGGGAGCAAGCTCCCTCGCCACAGGTTTCACCTAAGATTTTCGAATGTCACTGCTTGGTGACAAACCCCGTCCCCTTCGTTACAAGCCCAGCCCGGCCCGTTGTTTAGACTGCCCGCAGTCATAACAACAAAAAAGGGCCACTCCATGGACACCTTTCATCCAGGCTTCAGCAGTTGGCTGAACGCCCCTGCCCATCAGCAATGGCTCGCCGCCGAAGGCCTGCGCCTGCTGGATTTCGCCAAAGCCTCGAAGCTGCCTGAAGGCTTCGGCAATCTCGACGAGCGCGGCCACCTGCCCGTGAACGCCCAAGCTGAAACCATGAACACCGCGCGCATGACCCACAGTTTCGCCATGGCCCACATTCAGGGCCTGCCGGGGTTTGCCGAGCTGGTCGATCACGGCATCGCCGCCCTGCGCGGGCCGTTGCGCGATGCGCTGCACGGCGGCTGGTTTGCGGTCGCCGGGCACCGTGACGACAACACCGGCAAAAACGCCTACCTGCACGCCTTCGTCGCGCTGGCCGCCAGCTCTGCGGTGGTCGCGCAACGGCCCGGCGCACAGGCCCTGCTTGATGATGCGATCGATATCATCGACACGTATTTCTGGAGCGAAGAAGAGGGCGCGATGCGCGAGTTCTTCAATCGCGACTGGAGCGAAGAAGAAGCCTATCGCGGCGCCAACAGCAACATGCACGCGACCGAAGCGTTCCTTGCGCTGGCCGATGTCACTGAAGACCCGCGCTGGCTGATCCGTGCGCAACGCATCGTCGAGCGAGTGATCCACGGTCACGCCGCTGCCAACGGGTACAGGGTTATCGAACATTTCGATCGAGACTGGCAACCGCTGCGCGACTACAACCACGCCAATCCCGCCGACGGTTTCCGTCCTTACGGCACCACGCCGGGCCACGGGTTCGAGTGGGCGCGGCTGTTGTTGCACCTGGAAGCTGCGCGGGTCCAGGCCGGCATGCTCACACCGGGCTGGCTGGCAACCGATGCGCAAAAGCTGTTCGAGAACAACTGCCGCCACGGCTGGGATGTCGACGGTGCGCCGGGCATCGTCTACACCCTCGACTGGGACAACCAGGCCGTCGTCCGCCATCGCCTGCACTGGACGCACGCCGAAGCGAGTGGCGCCGCCAGTGCCCTGCTCAAACGCACGGGCGAGGCGCAATACGAAACCTGGTATCGACTGTTCTGGGAATTCTGCGAGACGCATTTCATCGACCGCTGCGACGGCAGCTGGCATCACGAACTCAGTCCACAGAACCTGCCCAGCGCCGATATCTGGCCGGGCAAGCCCGATCTGTATCACGCCTGGCAAGCCGTACTGATCCCTCGATTACCGTTGGCGCCGAGCATGGCCACGGCTTTGGCGCAGTGGTCTCGGCCTGCTCCTGTGTAACCATGTGGTGACATTTACGCATCGCTTCGTTACCTGCGAAGCGAAATGCCCTGTTTAAACTCCTGTGCAGCGCAAGCACCAGACTTGCAATGCATAACAACAAGAAAGGTACATCTCGAATGAATGCGATTTCTCGCCTCGCTACTGTCATTTCTGTCGCCTCCCTGTTCCCGCTCGCAATCCTGCCGCTCAGTGTCTCCGCTGCCGAATCCAAAGGTTCGGTCGAAGTTGTGCACTGGTGGACTTCCGGTGGCGAAAAAGCCGCCGTCGATGTGCTCAAGGCTCAAGTCGAAAAAGACGGTTTCACCTGGAAAGACGGCGCTGTCGCCGGCGGTGGTGGTGCGACTGCCATGACCGTGTTGAAAAGCCGTGCCGTGGCCGGCAATCCACCGGGCGTCGCCCAGATCAAGGGCCCGGACATTCAGGAATGGGCATCGACCGGTCTGCTCGACACCGACGTGCTGGAAGACGTCGCCAAGTCGGAAAAGTGGGACAGCCTGCTCGACAAGAAAGTCTCCGATACCGTGAAGTACGACGGTGATTACGTGGCCGTGCCGGTGAACATCCACCGCGTGAACTGGCTGTGGATCAACCCGGAAGTCTTCAAGAAAGCCGGCATCACCAAGAATCCAGCCACCCTCGAAGAGTTCTACGCCGCCGGCGACAAGCTGAAAGCGGCAGGCTTCATTCCGCTGGCTCACGGCGGTCAGCCTTGGCAGGACAGCACCGTGTTCGAAGCCGTGGTGCTCTCGGTCATGGGTGTGGATGGCTACAAGAAAGCCCTGGTCGACCTGGACAACAGCGCGCTGACCGGCCCTGAGATGGTCAAGGCACTGACCGAACTGAAGAAAGTCGCGACCTACATGGACGCGGACGGCAAAGGCCAGGACTGGAACCTGGAAGCGGCCAAGGTCATCAACGGCAAGGCCGGCATGCAGATCATGGGTGACTGGGCCAAATCCGAATGGACTGCCGCCAGGAAAGTCGCCGGCAAGGACTACGAGTGCGTGGCGTTCCCGGGCACTGACAAGGCGTTCACCTACAACATCGACTCGCTGGCCGTGTTCAAGCAGAAGGACGCAGGCACTGCGGCCGGTCAGCAGGACATCGCCAAAGTCGTGCTGGGTGAAAACTTCCAGAAAGTCTTCAGCATCAACAAAGGCTCGATCCCGGTACGCAACGACATGTTGAACAACATGGACAAGCTCGGCTTTGACTCTTGCGCCCAGACCGCGGCCAAGGATTTCCTGGCGGACGCCAAGTCCGGCGGCCTGCAACCAAGCATGGCGCACAACATGGCGACCACGCTGGCCGTGCAGGGCGCATTCTTTGATGTCGTGACCAACTACATCAACGACCCGAAAGCCGATCCAGCCGACACCGCCAAGAAACTCGGCGCGGCGATCAAGTCGGCCAAATAGGCGCCTTGACGGCGAGCTGCAAGCTTCAAGCTTCAAGCTGCAAGTTAAAGGCTTGCGCGCTGCTGGTCTTGTAGCTTGTAGCTTGCAGCTGTTCTTCTCTTTCTTTTCTGGATTTGCTCATGAGTTCTGTTGCTGTGTTCAGCAAGGCCTCGCCGTTCGATGCATTGCAGCGCTGGCTACCGAAACTGGTGCTGGCGCCGAGCATGTTCATCGTGCTGGTGGGCTTTTATGGCTACATCCTGTGGACGTTCGTTCTGTCGTTCACCACGTCGACGTTCCTGCCCAATTACAAGTGGGCGGGCCTGGCGCAATACGCACGGTTGTTCGACAACGACCGCTGGTGGGTCGCAAGCAAAAACCTCGCGGTGTTCGGCGGCATGTTCATCGGCATTACCCTGGTGATCGGGGTGTTGCTGGCGGTGTTCCTCGACCAGCGCATCCGTCGCGAAGGCTTTATCCGCACCATTTACCTGTACCCGATGGCGCTCTCGATGATCGTCACCGGTACCGCGTGGAAATGGCTGCTCAACCCGGGCATGGGCCTGGACAAATTGTTGCGTGACTGGGGCTGGGAAGGCTTCCGTCTGGACTGGCTGATCGACCCGGATCGCGTGGTCTACTGCCTGGTGATCGCCGCTGTGTGGCAAGCCTCGGGCTTCATCATGGCGATGTTCCTCGCCGGCCTGCGCGGCGTCGATCAATCGATCATTCGTGCTGCGCAAATCGATGGCGCGAGCATGCCGCGCATCTACTGGAAAGTCGTGCTGCCAAGCCTGCGTCCGGTGTTCTT
Source organism: Pseudomonas sp. SWRI99 (assembly GCF_014270125.1). Classification (NCBI taxonomy): domain Bacteria; kingdom Pseudomonadati; phylum Pseudomonadota; class Gammaproteobacteria; order Pseudomonadales; family Pseudomonadaceae; genus Pseudomonas; species Pseudomonas sp. SWRI99. The sequence goes on along the minus strand of NZ_JABWQR010000008.1, from coordinate 78,980 downwards.
CAGTGCGGTGATGATCCTGGCGCACATCGCGATCAAGAGCTTCGACCTGGTCGCGGCGATGACTGCCGGTGGTCCGGGTTATTCCTCTGACCTGCCAGCGATGTTCATGTACTCCTTCACCTTCAGTCGCGGCCAGATGGGCATGGGCTCGGCCAGTGCGATTCTGATGCTCGGTGCGATCCTGGCGATCATCGTGCCTTACCTGTATTCCGAGCTGAGGACCAAGCGCAATGACTAGTCTCGCTGCCAAACCTGCCATCAGCTTCAGTCGCATCGCCATCTACGCGGTGCTGATTTTCGCTGTGTTTCTGTATCTGGTGCCGCTGGTGGTGATGTTGCTGACCAGCTTCAAAACCCCCGAAGACATCAGCACCGGCAACCTGCTGAGCTGGCCGACCGTGGTCAGCGGCATTGGCTGGGTCAAGGCCTGGGCCACGGTTGACGGCTACTTCTGGAACTCGATCAAGATCACCGTGCCCGCCGTGATCATTTCCACGGCCATCGGTGCGTTGAACGGCTACGTGCTGTCGATGTGGCGCTTTCGCGGTTCGCAGTTGTTCTTCGGCCTGTTGCTGTTCGGCTGCTTCCTGCCGTTCCAGACCGTGCTGCTGCCAGCCTCGTTCACCCTCGGCAAGATGGGCCTGGCGAGCACCACCACCGGCCTGGTGTTCGTTCACGTGGTTTATGGTCTGGCGTTCACCACGCTGTTCTTCCGTAACTACTACGTGAGCATTCCCGATGCGCTGGTCAAGGCCGCGCGTCTGGACGGCGCGGGGTTCTTCACGATTTTCCGCCGCATCATCCTGCCGATGTCGACGCCGATCATCATGGTCTGCCTGATCTGGCAATTCACCCAGATCTGGAACGACTTCCTGTTCGGGGTGGTGTTCTCCAGCGGTGATTCGCAACCGATCACCGTGGCGCTGAACAACCTGGTCAACACCAGCACCGGCGCCAAGGAATACAACGTGGACATGGCAGCGGCGATGATCGCCGGCCTGCCGACCCTGCTGGTCTATGTGGTCGCAGGCAAGTATTTCGTGCGCGGGCTGACGGCCGGCGCAGTCAAGGGGTAATCATGGCAACGCTCGAACTTCGCAATGTAAACAAGACTTACGGCGCCGGCTTGCCGGACACCCTGAAGAACATCGAACTGTCGATCAAGGACGGTGAATTCCTGATTCTCGTCGGCCCGTCGGGCTGCGGCAAATCGACCTTGATGAACTGCATCGCCGGTCTGGAAACCATCACCGGCGGCGCAATCATGATCGGCGATCAGGACGTCAGCGGCATGAGCCCCAAGGATCGTGACATCGCCATGGTGTTCCAGTCCTACGCGCTGTACCCGACCATGAGCGTGCGCGAGAACATCGAATTCGGCCTGAAGATCCGCAAGATGCCGCAGGCCTCGATCGATGAAGAAGTTGCCCGCGTGGCCAAGTTGCTGCAGATCGAACACTTGCTCAACCGCAAACCGGGTCAGCTCTCCGGCGGACAGCAACAGCGGGTGGCGATGGGCCGCGCACTGGCGCGTCGACCGAAGATTTATCTGTTCGACGAACCGCTGTCCAACCTCGACGCCAAGCTGCGCGTCGAGATGCGCACCGAAATGAAACTGATGCACCAGCGGCTGAAAACCACCACGGTTTACGTGACCCACGACCAGATCGAAGCGATGACGCTGGGCGACAAGGTTGCGGTGATGAAAGACGGAATCATCCAGCAGTTCGGCACGCCTAAAGAGATCTACAACGACCCGGCCAACCTGTTCGTGGCGAGCTTCATCGGTTCGCCGCCGATGAACTTCATCCCCCTGCGTTTGCAACGCAAGGACGGTCGTCTGCTGGCGCTGCTGGACAGCGGTCAGGCGCGTTGCGAGTTGCCGATGAGCATGCAGGACGCCGGGCTTGAAGACCGCGAAGTAATCCTCGGCCTGCGCCCGGAGCAGATCTGTCTGGCGAACGGCGAGGGCAATGGTTTGCCGAGCATCCGTGCCGAAGTGCAGGTCACCGAACCGACTGGTCCGGACACCCTGGTGTTCGTCAATTTGAACGACACCAAAGTCTGCTGCCGTCTGGCGCCGGACGTGGCGCCGCAGGTGGGCGAAAGCCTGACGCTGCAGTTCGATCCATCGAAAGTGTTGTTGTTCGATGCCAATACCGGCGAGCGTCTGGGCGTTGCGGGCCAGGCGCAGGCTGAAGTCCGGTCGGCGAATGTGGCGCAATTCAAAGGCCGCTGAAGGACAAGGTTGGAATGTTGTCCTGTGGGAGCTGGCTTGCCAGCGATTGCATCAACGCGGTTCGGCGATGGACCGAGTTGCCCGCATCGCTGGCAAGCCAGCTCCCACAGGGATCGGATTCCAAAAGGAGCACGCGGTGAATGGCCTGTCATTCGTCGCACTTTATGTAAACCGCGTTAGATAAAAACAGTTAATAACAATAAAGACGAGGATGTAGGGATGAAAAAGAAACACGTCAATGCCCGGTTGATCTGCCAAATGTCCGCTGCTGCGGCATTGGTGCTGGCCGGCAATGCGATGGCGGCGGATGCGTTCAGCTCCGACTCCAAATGGATGACCGGTGACTGGGGTGGGGAGCGGACCAGGCTGATCGAGCAGGGTATCGACATCAAGGCCGACTACGTTGGGGAAATGGGCGCCAACCTGAACGGCGGCTACAACGACGACAAGACCGCGCGTTACGCCGACCAGTTCGGTCTGGGCGTGGCCCTCGACCTGCAAAAACTGTGGGGCTGGGACAACACCCAGGCGAAGATCCAGCTGACCAATCGTAACGGTTACAACATCTCCAACGACCGCGTTGGCGATCCGCGTGCCGGCACCCTCAGTTCCTCGCAGGAAGTCTACGGCCGTGGCCACATGGTGCGTCTGACCCAGTTGTGGATTCAGCACCAGTTCTTCGACAACAAGCTCGACGTCAAGGCCGGTTACTTCGGTGAAGGCGAAGACTTCAACACCTTCCCGTGCGAGTTCCAGAACCTGGCGTTCTGCGGTTCTCAGGTGGGTAACTGGGCAACCAACATCTGGTACAACTGGCCGGTCAGCCAGGCCGCTATCCGTGTGAAGTACAACATCAACGACGAGCTCTACGCGCAGATCGGCGCGTACAACCAGAACCCGTCGCAGCTGGAACACGGCAACGGCTTCAAGCTCAGTGGCAGCGGCACCAAGGGTACCGTTTTGCCGGTTGAATTGGTCTGGTCGCCGAAGGTCAACAGCCTTCCGGGCGAGTACCGCATCGGTTACTACAAGAGCACGGCCGATGCCGATGACGTCCGCGAAGACGTTAACGGTTTCGACGCGGCAACCACTGGCGATGCATACAAAACCCACAGCAGCAAAAGCGGCTACTGGTTCGTCGCGCAACAGCAACTCACTACCCACAACGGTGATGCGACGCGCGGTCTGAACATTGCCGCCAACGCGACCTTCCACGACAAGGACACCAACTTCATCGACAACTACCAGTCGGTGATGTTTGTCTACAAAGGTCCGTTTGATGCGCGTCCGAAAGATGACATCGGTATTGGCGCGGCGCGCATTCACGTCAACAAGGACGTCAAGCGCAACGCCGAACTGCTGAACGCTTCCAACGGTGTTTCCGACTACGACAACGCCGCGTTCTCGCCGATTCGTGAAACCGAATACAACTACGAGCTCAACTACGGCTTCCACGTCACCAACTGGCTGACCGTGCGTCCCAACCTGCAATACATCACCCATCCGGGCGGTGTGGATGAAGTCGATAACGCTTTGGTCGCTGGCCTGAAAATTCAGTCTACGTTCTAACGCGTCTGCGATAAGCTCCTCTCTATGTGCGCATTTTGCGGACAGCCTTGGCTGTCCGCTTTTTTTTGCGAGACCCGCCGAAAGGTTTGTGTGGCGAGGGAGCTTGTCGAATCGTCGCACCGTCCCGCTGGGCTGCGAAGCGGCCCCACACTCATTCACAGCGGTGTGTCAGTCAGACCTGATTTATCGGGTTTACGACTGCTACGCAGCCGAGCGGGAGCAAGCTCCCTCGCCACAAGTGCCATATGGATTGTTGAGTACCCCCATGATTTTCAGGACCGTAGCCAATGCATGAGCATCCGCTGCAACGCTTCTTCAAGTCCCTGCGCGAGCGACCGGTGTTCGCCTGGGAGCGCTATCAGCTGCGCGACGTGTTGGTAATCGATCATCCGCTGTGTCAGGCGGTGTTCAGTCGTCAGGGCGCGCAGCTGCTGCACTTTCAACCGCGCGGGCAAAAGCCGTGGTTATGGTGTGCGGCGAAGTGGCCGCATGTCGGCGCGATTCGCGGTGGCGTACCGGTGTGCTGGCCGTGGTATGGCCGCCACCCGAGCGAAAACGCGTGGCCGTCCCACGGTTGGGCACGATTGCTCGACTGGAAACTGCTCGACAGCAGCAGCGCCGAGGATGGCGTGCGCCTGCATTGGCAATTGCAGCTGTGCGACTGGCAAGTCGACCTGCACGCGCATCTGGGCGAACGCATGGAATTGCGCCTGAGCACCGAGCATCAGGACGACATGCCGTGCCAGTTGAGCCAGGCGTTGCACGCGTACTGGCGTATTGGCGATGTTGGTGAGATAGCGCTGTCTGGCCTCGAAGGCGCGCAGGGCTATGACCAGTTGAACCGTCAGGTTTGTCAGCAGGAAGGTGAGTTGCGGGTTGATGGTGGCTGTCAGCGGGTGTTTCAGCATGACGGCGAATTGCAGCTCAAGGACCACGCCTGGCAGCGTGAGTTGTGCATTGATACGGGTGACAGTGGCGACACGGTGGTCTGGCACCCGGGGGCACGGCCGCTGTTGGGGGTGAGTTGGGATGAGATTTGCGAGTTCGTCTGCGTGGAAGCAGCGGCGGGCGGTACCGACAGCCTGCATCTGGCGCCGGGGGAGAAGGCGCATTTGAGTTTGCAGGCGTGGGCGGCGGCCTGATTCTGTGTTGCTGCCGCTGGCCTCATCGCGAGCAGGCTCACTCCTACAGGGGGAATGCGTTTCAAATGTAGGAGTGAGCCTGCTCGCGATGGCGATTATCCAGTCAGCCGAGATTTTGGATCAATTGAACTCGTCACCCACCGGATACCGGCTCGCATTCAAACTCTCTTTGATCTTGCGCAAATGCGGCTGGAAATCCACACCACGGCGCAACGTCATCCCCGTTGCCAGCACATCCAGCACGGTCAACTGAATGATCCGCGAAGTCATCGGCATATAAATGTCGGTGTCTTCCGGCAGCGGAATGTTCAGGCTCAGGGTACTGGCCTTGGCCAGTGGCGAATTCTCGGCGGTCAGGCCCAGCACCGAAGCACCGTTCTCACGGGCGATCCGCGCCACTTCTACCAGCTCACGGGTACGCCCGGTGTAGGAAATGATCACGAACAGCTCGCCGGTGTGCGCCACCGAAGCGATCATCCGTTGCATCAGCACGTCAGCGTGGGCGGTGACGGCCAGATTGAAACGGAAGAATTTGTGCTGCGCATCCAGCGCCACCGGGGCCGAAGCGCCGAGGCCGAAAAAGTGAATCTGCCGCGCCTGAATCAACAGGTCGACGGCGCGGCTGATCAGGTTCGGATCAAGTGCCTGGCAAGCACTGTCCAACGATGCAATAGCGCTGCCGAAAATTTTCTGCGTGTACGCTTCGGGATTGTCGTCGGCCTCGACCGCACGGCTGACATACGCCGCGCCACTGGCCAGGCTCTGCGCCAGTTGCAGCTTGAGCTCGGGGTAGCCGCTGACGCCGAAAGAGCGGCAGAAACGGTTGACCGTCGGTTCGCTCACCGACGCCGCCTGGGCGAGGGCAGCGATGCTGAAGCGGGTGGCCTGCTGCGGGTTGAGCAGGATCACTTCGGCGACCTTGCGTTCGGCCTTGTTCAGCTCTTCAAGGCGACTCTGGATCTGTTCCAGTAAATTTCGCACGCGGTCCATATGACATTCCTAATTCACCTGCGCAAGGACGCGCGGGGTTATGCAAATCGGGCCTTTGATATGGCCCGTGACGGTGGCCTATCCTACTGATGGCTCTGACCGACCACCACACGGAATGTGTATTTTGCGAAAATGTTGTGGTTATTACTACATTTTCCCTTGAGTGATGCCTTGAAAAAAGGTATTTGTAGCTTAACTTGATAAAAGAACAAACATCATGCCTTCGATTACGGTTGAACCGTGCACCTTTGCCTTGTTCGGCGCGTTGGGCGATCTGGCCCTGCGCAAGCTGTTTCCTGCCCTTTATCACCTCGATGGCGCCGATCTGCTGCATGAGGACACGCGCATCATCGCGTTGGCCCGTGAAGCCGGTACCGAGCAGCAGCACCTGGCGTTTATTGCCGCCGAACTGCGCCGCTATGTCGGCAAAGAACTGAACGAAACCGTGGCCGAGCGCTTTCTGGCGCGCCTGACTTATCTGCACGTCGACTTCCTCAAGGCTGACGACTACGTCGCGCTGGCCGAACAGGCCGGCAGCAGCCAGCGCATGATTGCCTATTTCGCCACCCCGGCGGCTGTATACGGCGCGATCTGCGAAAACCTGGAAAAAGTTGGACTGGCCGCGAACACCCGCGTAGTGCTGGAAAAGCCGATCGGTTCGGACCTCGAATCTTCGCGCAAGGTCAACGATGCCGTGGCGCAGTTCTTCCCGGAAGACCGCACCTACCGCATCGACCACTACCTGGGCAAAGAGACCGTTCAGAACCTGATCGCCCTGCGTTTCGCCAACAGCCTGTTCGAAACCCAGTGGAACCAGAATTACATCTCCCACGTGGAAATCACCGTGGCCGAGAAGGTCGGCATCGAAGGCCGTTGGGGCTATTTCGACAAGGCCGGCCAACTGCGCGACATGATCCAGAATCACCTGTTGCAGCTGCTGTGCCTGATCGCCATGGACCCGCCGGCCGATCTGTCCGCCGACAGCATCCGTGACGAGAAAGTGAAAGTGCTCAAGGCGCTGGCGCCGATCAGCCCGGAAGGCCTGACCACCCAAGTGGTGCGCGGCCAGTACATCGCCGGCCACAGCGAAGGAAAATCCGTTCCGGGCTATCTCGAAGAACCCAATTCCAATACCCAGAGCGACACCGAAACCTTCGTCGCTCTGCGTGCCGACATCCGTAACTGGCGCTGGGCCGGCGTGCCGTTCTACCTGCGTACCGGCAAGCGCATGCCGCAGAAGCTGTCGCAGATCGTCATCCATTTCAAGGAACCGTCGCACTACATTTTCGCCCCCGAGCAGCGCTTGCAGATCAGTAACAAGCTGATCATCCGCCTGCAACCGGACGAAGGCATTTCCTTGCGCGTGATGACCAAGGAGCAGGGCCTGGACAAAGGCATGCAACTGCGCAGCGGGCCGCTGCAACTGAATTTCTCCGACACCTGGCGTAGCGCGCGGATCCCCGATGCCTACGAGCGGTTGTTGCTGGAAGTGATGAACGGCAATCAGAACCTGTTTGTCCGTAAAGATGAAATCGAAGCCGCGTGGAAGTGGTGTGACCAGTTGATCGCCGGATGGAAAAAATCCGGTGACGCGCCCAAGCCGTATGCGGCCGGGTCGTGGGGGCCGATGAGCTCCATTGCACTGATCACGCGGGATGGGAGGTCGTGGTATGGCGATATCTGATGTGCAACTGCCAGCGGGCGTGAATGCCCACGAATTCAAGAGCCCGGTGTTGCAGGCCGAAGGCCTGGCGCTGAACGTTGCCAAGCAACTGAGCGAAGCCATTGCGGCACGTGGCAATGCGGTGCTGGTGGTGTCTGGGGGGCGTAGCCCGGTGGCGTTTTTCCAGCACCTGGCCAAGCAGGAACTGGACTGGTCGAAGGTGGTGATCACCCTCGCCGACGAGCGCTGGGTGCCGGTTGAACATGCCGACAGCAACGCCGGTCTGCTCAAGCAGTACCTGCTCAAAGGCCCGGCGGCCAAGGCGCAGTTCCTCAGCCTCTACAGCGCTGCGGCGAACGTCGAACAGGCCGCCGAACAGGCCGACCGCTTGCTCGCTGAACTGCCGGCGATTGATGTGCTGGTGCTGGGCATGGGTGATGACGGTCATACCGCGTCGTTGTTTCCAGACAGCCCGAACCTCGCCGAAGCCCTGCAAGCCGACGGCACGCGTCGTTGCTGGCCGATGCTCGCGCCAAGCGTGCCGCGTCAGCGCCTGACCATGAGCCGGGCATTGCTGGCGTCGGCCCGACACAAGATTCTGTCGATTTCCGGTCAGTCGAAACTGACCACCCTGAATGCCGCGCTGGCATCCGATGACGTCGCGGCCATGCCGGTGCGCGCGTTCCTGCAACCTACGTTAGAGATCTACTGGTGCCCATGAGCCAAGGAACAGCCGCTATGACAACCCTATCCCCGACCGTTTCCATGGCGGACAAAGTTGCCCTGATCGACAGTCTCTGCGCCAAGGCGCGGATCTTGCCGGTGATCACCATCGCTCGCGAACAGGACGTGTTGCCACTGGCCGACGCGCTCGCCGCCGGTGGCCTGACCGCGCTGGAAGTGACCCTGCGTTCGCAATTCGGCCTCAAGGCCATCCAGATCCTGCGCGAACAGCGCCCGGAACTGATGACCGGCGCCGGCACCGTGCTCGATCGCAACATGCTCGCGGCAGCCGAAGCGGCCGGTTCGCAGTTCATTGTCACCCCAGGCATCACCCGCGACCTGCTCGAAGCCAGCGTCGACAGCCCGATTCCGCTGTTGCCGGGCATCAGCAACGCCTCGGGCATCATGGAAGGCTACGGTCTGGGCTATCGCCGCTTCAAGCTGTTCCCGGCGGAAGTCAGTGGCGGCGTCGCGGCGATCAAAGCGTTGGGCGGCCCGTTCGGTGAAGTGAAATTCTGCCCGACCGGCGGCGTGAGCCCGGCCAACATCAAGAGCTACATGGCATTGAAAAACGTCATGTGCGTGGGCGGTAGCTGGATGCTTGATCCGGAGTGGATCAAGAACGGCGACTGGGCCCGTATTCAGGAATGCACTGCCGAAGCCCTGGCGCTGCTGGACTGATCGTCACCCCTACACTTCGTTGTGTGTTCTACGGCTTTTCGGTGCGCTTGGTCGGCGCACCGTTTTTTTTGTGCTGAGAAAAGTGCCGGTACATGTTGCGATACATAGTTAACGCACACGGGCTTTTTCCCAAGGTTAACCTGCGTTCATCTTATGGAAGAGAGAACGCCTCATGGACGACCTTCAGTCTCTGACCCCTACGCCACACTCCCTTTATCAACCGCAACGGTCAGCCCCTGGCGGGCCCGATTGGCGCTCAGCCGAAGCCGAGGTGCGCAACATCAGCCGAGGCGTCGAAGGCCTGCCACTGATCCTGCGGCTGTCGCTGGTCGATGCCATGACCGGCGAACCGGTTAACCGCGCGCTGGTGCGTATTCAGCAGGCAGTCGATACCGACGTCTATCTGCGCGGTAGTCAATCGACCAATAGCCACGGCATCGTCCGTTTCACCACTGTCTATCCGGATCGTCTGATAGCGGGCACTTCCTGCCTTACCCTGAACGTGTACATTCCAGGCGACGAAGCGGGGGCGCGAGCCGATCATGAGGCGTGGGCCGGAACCTTGCACCTGCCCGGCCGCTGCGGCTGTGAGCCCCGCGCCGATGACGCTTTGCAACTGATGTTGCAGCCGATTGCCGGCGCGGACTTCGAGGACGGCGCCTTCGCTTGGCAGACGCTCGGCATCGATACCTTTGCCGTGTCGTCGCAGCTCGGCCTCGAGGGCTACGAAAAAAACGTCGGTGTGCCGTTTTAGCGCAGCTGGTTCAGCGCCCGCACCAGCAGTTCCATCTCGGCTGCCGTGGTGGTCAGCCCCGGTGTGATACGAATGCTCGGCCCGCTCGCGGCGCCGTGACGCACCACGCTGAACAGGTTGTATTCGTTGAGCAGGCGCTCGGCCATCGCTTGCTGATCGTCGTGCCGGGTGAAACGCAGCGAGGTGATGCCGCAGCACAACCGTGGATCGTCGGGCGTCATCACCTCGATGCCCGGCAGGTGCCGCACCGCGCTGACCCATAGATTGCGCAGATAGTTGAGCCGCGCACCTTTGGCCGGGGCGCCGCCGAGGGAACGATGCTCTTCGAGTACCAGCGGCAACGTCATCAACGCGGGAATGTTCGGCGTGCTGTACGAGGTTCGTGCACGGATATCGTTGCTCGGGAAGTGCGTTTCGCCCATGTCCGGGTCGATGTCGGCCAGACGCTGCGGCGCGATGTAGACAAAGCCCAGGGTCAGCGGTGCGCCGATCCATTTGTGCAGGTTGTATCCGGCGAACGCGATGCCCAGTGCCTCCAGATTGAACTCGACCTGGCCGAGCGCGTGGGCACCGTCGAGGATGATGTCGACGCCATATTCCTTGGCGAGCGCGGCGATGGCTGCCACTGGCATCACCAGGCCTGTGCGGTGCGTGACGTGCGTCAGGGCCATCAGCTTGAGTTTCGGGTGAGCGATAAACGCCGCGCGGTAGGTCGCCAGCAGGCTGTCGAAACTGGCCGGATGCGTGTGGTCGATCTCGATGACCTCGGCGCCGCGCTGCCGGGCCAGCCAGCGCATCGCGCCTTTGACCGTGTCGTATTCGAGATCGCAGATCAGCACCTGATCGCCCGGTTGCAGGCGGTTGTAATTGCGGATCAGTGACTGCAGGCCTTCGGTGGCGTTGCGGGTGAACGCCACGCACTGCGCCTGCACGCCGAGCAGCTCGGCCAGTTGTGCGCGAATGTCGAGGCTGTCCTGTTGCTCGAAACGCTGGCGCACATACACCGAGTTGCTGGTGTTGATCAGCTCGATGTTGCGGTGGTACTCCTCGATCACCGTGCGCGACATGCGCCCGAAGTAGCCGTTCTCCAGGTTCACGGGGCCGGGTTGTACATCGTAACGGTCGGCGAACGTCATCCAGAACGCTTCGTCACGGGCGCGGCGGGTGTTATCGGGCATGGTCGGTCAGCTCTGAAAGAGGAGGGCGCTTCAATGACGCGGAGCGGGTTTGCCGTGTTTGGCGCGCAGCGGTTCAAGCAGGTCCGACAGGCCGTTGTGGTCGATCTCCTGCATCAATGCCAACAGACCGCCAAGTTCGCCATGGGGAAAGCCTTCGCGGGCGAACCAGTTCAGATAGGGCCCCGGCAGGTCGGCAATGATCCGCCCCTTGTATTTGCCGAAGGGCATTTCGCGGGTGATCAGCAATTCGAGTTTTTCGGGATTCATCGGGTTTTCGTCTGGCTTCAAAACAAAATGGAAAATACAGGCATTCTGCATGCAGGCCAAATGACAGATCATGCAAATAACAGGAATACAGATTTTCGCTCTACATGTAACTTATTGAAGTTAAAGGGTTTAGTTTGATAAGCGAAGCTGGCACGCACACTGCAATATCCCTTGCATCTTCAACCAACCGCAAGGAATTGGAAAATGACTGACGTAAACAAAGAATCCATCTCGGTACTCAATGACCTGATCGAAACCTGCAAGGACGGCCAGGAAGGGTTCAAGACTTGCGCCGAAGACATCAAGCACCCTGAACTGAAAACCCTGTTTGTGCAACGCTCCGCCGACTGCGCTACCGCTGCTGCAGAACTGCAGGCTCAGGTGCGCTCGCTGGGTGGCGATCCGGAAACTTCGACCAGTGTCAGCGGTGACCTGCACCGTCGCTGGGTCGACGTCAAAGCGATGTTCACCGGCAAGGACGAAGAGGCCGTTCTGAACGAAGCCGAGCGCGGTGAAGACCATGCGCTGAAGGCTTATCGCGAAGCCATCGAGAAAATCAACAAGCACAACCTGGTGGGTATCAAGGATCTGGTTGAGCGTCAGTACCACGGCGTACAACGCAACCACGATCAGGTAAAAGCCCTGCGTAACCAGGCTCGCGCCAACTCGTAAGAGTTAGTCGGCTGATAAAAACGCCAGCTTGTCTGGCGTTTTTTTATGCTCGTCTGGAAAGCAAAAGATCGCAGCCTGCGGCAGCTCCTACAGGGGAATGCATTCCAAAGTAGGAGCTGCCGCAGGCTGCGATCTTTTCGATCAACCGATACTGATAGCCGGCAAAGTAGGCAACGTCACCGTCTGCTGCTTGCGCGGCGCGAGAATCTCCGCTTCGCCATCCACCACCAATTCATCACGCTGGTTGAATACGCGAGTGGCAATGCGCACGCGAAACTTTGGCAGTTTCTCGAGGATTTCCAGGCGCACCGTCAGCGTGTCGCCGATCTTCACCGGCTTCTGAAAGCTCATCTGCTGACCGATATAGATAGTCCCCGGCCCAGGCAATTCGCAGGCAACGGCGGCGCTGATCAGCGCACCGCTGAACATGCCGTGGGCGATGCGCTCCTTGAACATGCTGGCGGCGGCGAACTCGGCGTCCAGGTGCACCGGGTTGTGGTCGCCCGACATGGCCGCGAACAGCTGAATGTCGCGCTCCTCGACGGTCTTGCTGTAGCTGGCGGTCTGGCCGACTTCGAGGGCTTCGTAAGGGATGTTGGTAACCTGGGTCATCGGTCTCGATTCCTGTGACGGATTGAATCAATCCATAAAAAATTATTCGCTGCGATGGCGGCGCGGATGGCTCAGGGCCTGGTCGATCCAGGCCAGCACATCGGCGCTGACTTCATCGCGATTGGTTTCGTTGAACAATTCGTGCCGGGCCTGCGGGTAGATCTTCAGGTGCAGGTGCTGGCTGCCCGCCGCGCGCAGGGCATTGGCCAGATCAGTCAGACGCTTGCCCTCGCTCACCGGATCACATTCGCCGCCAATCACCATCAGCGGCAGGCCCGGATCGATCTGGGCGAGATTGGACGCTTTGCTGATTTGCTGCAACCCGCCGAGCAGGTCGATCCACAGCTGATTGGTGCAGCGAAAGCCGCATAAAGGATCGCTGGCGTAGCGGTCGACTTCCAGCGGATCGCGGCTGAGCCAGTCGAAGCGGGTACGCACCGGTTTGAATTTATGGTTGAACGAGCCGAACGACAGCCACTCGATCAGCGCACTGCGGCCCTTGCCGCCCTGACGCAGCTTTTCCAGACGCGCGATCTGGCGGGCGGCGCGATACAGGGCGACCGGCTGGAAATTGGAACCACTGAGTATCGCCCCCTGCAGGCTGGCGCTGTGATGCAGCAAATAGCCTTGAGCGAGGTAGCTGCCCATGCTGTGGCCGAGCAGGATAATCGGCACGCCGGGGTGTTGCTGGCCGATGTGCTGGTTGAGGCTGGCGAGGTCGCCGAGCACTTTGCGCCAGCCGTCGTCATCGGCGAAGTGGCCGAGGGTGCCGTTGTCGGCGGTTCGGCCATGTCCACGCAGATCCGGGGCGTACACACCGTAGTCTTTGTCGCAAAACGTGTCGGCGAGTCTGGCGTAGCGAGCGCTGTGTTCGGCCATGCCATGGGCTACCAGAATCACCGCTTTCAACGGCGCGCCCGGCAGCCAGCGATTGACGTACAGGCGGCTGCGGTCACTCGCGTCCAGCCATAGGGTGTCGTGGATCATGGCGATTCCTTTGCTCAGAGTCGGCACATGTATAGCGCGTCTGATCAGCCCACGCCACGGCAGGAAGATTCACACGGTCAATGACGGCTTTACCCATATTTGCCTGATTGGCCATAACTGCTAGTGTCCGTGAAGCTCCGCTTTTTGCTTTCCCGCTCAATGGATGAGCGAGAAATGACAGAAACGCGGCCCGGATCGGCTCAGGTAAAGAGGACAAGAACAATGCAACCTGATTTCTGGAACGACAAACGCCCGGCCGGCGTACCGCTGGACATCGACATGGGTGAGTTCAAGTCGGTGATCGAGGTGTTCGAGCGTTCCTGCAAAAAATTCGCCGATCGTCCGGCGTTCAGCAACATGGGTATCACCCTGACTTACGCCGAGCTCGAACGTCAGAGCGCCGCGTTCGCCGGCTATCTGCAAGCGCATACCGATCTGGTGCCGGGGGATCGCATTGCGGTGCAGATGCCCAACGTCCTGCATTATCCGATTGCGGTGTTCGGCGCGTTGCGTGCCGGGCTGATCGTGGTCAATACCAATCCGCTGTACACCGCGCGGGAGATGCGTCACCAGTTCAAGGACTCCGGCGCGCGGGCGCTGGTGTACCTGAACGTGTTCGGGCAGAAAGTCCAGGAAGTGCTGCCCGACACGGACATCCAGTACCTGATCGAAGCGAAGATGGGCGATCTGATGCCCACTGCCAAGGGCTGGCTGGTCAACACCGTGGTCAGCAAAGTGAAAAAAATGGTCCCGGCGTATTCGCTGCCGCAGGCGACCTCGTTCAAGAGCGCGCTGCGTCTGGGCCGGGGCCTGGGTATCAAGCCGTTGAGCGTCGACCTCGACGACATTGCCGTGCTGCAATACACCGGCGGCACCACGGGCCTGGCCAAGGGCGCGATGCTCACCCATGGCAATCTGGTGGCGAACATGCAGCAGGTGCGCGCCTGCCTGGCACAGCTCGGGCCGGATGGTCAGCCGCTGCTGCGCGAAGGGCAGGAAGTGATGGTCGCGCCGCTGCCGCTGTACCACATCTATGCCTTCACCGCGAATTGCATGTGCATGATGGTCTCGGGCAATCACAACGTATTGATCACCAATCCGCGCGATATCGCCGGCTTCATCAAGGAACTGAAAAACTGGCGGTTCTCGGCGTTGCTCGGCTTGAACACCTTGTTTGTGGCGCTGATGGACCATCCGGATTTCAAGACTTTGGATTTCTCCAGCCTGAAACTCACCAACTCCGGGGGCACCGCGCTGGTCAAGGCCACCGCCGAGCGTTGGGAGCAAATCACCGGGTGTCGCATCACCGAAGGTTACGGCCTGACCGAAACCTCGCCGGTGGCCTGCACCAACCCGTACGGCGACCAGTCGCGCCTGGGCACGGTGGGCCTGCCGGTGCCGGGCACCTTGCTCAAAGTCATCAGTGATGACGGTGCCGAGCTGCCCCTGGGCGAGCGCGGCGAGTTGTGCATCAAAGGCCCGCAGATCATGAAGGGCTACTGGAATAAACCCGAAGCCACTGCCGAAGTGCTGGATGCCGAGGGCTGGTTCAAGTCCGGCGATATTGCCGTGATCGACCCGGACGGTTTCGTGCGCATCGTCGACCGCAAGAAAGACATGATCATTGTCTCGGGCTTCAATGTGTACCCCAACGAAATCGAAGACGTGGTCATGGCTCACCCGAAAGTCGCCAACTGTGCGGTGATCGGCGTGCCGGACGAACGTTCGGGCGAGGCCGTGAAGCTGTTCGTGGTGGCGCGGGAGTCCGGGGTCAGCCTTGAAGAACTGAAGGCCTACTGCAAAGAGAATTTCACCGCCTACAAGGTGCCCAAACACATCGTCTTGCGTGAGTCTTTGCCGATGACGCCTGTAGGGAAAATTCTGCGGCGTGAGTTGCGGGATATCGCCTAGGCCTGAACCGCAGCGCTTCTGGCATTCGCGAGCAGGCTCGCTCCCACAGGGATCTGTGATTTCTGTGGGAGCGAGCCTGCTCGCGAATCTTTCATGCCCACGAAATCCGGGGCTTTGGGGCTGTTATAGGATTTTTGCTCTAAAATGACTGCTGACAAGTCTTGAGTCATCAATATGACTGTAGGGCCCACGTTTGGCTCTAGTCGACCCTTGGCAAAGCTGCTACTCTCGGCGCGCTTTGTGACTTCTCGGCCTCTGTAAAGCCAGATTCACCAATACAAAACACACACCAATAATAATCGCATCAAATGCGGTGAAGAATTCGCGTTGCTGAGGAGTGGGCTTCCATGATCGAAGACTTTTGGAAGGATAAATACCCGGCTGGAATTGCTGCCGACATCAATCCAGACGAGTATCCGAACATTCAGGCAGTGTTGAAGCAATCCTGCCAACGCTTCGCCGACAAACCGGCTTTCAGCAACCTGGGCAAGACAATCACCTACGGTGAACTGTACGAATTGTCCGGTGCGTTTGCCGCCTATCTGCAACAGCATACCGACTTGCAGCCCGGCGATCGAATCGCCGTGCAACTGCCCAACGTCCTGCAGTACCCGGTCGCGGTTTTCGGTGCCATTCGCGCCGGGCTGATCGTGGTCAACACCAACCCGCTGTACACCGCGCGGGAGATGGAACACCAATTCAACGATTCCGGTGCCAAAGCGCTCGTCTGCCTGGCCAACATGGCGCACCTGGCGCAAGCCGTGGTGCCGAAAACCGGGGTCAAGCACGTCATCGTCACTGAAGTCGCCGACCTGCTGCCACCGCTCAAGCGCCTGCTGATCAACAGCGTCATCAAGTACGTGAAGAAGATGGTGCCGGCCTATCACCTGCCCAACGCCATCAAGTTCAACGATGTGCTGAGCAAGGGGCACGGCCAGCCAGTAGCGGAAGCCAACCCGGACAGCGGCGATGTCGCCGTGCTGCAATACACCGGCGGCACCACAGGCGTGGCCAAGGGCGCGATGCTGACCCATCGCAACCTCGTCGCCAACATGCTGCAGTGCAAGGCGCTGATGGGCTCCAACCTCAACGAAGGCTGCGAGATCCTGATCACGCCGCTGCCGCTGTACCACATCTATGCGTTCACCTTTCACTGCATGGCGATGATGCTGATCGGCAACCACAACATCCTGATCAGCAACCCGCGCGACCTGTCGGCGATGGTCAAGGAACTGTCGAAGTGGAAGTTCAGCGGTTTTGTCGGCCTCAACACCTTGTTTGTGGCCCTGTGCAACAACGAAGCCTTCCGCAAGCTGGACTTCTCGGCGCTGAAAGTCACCCTGTCCGGCGGCATGGCCCTGCAACTGGCGGCAGCCGAGCGCTGGAAAACCGTGACCGGCTGCGCCATCTGTGAAGGCTACGGCATGACCGAAACCAGCCCGGTGGCCACGGTCAACCCGATCCAGCACATCCAGATCGGCACCATCGGCATCCCGGTGCCGTCGACCCTGTGCAAAGTCATCGACGACGCCGGTGTCGAGCAACCACTGGGCGAAATCGGCGAACTGTGCGTCAAGGGCCCGCAAGTGATGAAGGGTTACTGGCAGCGTCAGGAAGCCACCGACGAGATGCTCGACAGCGAGGGCTGGTTGAAGACCGGCGACATCGCGCTGATCCAGCCGGACGGCTACATGCGCATCGTCGATCGCAAGAAAGACATGATTCTGGTCTCCGGCTTCAACGTGTACCCGAATGAACTGGAGGACGTGCTGGCGACCCTGCCAGGCGTGTTGCAGTGCGCGGCCATCGGCGTGCCGGACGAGAAATCAGGGGAAGCGATCAAGATTTTCATTGTCGCCAAACCGGGCGTGACCCTGACCAAAGAGCAGGTCATGGACCACATGCGCGCCAACGTCACTGGTTACAAAGTGCCGCGTTCGGTGGAGTTTCGCGATGCGCTGCCGACCACCAACGTCGGCAAGATCCTGCGTCGTGAGCTGCGCGATGAAGAGCTGAAGAAACTCAAGGCCAAGAGCGCCGCTTAAACACGAAGCCCCGCAGATGCGGGGCTTTTTGTTGGTGAGTTGATCGTTCCCACGCTCCGCGTGGGAATGCCGCCCCGGACGCTCCGCG
The DNA here is from genome assembly GCF_014270125.1 of Pseudomonas sp. SWRI99. Classification (NCBI taxonomy): domain Bacteria; kingdom Pseudomonadati; phylum Pseudomonadota; class Gammaproteobacteria; order Pseudomonadales; family Pseudomonadaceae; genus Pseudomonas; species Pseudomonas sp. SWRI99. The sequence goes on along the minus strand of NZ_JABWQR010000008.1, from coordinate 61,459 downwards.
TCCAGCACTGCAGGGACGCAGAGCGTCCCGAGATGCATTCCCATGTGGGAGCGAGCCTGCTCGCGAAGCTGTTACTGACGAAACGGCGCAAAGTTCACGTTGGTCCCCGCCGGGCGCATGTCCTGCAAGTACGAATCCTTGTCCGCACTCAATTCCAGGCTCAAGGCGGCCTTGCGCTTGCCTTCATTGCGAATCACCAGCCCTTCGAGCTTTTCGCGCAGGAACACCGTCGGCACTTTCAGGTGCAGCAGTTCGTCGGTGGCTGGCGTGTGCATCAGCAGGTGGATCCACTCGTACTGCCCGATGGCCAGGCGCGACACCGGCAGGTCGAACCACCAGATATTGCGGTTACGGTTCAGTTCGGCGAAGTGGCAGTTGTTGCTGCCGAGCACGGCGCCGCCCAGTTCCTGGTTGCGACGGGCGATGGCCTGCTTTTTATCGAGTTTCATAACATTCCTGCGGATCGGTTCCTGGGGCGCAACGCCCCTATGGAGCGCATTCTCGGGGCAACGCACGCAAACATAAAGCGCAACCTGCACACGACGACGAAATGCCCGGGAAAATAATTGAAACTTGGCGCAAAGCGTACCGGTCAACCGTTACGTACTGACTTTTCTTCCCTTATGCGTCACGGAGAAACACCATGAGTAGCACAGGCGATAAAGTAAAAGGCATGGCCAACGAAGCCGTCGGCAACATCAAACAAGGCGTCGGCAAAGCTACTGACAACGACCGGCTCCACGCGGAAGGCAAAGTCCAAGAGAAAAAAGGCGAAGCCCAGCAAGCCGTTGGCAATGCCAAGGACGCGGTCAAGAAAGGCGTCGACAAGGCGTAATCGAGCCTTGAACGAATCACCCGAGCGGCCATCCAAGGATGGCCGTTTTTGTATCAGAACCCTGCGGTCATCCGCCAAAGGATCGCCAAGTAGGCTACCTTGAGGTAAAAAACGGCCCCTGAGTCGCCACGACTTCAACCTTTTGCGGCGCAAGGAGACGCGAATGATATTTCCGGACATGAAAGGTCTGCCCCTGCACCGGGTGATGGTGCGCACGGTCACCGAGTTTATCGACGACGAGATGTCGACCTATGCCTCGGCACTGGCCTACCAGATGCTGTTCTCGCTGTTCCCGTTCATTCTGTTTCTGATCGCCCTGATCGGTTTTCTGCACCTGCCGGACTTCTTCTCTTGGTTGCGCCTGCAATCGGAGCTGGTCCTGCCGCCGCAAGCGCTGGAGCAGGTCAACCCGGTGATTGACCAGTTGCAGCAATCCAAGGGCGGCCTGCTTTCAATCGGTATCGTTATCGCTCTGTACACCGCATCGGCCGGCGTGCGCCTGATGATGAGCGCAATGAACGCAGCCTACGACGTGGTCGAAGGTCGTCCGGTGTGGAAGCGTTTCCCATTGTCGATCGTCTACACCGTCGGCATTGCCGGCATGCTGTTGATCGCCGCCGCGCTGATGGTGCTCGGGCCGCAGGTGATGGGCTGGATTGCGGCGCAGGTCGGGCTGGAAGAAGTCATTGTTACCATCTGGACGATTGCGCGCTGGCCGGTGATCGTGATTCTGATGATGGTGGCCGTGGCGCTGATCTACTACGTGATGCCCGACGTCAGACAGGAATTCCGTTTTATCACGCCAGGTTCGGTGCTGGCCGTGGTGGTGTGGATCATCGCCTCGCTGGGCTTTGCCTTTTACGTAAAAACCTTCGCCAACTACAACGCGATGTATGGCAGCATCGGTGCGATTATCGTGCTCTTGCTGTATTTCTACATTTCCGCGGCGGTGTTGCTGCTGGGCGCGGAAATGAATGCGGTCATCGAACACATGTCCGCCGAAGGCAAGGACAAGGGCGACAAAACCCCCGATGAAACGCCCAAACAACACGTCTCGGGCCTGGGCCGCGATCATTCGCTCAAGCCGGACACTGATGAAGCCCGACCATGATCCGTGAAATTCTTAAAATGGGCGACGAGCGCCTGCTGCGCATCGCCCCACCCGTGCCGGCCGAAATGTTTGACAGCCCAGAGCTGTGGCAACTGATCGATGACATGTTCCAGACCATGGAAAGCGTCGGCGGCGTTGGCCTGGCCGCGCCGCAGATCGGCGTTGACCTGCAACTGGTGATCTTCGGCTTCGAGCACAGCGAACGTTACCCGGACGCCGAAGCGGTGCCGCAGACGATCCTGATCAACCCGCTGATCACGCCGCTGAGCCCGTTCACCGAAGAGGGTTTTGAAGGATGCCTGTCGGTGCCGGGCCTGCGCGGCGCGGTGGATCGTTATCAGCAGATTCGCTACGAAGGCTTCGATCCCAAAGGCGAGCCGATTGTGCGCGTGGCCGCAGGCTTTCATGCGCGGGTGGTGCAGCATGAATGCGATCACCTGATTGGCCGGCTGTATCCGTCGCGGATTACCGATTTCAGCAAGTTCGGCTTTACCGAAGTGATGTTTCCCGACCTGGATCCTGCGGCTGACGACTAGCTCGAATCCACCATAATTCCCCTGTAGGAGTGAGCCTGCTCGCGATAGCGGTCTGTCAGTGACAAATTCGGTGACTGATACACCGCTATCGCGAGCAGGCTCACTCCTACAGAGGGAATTGGGTCAGATCGAAGGGTGCAGTCCCATCGCAATCATCGGCTTGCTCCGCGCGTACCGGCTCAACCGCTCCGCCATCGCCTGGGGCAGGGCTGGGTCGAACGTGAACCCGCGCCGCTCATAAAACCCGCGTAGAACCGGATGGCAAAACAGCCACACCGGCTCGCTCACGTCTTTTATCGCGGCGCCAATCAACTGTGCGGCAATTCCTTGCTTCCGATATTCCGGATCGACAAACAACCCCGTCAGCCAATGCCCGCCCGCTACCGGCCGCAAACACAGCGCCGCCACAATGTCCCCGTGCCGCGCCACCCACAACTGCGCCTCGCGTACGGCTTTCATCGAGGACTGGTGGCTGCGGTAGAACTTGTTCATCAGCGGCCACAACGTTTCGTCGAGCTGGCTGTAGTGGATGTCGGGCATGGGTTCGGCTGTCGGTTCGAAAAGTGCCGATTATAAAAGAACGCGCGCCTGCGGATAGGTGTATACCTGACCTCACATCCCCTGTGAGTGGAGCACGCATCATGTCCAAAGGTATGGATTCAAAGAAAGCCGCGAAGAAGAAACCGGCCAAGACCGCCATTGAAAAACGCGCGGAAAAGAAAGCCAAGAAAGTCGACATCTTCGGCCACTGATCACCGCTACCGAAAGCCCGGTTCACGGGCTTTCACACCGTCCGGAAAATAATCTGCAAGATTCAACCGCGTCGTTGCACAGAAGGGGACTACTCCCGTTCCGAGCAACGCCATGGCTTTTTATTTCGATGCCGAGCATCGCCAGCAAATCGAATCCCTGCGCCGACGCTTTACCGCCCGTACTGAATGGCCGACCTGGCTGTTGCTGATCGCTGTTTATGCAGGCTGGTTCGCCATTGTCCTCAACAGCGCTTGGCTGGGTCGCGGTTGGAGTACGTTGCTGCTGATCCCGTTGCTGGTGCTGTGGTTGTCACTGCAGCATGAGCTGCTCCACGGCCATCCGACCCGTTGGCCGATCGTCAATAAAGTCCTCGGCTACCCACCGTTTGCCGTGTGGTATCCCTACACGCTCTATCGCGACAGCCACTTGCTGCATCACCGCGATGAGGATTTGACCGTGCCGGGTGTCGATCCGGAAAGCCGTTACTTGAAGTCCGCCGACTGGCAGGGCAGTTCTTTGTTCGAGCGCGGTATGCATTGGCTGAACAAAACCGTACTCGGCCGGTGTGTGATTGGCGCACCGCTGGCGTTGACCGCGTTGGCGCGTGAGGAACTAAAACGCTTGAAAAACGCTGACCACCAAGCATGGCTGATGTGGCTGACCCACGGCTTCGCGACCCTGCTGATGCTGTGGTTCATTGCCCGGTACAGCGTCCTGCCGGTGTGGCATTACCTGATGTTGATCAGCGTGCCGGCGCTGTCGATCGCGATGATTCGTTCGTTTCACGAGCATCGGCCACGTGCGCAAGTCGAGCAACGCACGGTGCTCAACGAAGCCGGGTGGCCATGGCGGTGGCTGTTTCTCAACCTCAACTTTCATCTGGTCCATCATGATTTGCCGGGGCTGGCCTGGTACGACTTGCCCAAGGTGTACTGGATGCGTCGCGAGCAGTGGGTGGCGCGCAGTGGCGGGTTTGTCGTGCGGGGATATGGCGAGTTCTGGCGTCAACATGGCTTCAAGCCGATTGATAGCCCGGAGCATCCGTTTCACTGATTTACAGTTCTCCCCAAAACCCTGTGGGAGCGAGCCTGCTCGCGAAGGCTGTGTCCCATTCAGGACATTTTTTGCTGATATACCGCTTTCGCGAGCAGGCTCGCTCCCACATGGAATTTCATTGTATGGAAACGCTTCGATGGCCCTACACCACGCCGAACTGCTGATGTACCCAGCCCCCGAGCCCATCCGCCTGGCCAACGAACTATGGCTTAAACGCATCCTTGAACACCTGGGCCACAGCCGTCTCGACGCGACCCATCTATCGCTGCCCGAGCTCTGGCGATCACCGCACCTGCTGCTCACGCAAACCTGCGGGTATCCGCTGATGACGGCGTTACGCGGCACGGTCCGAGTCATCGGCCGGCCACGCTATGAACTGCCCGACGCCAGCGCCGGCGACCATTGCAGCCTTATTCTTGGCCGCGCTGACGATCCGCGAAAACAGCTCGCGGACTTTCGCAACAGTCGCGCCGTGATCAACAGCGAGGACTCCAACAGCGGGATGAATCTGTTTCGTCAGCGCCTGGCGCCGTTGCATCGGCACGGGCAGTTCTTCGGGTCGGTCGGCCTCAGCGGCGGTCACCGTGAAAGCTTGCGCTGGCTGCGCGAAAATCACGCAGATCTGGCTGCCATCGACAGCGTCACCTACGCCTTTCTGGCCCGGCACGCCGCGCATGAAGTGGCCGGATTGAGTGTGGTCGCGCGCAGCGCTGTCAGTCCGACGTTGCCGTTTATCACCGTTGCCAGCGCGACGGACGCTCAAGTCGAGGTGTTACGGCAGGTGATGAATCAGGCCTTGCGCGAACTGCCTGAGGTGGCGCAAACCTTGGGGCTGGCCGAGGTGATGGCGGCCAGTGAGGGCGACTATCAGGTTTTGCTCGACTATCAGCAGGAGGCTGAAGTTCTGGGCTATGGGCGATTACGCTAGAGCACGGCGGGCTATATTTCTTTGTGGAATATAAGAATGAAATATAAATATTTATAAAGAATAAGGCGCCACGCTACGATCGCGCCACCGGACGACCGGACATTCAGCGACCCCTTACCCAGGAGCCCCTATGTCCGGCGCCGACCTTTCCCATCGCCATACTGTGGACGGCCTGTTTCGCGCCCACTATCGCTGGCTCTGCACATTTTTGCGCCGGCATCTGCCGGACGCCGCCAGCGTTGAAGACATTGCCGCGGAGACCTTCGCGCAATTGCTTGAAGCGCCGACGCTGACGGCGATTCGCGAACCCCGCGCCTTGCTGACAACCATCGCCCAACGCCTGCTTTATCAGCGCTGGCGGCGTGCGGCGCTGGAGCGACGGTATCGGCAGCAGATTGATATCGATTTCGCCCAGTCGCCTGAAGACCTCGTGCAACTTTCGCAAACCTTTGATCGTCTCGACCGCAGCCTGCATCGCTTGCCGGCCAAGGTCCGTTCGACCTTTCTATTGGCGCGCATCGATGGCCTGACCTACCCGCAAATCGCTGCCGAACTGGGCATCTCGCAGCGTTCGGTCAGCGTGTACATGGCCCGTTCTCAAGCGCTGTGCGACCGGCACAGCACCAATCAATTCCTGGAAGAAAAGAGGTCCGCATGAGATCGATCAAAACCCTGCTTGGCCGTACGCTGCTGGCGCTGAGCCTGAGTGTCGGCGCTGTTTCAGCGGCAGACAAAAACGCGCCGATCCACTTCGGCGATATCACCTGGGAGAGCGGCAGTTTCATTACCGAAGTGCTGCGTCTGATCGTCGAAAAAGGCTACGGCTATCCGACCGATACGCTGCCCGGCAGTACCGTCAGCCTCGAGGCGGCCCTGGCCAAAAACGATATCCAGGTGATCGGCGAGGAGTGGGCCGGGCGCAGTCCGGCGTGGGTCAAAGCGGCCGCCGAGGGCAAGGTGTTTGGCCTCGGTGACACGGTCAAAGGCGCCACCGAAGGCTGGTGGGTGCCGGAGTACGTGATCAAGGGCGACCCCGAACGCGGCATCAAAGCGCTCGCGCCAGAGCTGAAATCGGTGGCTGATCTGCCGCGCTACAAGGACGTGTTCCGCGACCCGGAAGATCCCTCACGCGGGCGTTTTCTCAACAGCCCGACCGGCTGGACGTCGGAAATCGTCAACAGCCAGAAACTCAAGGCGTATGCCCTGACCGACAGTTACGTCAACTTCCGCACCGGTTCCGGCGCGGCATTGGATGCCGAAGTGGCATCGTCGATCAAGCGCGGCAAACCGGTGCTGTTCTATTACTGGTCACCGACGCCGCTGCTCGGTCGGTTCAAATTGGTGAAGCTGGAGGAACCGCCCTTCGACGCCGAGGCGTGGAAAACCCTGGCCGATGCCAACCACCCCCATCCACGGGGCACGCGGTCGATGCCGGCCAGCCTGGCGATTGGCGTATCGGCACCGTTCAAGGCGCAGTACCCGGAGTTGGTCGCGGTCTTCGAGAAAGTCGACCTGCCGATTGATCTGTTGAACCAGACTTTGGCGAAAATGAGCGAAAAACGATTGCAGCCGCGCGCGGTGGCCGAGGCGTTTTTGCGTGATCAGCCGCAGGTCTGGACGGCTTGGGTGCCGGGGGAAGTGGCGGCCAGGGTGACTGCAGGCTTGTAGGTTGTTTCTGATCTTTTCTAGCGCTTCTTATGGCGCCTTCGCGAGCAGGCTCGCTCCCACATTCGGAATGCGTTTCCCCTGTGGGAGCGAGCCTGCTCGCGAAAGCGCCTGCCCCGGCAGCCTTTTCTCCGCTGCGCTGAACCGTTTCTTGTGCAAAAAGTGCCAGATAGTGGCCGACTAGTGGCCTTGCGCCCGGCGTCGGGCTGGCTATGCTTGCTGGTAACTAACCATGTCGACCGTCATGGCATGCCATGTGCGCAGGTTGGTGTGAATTCATGCTGGCAGAGTGCGCAATCAAGGCACCGACACTGAACCAACAAGGAGCGGTTCTGACATGGAAGTTCTTCAACGCGTTAGGGCTGGCCCGCGTGCGGGCTATCAAGAAAAGGATGTCTTGATTAGAGCGTCGCTGCATGGACTCTCCGATTGATCATCATTTATCACCTGACAACTTCCTCCCCGTGGAGGAAGGCGTGTGCCTGTTCTGTGGAACGTAGTGGTAGATCTTGAAAGACCCGCACTTTCATCAAACCAAAGATCGCGCGAAAGGTGATAGAACCATGTTCAACCTACATCACAAGGCTGACTTGCAGCAGATTGAACGCTTCAGTTGCGCCTTGACCGAGGCCAACGCCAAGCTGGAGGCGATCAGCCGTTCCATGGCGATGATCGAATTCACCCCTGAAGGCATCGTTCTGGATGCCAATGAAAACTTCTGCAAGACCATGGGTTACAGCGCCGAAGAAGTGCGCGGCAAACACCACCGGATATTCTGCGAAGAAGGGTTTTATCGCAGTGAAGACTATGCCCGGTTGTGGCGCGATCTGGCCCGCGGCGAGCCACTCAGCGGGACTTTTCTGCGCTTGAACAAGAGCGGCAGGGAAATCTGGCTTGAGGCCAGTTACATGCCGGTCTATGGCCCCGACAAGCAAGTCAGAAGTGTGATCAAGGTCGCAGCGGACATTACCGCGCGAATCAACAAACAACACGAAGAGGAAGCCATGCTCGCGGCGATCGGCCGCTCGATGGCCGTCATCGAGTTCACCCCGCAAGGCAATGTCATCACGGCCAACGACAACTTTTTGCAAACCATGCAGTACTCGCTCAACGAAATCGTCGACCAGCACCACAGTCTGTTTTGCCATCGCGCCGAAGCCGAATCAGCGCACTACAAGGCGTTCTGGGCCTCGCTCAACCGCGGCGAATATCACTCGCACCGCTTCGAGCGCAAGAACAAGGCCGGGCAGATGGTTTATCTCGAAGCGTCTTACAACCCGTTGTTCGACGCCAAGGGCCGGTTGTACAAAGTAGTGAAGTTCGCCAGTGACATCACCCAGCAAATGACCACGTTGCAGAATGCTGCGGAATCGGCCCACAGCACCTCGGTACAAAACGACGCCTGCGCGCAAAAAGGCTCACAGGTCGTGCAGCAGACCGTACAGATCATTCAGGACATTTCCCGCGATCTGAATGAAGCGGCGGTGAGCATTGATGCGGTGAGCAAACAGTCGGACATCATCGGCAGCATCGTCCAGACCATTCGCGGCATTGCCGATCAGACCAATTTGCTGGCGCTCAACGCTGCGATTGAAGCCGCGCGGGCCGGTGAGCACGGGCGCGGTTTCGCCGTCGTGGCCGATGAGGTGCGCAGCCTGGCGGCGCGAACCAGTCAGGCCACCCTGGAAATTGTCGATGTGGTACGCAGGAACCATGACTTGTCGCTGAGCGCCGTGTCGAGCATGCAATCGAGCCTGAGCCGCACCGGGCTGGGCGTGGAGCTGGCGAACGAGGCGGGGGAGGTGATTCTGGAGATCCAGCAGGGATCGCGGCACGTGGTGGATGCGATCAGTCAGTTCAATGAGACGTTGCAGTTGAACTGATCCTTACCGATCGGCGAAGAACCTGTGGGAGCGAGCCTGCTCGCGAAAACGGCGGCGCATTCAACACCAACGTTGATTGATCCAGCACGTTGGCGAGCAGGCTCGCTCTCACAATTGATTCAAGGTTTACTCAAAGATCAAAGCGCAGCCAGAAACTTGTCCGCCTGCTTGTCACTGTCCTTCACGTCATTGTCTTTTTCCGCTTGTGCCAACTTCATCTTATCCTGCACGCGCTCGGCGATCTCTTTACCGATCGCCAATTGCTTCTCTGGCGGCATGGCTTTGATATCGTCTTCGGTCAGTCCCAACTCTTGCAGGATGCTGTCGCGCAGCCGCTGTTCCGGCGTCTTGCTCATGTAATCCTTGAATTCATCAGTCGCGGTTCGTGCGGCAACCGTAGTGTCAGTCGATTGCAGGCCAACGCGGGTCTTGGCGAATGCTTCGTCGACGTTGTCGCTGATTCGCGTGGCTTCACTGACTTGCTGTGTGGCGATCTGCGTGGCCGAGTCCTGCACTTTGGTGCTGGTTTCGGTGTTTTGTGTCTGTATCTGGTTTTGCAGGGTTTGCAGCATGGCCCCATGCAAACCACCTTGCAGACCGGCCGCCGCCGTGGACGTTGCATCGTCGTTCAACGCTTTGGGCAGGTGAATGATTTGTTGTTGTTTGGCACTGACCAACATAGGAGTAGACCTGTAGGTAATTGCGGGTGGCAGTTGCGGAGCAATTACTGTGCCTGATGCGCAACGTCTTTTATTTCAATAGCTTATGGAGCTGCAGAGGGCTGCCGGGGGGAGGCGGCGCTTGCCGCCTGCGGCAGCCGTTGGCCGCAGGTGCTCAAGACCGGCCGCCTGGTCGTGCCTGCCGGTCATCAGGCCGCAGCCGCCTCATCCGGCAGCGCCGAGGCGGGCAATCCGAAAACCCGGTCAAACAGCCAGTTGAACGCAAACGTGTAGCACGGGATGAAAATGATCAGCGCCAGGTCCAGCAGGAACGCTTGCACCAGACTGATGTTCATCCACCACGCAATCAACGGAATCAGGAACACGATCAAGGTCAGTTGGAAACCGACGGCGTGGGCGATACGCCGTTTCACCGTGCGGGTGCGTGAGATCTGGCGGCTTTCCCAGTGTTCGAACAACGAGGTGTAGATGAAATTCCAGGTGACGGCGATAGTGGTGATGATCACCGCCAGTGGCCCGGTGCTGCCCGGCGATGTGCCCGACAACAACGCCAGGCCGAGGGCCGAGAAGGTCATGCCGATCACTTCGTAGAGCGACACGTAGACCAGTTTGCGTTTCACGCCTTGCATGCAGGTTTGCCTCTTTCTTGCTGAATATTTGGCCAGCCGGGCTGGCGGAGGCGACGAAAGATAGCTTCAATAGCGCTGACAGAAAAAGTCGGTAGCTTTCAGTTTTATTGATAGGTGGTGAGTGTGAGCTTCAACAGCGACAGCATCGAATTGTTCCTCGCCGTGATTGAACGCGGCTCGTTTTCCGCTGCCGCGCGGCAGCTGGGCAAAGTGCCGTCGGCGGTGAGCATGGGCATCGCCAACCTGGAGGCCGAGCTTGGCTACGCCTTGTTCGACCGCAGCCATCGCGAACCCCAGCCCACCGCCATGGCGCAATCACTGGTGCCTCACGCACGATTGATCGCCGAGCAGCTCAAGCAGTTGCGAGTGCATGCGGTGGAGTTGTCGCTGGGGCTGGAAAGCAAGTTGTCGATTGGCGTGGTTGCGGACATTGATCGGCGGCGGTTGCTGCTCGCGATCAAGTTGATCGCCGAGCGTCATCCGTTGCTCGACATCGAAGTGCTGACTGCCCCGCAAGATGATGTGCTGGCGATGTTGCACAGCGGCCGGGTCAGTGTGTGCCTGGCCTTTGCCGGGTTGAGTGTGAATGTGTTGGAGCAGTTCCAGTTCGTCGGCAGCGAACGCATGATCGCCACACTGGCGGCGGACAGTCCGCTGTTGCAGGGGCGGGATGTGTTTCTGGAGGATCTGGTTCAAGTGCGGCAGATCATCGTCGCCAGCCGTGACTTGCCGATCAGTGAAACCCGGCCGTTGGTGGCTGAATCGTATTGGCGCACGGACAGCCTGGAGACGGCGATGGAAATGGTCGAGGCGGGGTTGGGCTGGGGAAACTTTCCGCTGTCGGTGGTGCAGCCATGGCTGGAGGCCGGGCGGTTGAAACGGCTGAGTTTTCGCAACATTGAAAATGGGCTGGTCATGCCGGTGCATGCGGTGTGGCTCAAGAGCCAGCCGTTGCAGAAGGGCGCGCAGGCCTTGGTTGACTTGCTCAGCCACTGAATTTGGTAGGGATTCCCTGTGGGAGCGGGCTTGCTCGCGAAGGCGGTGTGTCAGATAAGCGAATGCCAACTGACACGACGCCTTCGCGGGCAAGCCCGCTCCCACAGGGGGAGTGTTTCAACCAGCATTTATGAACACCACAGGAATCTCGGGTCAGGTACTCTCGCGAACCTTCAGCTCAAACCCCATGTCCTCAACCGGCCGCGCCACTTTGTTGCCGGCCATCAACGTCAGCATCTGTTCCGCCGCCCGCCGACCAATCGCTTCGCGCGGGGTGTTGATGCTGCTCAAACGCGGCACCATGTGTTCGGACATCGGCAAATCGTTGAACCCGAGAATCGCCACTTGCTCGGGAATCTTGATGCCATTGCGCAAGGCCTCCAGCAGCGCACCCTGGGCGAGGTCGTCGTTACCAAAGAAGATCGCGTCGACGTCCGGATGCGCGGCCAGCAATTGCAAAAACAATTCGCCACCCAATCCCACCGACGAAGAACGCGGCGTCAGCACTTCCAGATCCGGGTCGTAGCGGCCGGCCTTCTGCAACGCTTTGCGAAACCCTTCACCGCGCAGCAGGGTGCGCTGATCGAGCTGTGCGCCGATATAGGCCAGACGTTTGCGTCCACGGGAGAGCAAATGCTCGGCCGCCGTTTCTCCGGCGCTGAGCTGCGAAAAGCCCACGCAATTGACCCCGGCAGCGCTGTCCAGCTCCATCATGTACACGCAGGGAATATTGCTCGCCTCGATCATTCGCCGCGAACTTTCCGTGCGATCAAACCCGGTCAGCAGAAACCCGCGCGGGTGATAAGCCATGTAATTGCGCAGCAGGTTTTCTTCTTCGTCGCGCGAGTAATGGAAGTTGCCGATCAGCACTTCGAAGCCCTTGGGCGTCAACACCCGATGAATGGCTTCCAGCGTGTCGATGAACAGCAGGTTGGAGAGCGACGGCACCAGTACGACCACCGAATGGCTCTGCGCCGAGGCCAGCGCGCGCGCGGCAGGGTTGACTACATAGTTGAGTTCGAGCGCGGCTTTTTGCACTTTCTCCACCAGTTCGGTGGCCACGGTGCTGACGCCGCGCAAGGCGCGCGAGGCGGTAATCGGGCTGACACCGGCCAGGCGGGCGACTTCGTTGAGGGTGGGGCGGCCAGTGGTGCGGGTATTTTTATCGTTTTTAGGGGTGGTCATCGGGTGGCTTGCCAAACAAAAATCAAGGCACTAAGGTAGCGCTGTCCTGATGCAGCTGCAAATGCGTGAGCGAGGTCCTGCCTGATCTTCGCTTTTTGGCATCGGGAACAAAACCTGCTGCAACCCAAAAAAACGACAAGAAGGCGTCGGCAACTTCTGCCTGTGCACTAGAGTCATAGCTAGCAAAGGTAGCGCTGTCTGCGCGCTGAGGTGTTATATGAGTCATCCCATCACCGCCCTGGTCATCATGGGCGTTGCCGGTTGCGGCAAGACGTGCGTCAGCCAGGCCCTGTGCCATTTGAGCGGCGCCACTGCCATTGAAGGCGATACTTTTCATCCGGCCGCGAACATCGAAAAGATGAGCGCGGGGATCCCCCTGAACGACGACGACCGTGCCGGCTGGCTCGACAGCCTGTGCGATGAACTGCGTCGTGTCGATGCCGACGGTCAACGCCCTGTGCTGACCTGCTCGGCGCTTAAACACAGTTATCGCGAGCGTCTGCGCAGTGCCTTGCCGGGCCTGGGCTTCGTGTTTCTTGAATTGACCCCGGAAGTTGCCGCCGAGCGTGTATCGCACCGCCCGGGCCACTTCATGCCGGCGACGTTGATCGAAAGCCAGTTCGCCACCCTCGAATCGCCCAAGGGCGAGCCGCTGACCCTTGCGCTCAACGCCTCGGTACACAGCGTTGAGGAATTGGCCTTGCAGGCTCACGTCTGGTGGCAGGCCCACGGCCTGAAACAGGCGGTATGAGTATGTTGAAAAAGACAGCGCTGTCCTCCCGACTTCTGTTCAACCCGCTTTAATAACAACAACAATCCAGGAGACACCCCCCATGTTTGGCATGTCCCACGAGACGTTCCTGCTGCTCGATGCAGTGGTCACGGTAATCGGCCTGATTATCCTGATCACCAAATTCAAGATTCACCCTTTCATTGCCCTGACCATCGCCGCTGCGTTCCTCGGCCTGACTTCCGGCATGCCGATCAACACCATCATCAAGGCGTTCCAGGATGGCTTCGGTGGCGTGCTCGGTTTCGTCGGCATCATCCTCGCGCTGGGCACCATGCTCGGCAAAATGATGGCCGAATCGGGCGGGGCCGATCAGATCGCCCAGACCCTGATCCGCGCCTTCGGTAAAGACAAGGTTCAGTGGGCGATGATGTTCGCCGCGTTCCTGGTGGGCATTCCGCTGTTCTTCGAAATTGGTTTCGTGTTGCTGATTCCGTTGGTGTTCATCGTTGCGCGCCGCACCGGTGTGTCGATCATCAAGATCGGTATCCCGCTGCTCGCCGGCTTGTCTGCCGTGCACGGTCTGGTGCCACCGCATCCGGGTCCGCTGCTGGCCATCGGCGTGTTCGGCGCTGACATCGGCAAGACCATTCTCTACGGTCTGATCGTCGCGTTGCCGACTGCCATCATTGCCGGTCCGATCTTCGGTACCTTCATTGCCAAGCATATTCCCGGTCACCCGAATCAGGAACTGGTCGATCAACTGGCCCGCGAAAACGATTCGGCCATCCTGCCGAGCTTCAGCATTACCCTGGTGACCGTGCTGCTGCCGGTGTTCCTGATGCTGCTGAAAACCTTCGCTGACGTGGCGCTGCCGGACGGCAATTTCTTCCGCCTGTGGATGGACATGATCGGTCACCCGATCTCCGCACTGCTGCTGGCGTTGCTGCTGTCGCTGTACACCTTTGGCTACAAGCAGGGCATCGGCTCCAACCAGATGCTCAAATGGCTGGACGCAAGCCTGGCGCCAACCGCAGCGATCATTCTGATCATCGGTGCCGGCGGTGGCTTCAAGCAGATGCTGGTGACCAGCGGCGTGGGCGACGTGATCGGCCACATGGCGGTCAGCGCGCAGATCTCGCCGATCCTCCTGGCGTGGCTGGTGGCGGCGGTGATCCGTATCGCGACCGGTTCTGCCACCGTGGCGACCATCACTGGCGCCGGTATTGTTGTGCCGGTCGTTGGCATGATTCCGGGCGTCAACCGTGAACTGCTGGTGCTCGCCACCGGTGCCGGTTCGCTGATCCTGTCCCACGTCAACGACGCCGGTTTCTGGCTGGTCAAGCAGTACTTCAACATGACCGTGGCCGAGACGTTCAAGACCTGGACCGCGATGGAAACCATCCTGTCCATCGTCGCGTTGGGCTTTATCTTGCTGCTGTCGCTGTTCGTTTAAGCGGCACGTTGCAGACACAAAAAAACCGCAGCGATGCGGTTTTTTTGTGGGTGAACATTACGTGGTTGCGCGGTTTACTGTGGCGAGGGAGCTTGCTCCCGCAGGGCTGCGAAGCAGACCCAAAACCATCCCGCGCCAATGTTCAGGTAAACCGAGTGAGCCGGATTTTCGACTGCTGCGCAGCCGAGCGGGAGCAAGCTCCCTCGCCACAGTTGTGCAGTGTGTCAGTTGGATTTCGGGTTGAAGCCATCCGCCCTGAACATCCCGCGAATCCCGCGCACGGCCTGGCGAATCCGGTCCTGGTTTTCGATCAGCGCAAAGCGCACGTGATCGTCGCCATACTCGCCGAAGCCCACACCCGGCGAGACGCAGACCTTGGCTTCGGCCAGCAGTTTCTTGGCAAATTCCAGCGAACCCAAGTGAGCATAAGCCTCGGGAATTTTTGCCCAGACATACATCGACGCCTTCGGGTTTTCGACCATCCAGCCCAGTTCATGCAGGCCTTTGACCAGCACATTGCGGCGCTGACGATACTGCTCGGCGATGTCGCGCACGCACTGCTGATCGCCTTCCAGTGCGGCAATCGCCGCCACTTGCAGCGGGGTGAAGGTGCCGTAGTCGTGGTAGCTCTTGATCCGCGCCAGGGCGCTGACCAGCTCCGGATTACCGACCATGAAACCGATGCGCCAGCCGGCCATGTTGTAGCTCTTGGACAGGGTGAAAAACTCCACCGCAATGTCCTTGGCCCCGGGCACCTGCATGATCGACGGGGCTTTCCAGCCGTCGTAGACGATGTCGGCGTAAGCCAGGTCGTGAATGACCAGCACGTCGTATTGCTTGGCGAGGGCGATCACCCGTTCGAAGAAATCCAGCTCCACGCATTGCGCGGTCGGGTTCGACGGGAAACCGAGGATCATCATTTTCGGCTTGGGGATCGAGCCGCGAATGGCGCGTTCCAGTTCGTCAAAGAAATCCACGCCAGGCACCAGCGGCACTGAACGCACCTGGGCGCCGGCGATCACTGCGCCGTAGATATGAATCGGATAGCTCGGGTTCGGCACCAGCACCGTGTCGCCCTGGTCCAGGGTCGCCAGCATCAAGTGCGCCAGGCCTTCCTTGGAGCCGATGGTGACAATGGCTTCGCTTTCCGGGTCGATGTCGACCTCGTAGCGCTGCTTGTACCAGTTGGAAATCGCCCGGCGCAGGCGCGGAATGCCCTTGGACGTCGAGTAACCGTGGGTGTCTTCGCGTTGAGCAACTTGTACGAGTTTTTCGACAATGTGCGGCGGCGTGGCGCCGTCGGGGTTGCCCATGCTCAGGTCGATGATGTCTTCACCACGACGTCGCGCGGCCATCTTCAGCTCGGCGGTGATGTTGAAAACGTAAGGGGGGAGTCGATCAATGCGCGCAAAGCGGCGCGGCGAACCTTGTTCGGCCATTGTTGCCTCGGATAACGTAAGCGCCCGGAACCGTCCGAGCGACGCTGGTCACTGCGGTGACCTGTGGCGGAAGATAGCGGTGGTGATGGCATACTGTCCAGCGCGCTTTTAAACATTTTTCTCCGAAGGAAATCGGTCAATGGAATTCACCAGCGGCTTCTTGCTGAGCCTTTCGCTGTGCCTGGACATCGGCGTGGCCAACATTGCGATGATCACCCTGGCGATGCAGCGCGGCTATTTTCAGGGCTTCGCACTGGGCCTCGGCACTTGCGTCGGGGACCTGATCTACGCGGTGCTGGCGCTGGCCGGCATGACCGTCCTCCTGCAATACGAAAGCGTACGCTGGGTGCTGTGGATCGGTGGTTCGGCGCTGCTGATCTACTTTGCAGCGAAGATGATCTATTCGGCGATTCATCATGAAGCGCTGCTGGCGGAAACGGCGGAAGTGGGGCAGAACTCCCATCGCAAGGAGTTCTTTCGCGGCATTTTTCTCGCCATGTCGTCGCCGAGCGCGATCCTCTGGTTTGCCGCTGTCGGCGGTACGTTGATTGCACGTTCCGGTGGCGGTGGCCCGTTGAGTTCGGCGCTGTTTCTCGGTGGTTTTCTCTGCGCGGGTCTGCTGTGGTCGGCCGGTTTGTGCTTTGCCGCGAGCCACGGCGGCAAGTTGCTGGGCGATAAGCTGCTGCGCTATTCCTATCTGGCATCAGCGGCGATCTTCTGCTATTTCGCGGTGTACGTGATCGTATCGGGCTATAACGAGTTTGTCGGCTCAGGCGCCGTCGAGCAGTTGCATTCGCTGTAACCGTGCGAAACGGCTTCGGCTTTCTATACTCCCAGCCGAATCCACTTTTCTGAACAAAGGAGTCGCGTCATGGATGAGCAAACACGCGTCGAAGTGGCCGAACCTCGTTTCGAACATGGTCAGTTTCTGCTGATCGCCGGGTTCGGTGGACGATTTACCCAAGACACCACCGAAGACATCCCGGCGTTGTGGGAAAAGCTGATTCCGCATCTGGGGAGAATCCCCGCCCAGGTCGGTGAAGTGACCTACGGCGTGTGTTGCAACGCGGACGGCGAGGGCGGATTCGAATACATCGCCGGTGTGCAAATCGACAAGCTCGACGATCTGCCCGAGAAATACCGTTGGGTTGAAATTCAGCCGCAAAAATATGCGGTGTTCGAGCACAAAGGGCCACTGACGCAACTCCCCGACACCTTCCAGTACATCTGGAATACCTGGCTGCCGCAGTCGGGGCAGGAAGCGGCAGACGCGCCGGAGTTCGAGCGTTACAGCGAAGACTTCAACCCGAAACTCAACACCGGCACCCTGGAAATCTGGTTGCCGATCAAGGCCTGATGGAAGCGCGAATCGAGGCGGATCATGTCCGCCCCGGTTATTCTGCTTTATGCTTGGCAGTCTTAACTTCGCCGATTTTCGAGTTGCCATGAACACCGTTATCCGCAACGTCAGCGCCGCCGACCTGGACCGCTGCTACGCCATCGAAACCGTCGCCTACGAAGGCGACGAAGCTGCCACCCGCGAAAAGATCGCCACACGCATTGCCACTTGGCCGGACGGTTTTATCGTCGCCGAAGTGGACGGCGTGGTGGCTGGTTTTATCAATTCAGGCGCGGCGTTTGATGTGCAGATGTCCGACGAGGCGTTCAAGGAGCTGATCGGCCACGACCCGAAAGGCCCGAACGTGGTGATCATGTCCGTCGTGGTGCATCCGGATTATCAAGGGCAAGGTCTGGCCAAGCGTTTGCTGGCCGAGTTCATCGAGCGCATGCGCGGGATGGATAAAGCGACGATTCATTTGATGTGCAAGGAACAGCATATTCCGTTGTATGCCGGGTTCGGCTTTGCCTACATCAAACCCTCCGAGTCCGAGCATGGCGGCATGGCGTGGCATGAGATGATCCTGACCCTCTGAACCACAGCGCCGCTCCAAAACTGTAGGAGTGAGCCTGCTCGCGATAGCGGGGTGCCAGACAAATCAATGTTGACTGACACCCCGCTATCGCGAGCAGGCTCACTCCTACAAGGGATTGTGGTGGGTCAGTAAAGGGAGTCGATAACCCGTTTCGGCGCTTCCCGGTCGTAGCTTTCTGCGTCGAACTCGCCGTCATTAAGGCGCTTGTGAAACGCGCCGGCAGAGGGCAGGGCGGAGCGTGGTACGTGCGTCTCGGGATTCCACGCATCCGAGCGCACAAACGCTTTCGAGCAATGAAAGAATGCCGCTTCCACCGTCACCAGCAACACGGTTTTTGCCGGTTTGCCGTTCACTGCAAAGCTCTCAAGCAATGCCGGATCATCGCTGATCACGGCCGTGCCATTGACCCGCAACGTTTCGCCGATTCCCGGAATGATGAACAGCAACGACACGCGCGGATCGTGCAGCACATTGCGCAGGGTATCGATGCGGTTGTTGCCCGGGCGGTCCGGCAGGGCCAGCGTGCGCTCATCAAGGATCCGGACAAAACCGGGCTTGTCGCCGCGTGGCGAATTGTCCAGGCCGTCGGCCCCCACTGAACTGACGATCACCAGCGGCGACAGCCGCACCATCGCCTGATAATCCTCGTTGAGAAAACCGATCTGCTTGCGCATCGCCCGCTCATGCGGCAAGCCGTAAATGGCTTCCAGCGCTTGAATCGAATCAATCATCCGCGCCTCCCTCGACGGCAGGGAAAAACAGGCCCATGCGCCGTTCATAACCGACTCGCCCCTTGTACGCTTCGCCGCTGTCGACGTAGCCGTGCTTGGCGTACAGCGCAATCGCCGCTTCGTTGTCGGCGTCTACCGACAATTCCAGTCCTTTGATCTCCGGCCACGCGGCGCGCGCAACCTCGGGCAGCGCTTGCAGGCAGGCCTTGCCATAGCCCTTGCCCTGCGCCCGGCGATCGACCTGCAACGCATGCAATGTGGCGCTGTGCTCGTTGGCCCATTCCGGTAACACTGGCGGGCGCTTGAGCAGCAGAAAGGCCACCGGCACGTCTTCTGCCAACAAGGCAAAACCTTTCACGCCGGGGCCGGGTTTCGACAGCAGCGTGTGTAAGGCGCCGTGGATATCGCCGGAAAATTTGATCTGCTCGGCGTGGATTTCAATCGCCTCGACTTGCTGACGCTGTAACGGGCTGAGGCTGTCGTAGGGCACGAGTTGGGCTGACACGGGAATTTCCTTTTTCCTACAGAGAGTGAGCCTCGGATTCTAGCGATTTTGTCCCGCGCGAATTTATTTTGTTTGGCCTGTCGATCCGCAAGAAGGGCAAACGACTAAGGGTGTCTTCCCAACAAAAACCACGGAGAACACCATGAGCGCACACACCGAAATCCAGACCCTGATCGATACGTACCGCGAAGCGGTGATGGCCAAGGACGTGGAAAAAGTCATGGCCCTATACGCCGACGACATCGTTTCGTTCGACGCGATCAAGGCCCTGCAATTCAAGGGCAAGGCGGCCTATCGCGCGCACTGGGTCGATTGCATGGAAATGTGCCCCGGCCCGCACGTTTTCGAGTTCCACGAAATGGCGATCGAGAGCGCCGATAACATCGCCTTCGCCCATTGGGTCGCCAACTGCGGCGGCACCAACGACAAGGGCGAAACCCAGAGCTGCTGGATGCGCGTCACCGCCTGTTATCGGCAGGTTGGCGGAGCGTGGAAAATCGTCCATGAGCACTGGTCGGCACCGTTCGATCCGATGAGCGGCGCGACGCTGTTCGATGTGCAACCCTGATCTTCAGCCATAGTTGATCCGTTCGAATCAGGAGAACGCCATGAAATACCTATGCCTGGTCTACAGTGACGAGCGCCTGCTGCACACCTCGCCCGACAGCCCGGAAGACGCCGAGTGCTGGGCCTATGCCGAGTCGATCCAGGGCAGCGGGCGGATGATCGCCGCCGAAGCGCTGGAGTCGGTGCAGACCGCGACCACGGTACGGATGCGTAACGGCAAGCTGTCGATCACCGATGGCCCGTTCGCCGAAACCAAGGAGCAATTGGCCGGTTTCTACCTGATCGACGCCAAGGATCTCAACGAAGCCATCCAGGTCGCCGGCAACATTCCGGCGGCCCGGGTCGGCAGCGTTGAAGTACGCCCGGTGCGGCAGTTGAATGTCTGAGGTCCGGGCGCGAGTCGAGCAGGTCTATCGCCAAGACTCGCGGCGGATTCTGGCGACACTGATTCGCCTGCTCGGTGATTTCGACCTTGCTGAAGAGGCCTTGCACGAGGCGTTCTTCGTCGCGGTCGAACGTTGGCAGCGCGACGGCGTGCCGGATAATCCGCGTACCTGGCTGGTCTCCACGGGACGGTTCAAGGCCATTGATGTGTTGCGTCGGCGGGCGCGGTTCAAGGCTTCGCAGCCGTTGTTGCTGGCGCAACTGGAAGAGCTCGAACAGGCCGACTGGAGTGGTGAGGATGTGGAAGACGATCGCTTGCGGCTGATCTTCACCTGCTGCCACCCGGCGCTGGCGGCGGATGCGCAGGTGCCGCTGACCTTGCGCGAAGTCTGCGACCTGACCACCGAAGAAATTGCCCGGGCTTTCCTCTCGGCACCGGCGGCGATTGCCCAGCGCATCGTCCGTGCGAAAGCCAAGATTCGCGACGCGAAAATCCCTTATCAAGTCCCCGGCCTGAGCGAACTGCCGGAGCGTCTCGACAGTGTGTTACGGGTGATTTATCTGGTGTTCAACGAAGGCTATTCGGCGTCGGTCGGCGCCGAACTGACCCGCGATGAGCTGACTCGCGAAGCCATTCGGCTGGGGCGCTTGCTCATGGAGCTGCTGCCAGAACCGGAAGTGATGGGGCTGCTGGCGTTGATGCTGTTGCACGAATCGCGTCGCCCGGCGCGCACTTCACCCAGTGGCGAGCTGGTGCTGCTGGACGACCAGGACAGGTCGCGCTGGGATGCCGGGTTGATCGCTGAAGGTTGTGCACTGGTTGAACGGGCACTGAGCACGCGGCGGTTCGGGCCGTATTGCTTGCAGGCGGCAATCGCTGCGGTGCATGCCGAAGCGTCTTCGGCGGCGCAAACCGACTGGCAGCAGATCGTCGGGCTGTATGACGTGTTGCTGCGCGCGCTGCCGTCGCCAGTTATCGAATTGAACCGGGCGGTGGCGGTGGCCAAGCGTGATGGGGCGTTGGCCGGGTTGTTGTTGATTGAAGGGATTCTGGGACGCGGAGAATTGCAGGATTATCACCTGGCGCATTCGGCGCGGGCGGAGTTTTGTCGACAGTTGGGGCGGGTGGAAGAGGCGCGGGCGGCGTATCAGCGGGCGTTGCAGCTGACTCGGCTGGAGCCGGAGCGGCGGTTTATCGAGGGGCGACTGAGGGAACTGGATTGATCTGAATTCTTTAACTGCAGGGCCGGCCTCTTCGCGAGCAAGCCCGCTCCCACAGTTGATCGCATTTCAATTTTGGGAGGCTCGCTCCCACTGGTGATCGCACTCAAGGGTGGGAGCGAGCCTGCTCGCGAATGGCAGCGCCGCTCATTCAAGCATCTTGCTGAGCAACCAGCTTCCCGCCGGCCCCGGCGGATACAGCCGCGACCACAAGGCATCGACAAACACCGGTTTCGGCCAGCCGCGCACATCGAGCTCTATCAGCAAATCGTTGGCGTAACGCTGCACCAGCCACCTCGGCAACGGCGCCCAGCCAAAGCCTTTTTCCGCCATTTCCAGCAACATCAGATAGCTCGGCGCCGACCACACACGGCCTTTGCCGCGACTGTCGTAGGGGTTGACGATGGTCGCCAGGCGCAGCTCGCGATGTTGCTCAAGGGTCTGTTGATCGACCTGCTCAAGCCGCGCCAACGGATGCTCGCGATTGACGAACAAGGCGATCTCCGTGCGCTCGGCCACCGTCGAGGTCACCAGATCGGGCGGGTAGTTGTCCTGCATCTCGGCAAAGGCCAGATGCGCGCGGCCGCGCTGGACCAGTTCGATCAAGTCATCGCATTCGGCAATCAGACATTCCAGTTCAAGCTCCGGATAACGCTGCTCGAAATCCACCAGTGCCGCCTCAAAGCGGTACGACTGATAGGTGTCGGAAATCGCCACGGTGAGTTTTGGCTCTACGCCTTGAGACAGCTGCCGTGCGCTCATCTTCAGGCGATTGGTGGCGTCCAGAATCGCCTCGGCTTTTTGCAGCATCACATGGCCGGCCGGCGTCAGGGTCGGCTTGCGGCTGCTGCGATCGAACAGCTGCAAATCCAGATCGATCTCAAGGCTCGCGACCGCCGCGCTGATGGTCGACTGGCTGCGCCCCAATTTACGCGCCGCTGCGGAGAACGAGCCTTGCGTCGCCGCTTGCACAAACGCCAACAGCACTTCTTGCGAAGCCATGAACTATCGCCTTGATCGATGGTTATTGGTTATGAAGTATCGAGGTAGGGGTGGATCATGGCAACCATCTTCCAGCAAGGAGTCAGGCAATGACTGCCCAAAAGTCCCTCACCGAACGTGTTTTCCAGGCGGTTGGTTTCGAGTTTCTCGCGATCCTCATCTGCACCCCGTTGCTGGCGTGGATCATGCAAAAGCCGTTGCTCGACATGGGCGCGGTGACTGTGTTGATCGCCCTGCTGGCGCTGGCCTGGAACGTGGTGTTCAACCGCTTTTTCGACCGCGCGCTGGCGCGTATGAACGTGGCGCATAACGCCTGGGTCCGCGTGGTCCACGCGTTACTGTTTGAAGGCGGGTTGATCGTGATGGGCGTGCCGCTGATTGCCGCATGGCTGTCGGTCAGCCTGTGGCAGGCGTTTTTGCTCGACATCGGCGTGCTGCTGTTTTTCCTGCCGTACACCTATGTCTATCACTGGGGCTATGACGTGCTGCGTGAGCGCTTCATGGCACGCCGCGCTTGTGAAAGCTGAGGTAAACCTGTGGCGAGGGGATAAATCCCCTTGCCACAAAGGTTAGTCATCGTGCATAAAGTCAGAGAAACATGCCGCCGGACGCTTCGACCCGCTGGCCATTGATCCACTGTCCGCCCGGCGACAACAACAACGCCAGTGCGCCGCCAATATCGTCCGGCTGCCCCACGCGACCCAGCGCGGTATTGCTGGCGACCATCGCGTTCACGGCGCTGTTATCGCGCACTGTACCGCCGCCAAAGTCGGTTTCAATCGCGCCCGGCGCAAGGATATTCACGCCAATCTGCCGCGCGCCCAATTCCTTGGCCTGATACCGGGTCAGCACTTCCATCGCCCCCTTCATCGCCGCGTAGGCGCCGTAACCGGGCAGGCTGAAGCGGGTCAGGCCGCTGGAAATATTGATAATCCGGCCGCCATCATTGATCAGCGGAAGCAGTTGCTGGGTCAGGAAGAACGGCCCTTTCAACTGAACGTTCATCAGCAAGTCGAACTGCTCCGGGGTGGTTTCGCTGAACAACGCGTGCACGCCGATGCCGGCATTGTTGATCAGGAAATCGAAGCGCTGACGCTGGAAAGTTTGCTCCAGTGTCTTTTCAACCTGTGCGGCAAACGCGGCGAAGTGTTCGCTGTGGCCGACGTCCAGTTGCAGCATCGCCGCGCTGGCGCCGAGCGCCTGCAATTGCGCAACCAGCGCCTGGGCCTCGTCGGCGCGGCTGTGGTAAGTGCCGATGATGTCGATGCCTTGGGCGGCGAGGTGCAGGGCGGCGCTTCGGCCCAAGCCACGACTGGCGCCGGTGATCAATGCAATTTTGCGATTCATGCTGACTTCCTCGAGTGTGAGTGGCGATGGGAAGAAGTTTATTTATCCGCCCTGAGGTGATAAACACAGCGAAAGCGGAATCACTGATCGGCTCGGCCGAACAATCACCGAGGCCCACATGAACAAACTGGAACTGCTGCGCACCTTCGTGCGGGTCAGCGAACTGTCGAGTTTTACCCTGGCCGGCGAAAGCCTCGGCCTGCCGCGCTCCACGGTGTCCGAGCAGGTGCAGGCACTCGAAACCTTGCTCGGCACGCGTCTGCTGCAACGCACCACGCGCAAGGTGCAGGCGACTCAGGACGGTTTGGTGCTGTATGAGCGCAGCAAGGATTTGCTCTCGCACATGGACGAGATCGAAGGGCTGTTCCGTCAGGACGAAGCTTCATTGACCGGACGCATTCGCGTCGACATGCCGAACATTCTCGCGCGTCGGTTGATCATGCCGCGCCTGCCGCAATTCATGGACCGTCACCCGAACCTGCAACTGGAAATCAGCAGCACCGATCGCCGCGTGGATCTGCTCGCTGAGGGCTTCGATTGCGTGTTACGCATCGGCGCGCAGCCTGACCAATCCGTCGTCGCCCGGCATCTTGGCGATTTCCCGATGGTCAACTGCGCCAGCCCCGGGTATCTGGAGCGCTACGGCGTGCCGCAGACCCTGGAAGACCTGGCGCAGCATCGGTTGGTGCATTACGTCGGCGTGCTGGGTTCACGTTCTGAAGGCTTCGTCTACGAGGCGGGGGGCGAGGTGCGGCGGGTGGCAATGGCCGGCAGCATCACGGTCAACAGCACCGACGCCTACGAAGCGGCCTGCCTGGGCGGTTTCGGCCTGACGCAGGTGCCGCGCACCGGCATGCAGCCGCATCTGGAGAACGGCGAATTGCTGAGCGTGCTGGCGCAATACACCGCGCCGCCGATGGCGATCTCGCTGCTGTATGCGCGGCAACGGCATTTGCCGTTGCGGGTGCGGGTGTTCATGGATTGGCTGAGCGATGTCGTTCGTTCGACGCTCTAATCAACAACGTGAATCCATTGTAGGAGTGAGCCTGCTCGCGATAGCGGTGTGTCAGTCAACATTAATTTGTCTGACACACCGCTATCGCGAGCAGGCTCACTCCTACAGGGGGCCGGCGCCGGGTCAGAAAATCTGGGTGAACAGCCAGTACAAGCTGCCCGACAACAGAATCGCAGCCGGCAGCGTCAACACCCACGCCATCAACAAATTGCGGATCGTGCGCATCTGCAAGCCGCCGCCATTGGCAACCATGGTTCCCGCTACACCCGAAGACAACACGTGCGTAGTCGACACCGGCAAACCGAACATGTCCGCCGCACCAATGGTCAGCATCGCCACGGTTTCCGCCGATGCACCTTGCGCATAGGTCAGGTGGGTCTTGCCGATCTTCTCGCCGACGGTCACGACAATGCGCTTCCAGCCAACCATGGTGCCGAGCCCCAGCGCGATGGCCACGGCGATTTTCACCCACAGCGGAATAAACCGCGTGGCGTTATCGATCTGTTGTTTGAACAGTTGCAGCTTGTTGGCGGTGTCGGCGTCGAAGTTACCGACCTTGTTTTTGTCCATCAGGCGAATGCTTTCGCTCGCCAAGTACATGTCGTTGCGCACGTTGCCCATGGCTTCGGCCGGGACTTTCGCCAGCGAACCATAGCCTTTGACTTCTTCGCCGATGTGACCGGTCAGGGCGGCGAGGGCGGGGATCAGTTGCGGCGTGGGCTCCTTGCTGCGTACGTAATCGGAGAGAATCGGACGCGGATCGGCAGGCGCCGGCAGCGGGGCACTTTTCACCAGCGCTTGTTGGGTGACTTGCGCCACGGCGGCAAATTGCAGCGATTGTTCTTCCGGCATGGTTCGGTTCAATGCGTAGGCCATTGGCAGCGTGCCGACCAGAATCAGCATGATCAGGCCCATGCCTTTCTGGCCGTCGTTGGACCCGTGGGCGAACGACACACCAGTACACGTGACGATCAGCAAACCGCGAATCCACCACGGCGGCGGCGTGTTGCCTTCGGGGGCCTTGTACAGCGCGCGATTCTTCACAAACGCACGCAACGCCAGCAGCAACAGCGCCGCGCAGCCGAAACCCACCAGCGGCGACAGCAGCAGCGCGTAGCCGATTTTGGTCGCCTGCGCCCAGTCCACGCCGCTGGTGCCGTCGCGGCCATGCATCAGGGCATTCGCCACGCCGACGCCGATGATCGAGCCGATCAAGGTGTGCGAAGACGACGCCGGCAAGCCCAGCCACCAAGTGCCGAGATTCCACAGGATCGCCGCGATCAGCAGGGCGAAAATCATCGCGAAACCGGCGGACGAACCGACCTGCAGAATCAGCTCCACCGGCAGCAGCGCGATGATGCCGAACGCCACCGCACCGCTCGACAGCAGCACCCCGAGAAAGTTGAAGAACCCCGACCAGACCACGGCAACATTCGGCGGCAGCGAGTGGGTGTAGATCACCGTTGCCACGGCGTTGGCGGTGTCGTGGAAACCGTTGACGAACTCAAAGCCCAGCGCAATCAGCAACGCCACACCGAGCAGCAGAAACGGCGTCCAGGTGGTGACCACCGTGCCCAGTTCGTGCACGTCGTGCATCAGGCTGTAAGCGGTAAACAGCATGCCCATGGCGAGCACGGCGAAAAACACCACATAGGTGAACGGACCGGGTTTCTTGTCGAGGACCGGCCTGCCGCTGGCGGCGGGGCTGGCGGTCAGGGAGGGAGTAGCCATGCGCGGACAATCCTGAGCGAGGGAAGGAATGTCGCCCATGATCGTTGCAGAATGTTACAGAGAGACTGCGTCAGGTCAGTGTTTGCCTGATTAGTCTGACCATTGATCTGAAGGGAATGCCCCTGTGGCGGGGAGCTTGCTCCCGCTCGACTGCGCAGCAGTCGCAAAACCAGCCAATACGGTTTTTCCGATAAATAGTATTTTTGGGGGCGCTTCGCACCCCGGCGGGAGCAAGCTCCCTCGCCACAGAGGCCAGTTTTTGCCCTAGTAATCCCCACGCTTGCGAAACGCCCAGCGCCCGGCAATTACCGTGAACGTCGCCACCAGCGCAACCAGCACCCAGAACCCGTGCGGATCCTGCGACAGCGGCACGCCGCCAACATTCATGCCGAAGAAACCGGCAATGATGTTGATCGGCAAGGCCAGCACCGTCACCACGGTCAGGGTGAACAGCGTGCGGTTGCTCTGTTCGTTGAGGTTGGCGGCGATTTCTTCCTGCAACAGTTTGATCCGCTCGCCGAGGGCGGTGAGGTCGTTGATGATCAGCGCGAACTCCTCGGTGGATTTGCGCAGTTCCTTGACGTCCTCCTTCTGCAACCAGGGCGGCGGGCGATTGAGCAGGCGCAGCAATGAACCCGGCTCCAGCGCCAGCAGCCGTTGCAGGCGCACCAGCACGCGGCGGTTGGCGCCAAGTTCGGCGCGGTTGGTCGACAGGCGCGAGGAGAGCAACTCGTCTTCGACCTGATCGACGCTGAGGCTGGTCTTGCGCACGATCTGCGTCAGCACTTCACCCTGATCGCGCAACAGGTGCACGAGCAGTTCGGATGGCGAACGGAAGCACTCGCCGGCCTTCACCGACGAACGCAATTTGTCCACCGAGTGCAGCGGTTGCAGGCGCGCGCTGACAATCAGCTTGCTGCGCACACAGACCCACAGCGTCGAGACGTCCGAGGAGACCATGCTGCTGAGGTTGAACACCACGTCATTGACCACCGCGAGCAAGGCCGAGTCGACATGCTCGATGCGCGTCGAACGCGACCCTTCGTGCAGCGCTTCGAAGAACTCCTCTGGCAATTGCAGATGGCTTTTCATCCAGCGCTCACACGCGGCATGGGCCAGGTTCAGGTGTAGCCAGAGAAATTCGCCGTTGTCGTGGTCGTTGTCGTCCTGCAAGCAGCGCAGCGCGGTCGCCGAATCGATTTCACGGCCACGCTCGCCGGGCAAAAAACGAAAGCCGTACAACAAGCCAAACAGGTCCGGATCGCGATGGCTGATGTCGAGGCTGTGGTTCATGGCGGCTCGCTGCGAGAAGGGTGTCTGGTGCGGGATTTTCAGGTTCACCCGTGCGGCATCATCGCAACCTGACATGACCGTTTCATGACAACAAAATGACGTCAAATCAAAGCGTTACCGACTGTCGGAAGTTTCTCAAGAAGCGCTCTGGCGCGCCGACTTCAGGTGCGTTAGGTTGCGCGCCATTGGCTTTCGCCAAGGTTCGTCGACAGGGAAGTCCGGCCCTTTTTCACGCCCGTTCGAAGCGTGTCTCATCCCTGTCTTGAGTACCTTGCAATGCTGCAAAAATCCCTGAGAGCGCAAATTCTCGCCCTGCTGAGCGGTAGCCTGTTGGCGGTGCTGTTGATCGCGCTGGCCTGTTTTCATTTCCTGTCCAGCGGCGTACACAGCTATAGCCAGTTGATCGCTGGACCGTTGCACACCTCGCAGCTCATCGATGAGGCCAACCTGCAATTCAAGGTGCAGGTGCAGGAATGGAAAAACGTTTTGTTGCGCGGCAAGCAGCCGGCGGACCTGGCCAAATATTGGGGCCAGTTCGAAGAACGCCAGCGCGATGTGCAGAACCTGCTCGGCGAACTCGCCAGCCAGAAGGGCATCGACCCAAGCCTGAAAACGCGCATCGAACGTCTGCGTGACGAGCACCATCAGTTGGGCGGCGCTTACCAGAAGGGCCGTGACGCCTACGTGGCGGCCGGTGGTGAAGCGGCGGCCGGCGACGCTGCTGTCAAAGGCCTCGACCGCGCCACCAGCGAGCAAATGAGCGAACTGGTCGCCGAGTTGCGTAAGCAAGGCACCGCGCAGTCGGCACTGATCAGTGCCAACGCTGATCGCACGGTGTGGCTGGGGCTGCTGGTGATGCTGGCGTCGGGTCTGCTGATCGGTTTGCTGAGCCTGTGGCTGATTAACCGCAATCTGATCGAGCCGATCGGCAAACTGATTGATTACGTCAGCCGATTGAGCCGTGGCGAACTGGCCGAACGGGTGGTCAGCGAGCGTCGCGATGAGCTGGGGAATCTCGCTGCCGCCGCGAACACCCTGCGTGATTTCCTGGCGGATACCTTCAGTCGATTGCAGCGCAGCGCCAGCGAGCTGGACAGCGCCAGCGGCGAGTTGAACGCGATCGCCACGACCATGGCCGGCGGCACCAACGAGCAGTTCAACCGCACCGA
Source organism: Pseudomonas sp. SWRI99 (assembly GCF_014270125.1). Taxonomy (NCBI): domain Bacteria; kingdom Pseudomonadati; phylum Pseudomonadota; class Gammaproteobacteria; order Pseudomonadales; family Pseudomonadaceae; genus Pseudomonas; species Pseudomonas sp. SWRI99. The sequence continues at coordinate 32,678 of NZ_JABWQR010000008.1, read as the reverse complement.
TCAAGTGGCCACGGCGATGAACGAAATGTCCGCCACGGCCCAGGAGGTTGCCCGTCACGCCGCCGATGCCGCGCGTGCCGCTGACGATGCCGATCAGTCGGCGCAGCAGGGTGAAAAGGTCATGCAAACCACCATTCGCTCTATCACACAGATGCGTGGCGAGATCGCCAACACCGCGACGGTCATCCGTCGTCTGGAAGCCGACAGCGGCCGTATCGGCAAGGTGCTTGAAGTGATTCGCGGCATCGCCGAGCAGACCAATTTGCTGGCGCTCAACGCGGCGATTGAAGCGGCACGGGCCGGTGAGGCCGGGCGTGGTTTCGCCGTGGTCGCCGATGAAGTGCGCAACCTGGCGCAGCGCACCGCCGAGTCGATCATTGAGATCAACCAGATCATTCAGAACGTGCAGACGGGGGCGGTGGACGCCGCGCAGGCAATTGAAAGCGGCCAGTCGCGCAGCGATGAAAGCGTCGAGCAGGTGACGCAGGCCGGAGCGATGCTGGAGCGCATCACCCTGGCGGTGGAAGCGATTCGCGACATGAACCGTCAAATCGCCACGGCGGCAGAAGAGCAGACTTCGGTGGCCGAGGACATCTCGCGCAACCTGACTGAAATCACCGCGATTGCCAGCACTAACCTGGACAACGTGCAGCGCACCGAGAGTGCCAGTCAGAATCTGCACGGTTTGTCGGGGCAGTTGAATGAGGTGACGGCGCGGTTGAGTGCTTGATTGCGAGTCTAAGCATCTGCGCAACCCTTTGTAGGAGTGAGCCTGCTCGCGATAGCGGTAATTGAGCGACATCAATATTGACTGTTCCACCGCAATCGCGAGCAGGCTCACTCCTACAATGATTTTTGCCGGCCATAAAAAAGCCGCACGATCATTAAATCGTGCGGCTCTTTATCAGCGATCTATCAAGTGTCTTGCTTGTCGCTCAGCACTTTACCGGTGGTGGCATCAAAGTCCACGTCGAACTCTTTGCCGTCAGCGGTTTTCAGTTCAACTTCGTACTCATAACCGTTGAAATGGTTATCGATATCGGTGTCGGTAATCGTTGCGCCCGGGTGCAGTTTCAGCGCTTCGGTGTTCATCGATTCCAGCGATTTGATTTTGCCGTCCTTGACCAGTTGCGGCACTTGGTCGATGCGAACATCAGCCTGAGCCAGGCCGGCGGTGAGGGTCAGGGCAGCGGCAGTAAACAGGGCAGTCAAAGTTTTCATCGGGTCATTCCTTGGTTGTGCGTTGAAGTGGTTGATCTGTGTAAGTGGGTTCAGATTAACCAGCGCAACTTAATTCACCCTTAATCCCGGCATCGCGAGCAACTTGCTCTTGTGGGAGCGAGCCTGCTCGCGAAAACAGGCAACTCGATTGCTGATCAGAAACCGTTGTTCTTCAATACCTGATCAACACTGCTAAACGCGGGACGCTTATAAAACTTCAACAGTTCGCTGGCGCGATTAGTAAAGATGCCGTCGACGCCGGCGGCCATGACTTTCTCGAAGTCCACCGGCTCGTCAACCGTGTAGACATGCACCAGCAGGCCTTGGTCATGGGTGTACTGGTTCATCCACGGTTGCACCAGATCGGAGTAGCTCTGATCGCCGCCATGGGTCAGCTTCGCCGACGGGCCGGTGCCGATGGCGCCCTGGGCCTTGGCGTAATCGATCCATTGCTTGAACTCGGCTTCGGATTTCGGCTCCTGCTTGCCGTAGAACGCGTTTTTGTCCTTTTCGCCGGACGCGGCAAAAGTCACGCTGGATTTCGGCTCGATGCTGCCTTCGCCGACCCACAGCAGGAGGATTTTCGGCACTTGCGGCATTTCTTTTTCCAGCAGTTCGAGGCTGGACTTGTCGAAGGTCTGCAGGATCACCTTGCCTTTGCCCTGACCGACGCCCAATGCGCTTTTCGCCAGTTTGGACCCAGCCGGGCTGAGCCAGCCGCGATCCTGCAGCTTTTCCTTCAGGTCATGTTCGATGCCGGGGAACAGTTGCGGCTCTTTGGTTTCGATGTACAGGCCCGGCTTGTGCTGCGGATTGGCGCGGGCGATGTCGATGATTTCATCGAGGGTGAGGATTTTCAGCCCGGCGTAGGACGCACGCGCGCGATCCGGGTACTTGGTGTTGAACCAACTGCCAGCATCGAGGGTTTTCAGTTCGGCCATGGTGAAGGCCGTGGCCGGGCTGTCCTTGCGTTCTGGAAACTTGCTGGCGACGTCAGTGGTGCGTTGCAGGTTGTCGTCGTGCAGGGCGAAAAGCACGCCGTCCTTGCTGCGCTGCAAATCCAGCTCCAGATAGTCAGCGCCGAGGTCGCGAGCCAGCCGGTAGGCGGCCGCGGTGGACTCCGGAGCATCAAAGGACGCGCCACGATGGGCGATGACCGCCGGGTGCGGGATGCCATGCGCCGCAGCGATGGCCTTGGGTTCGGGATGGGTGTCGGCGTGCGCCTGACCGAGGCCGAGCAACAGACTCAGCACCAAGGCGCTTTGGGTAAAAGTGGCAGGCATGGTCGAGTTCCTTTCGCAGGTTTTTTCAAGACGTACGTTTTAACAACTGAATCGATGGCGTGCTAGCGCAGGACCGACATAAACGTATTAAAAGCGATTTTTCCTGCACTTTTGTGGTGCCGTTTGCAGTACGCTTGGCCTCGGCAGACGCCCCGGCAGAGGGCGCGCCGCAGTTGCCCTGCGTGTAAACCATCGATCATCTTTCGTGAGGTTTACCATGCGCATCACCTCCCAACTCATCTGCCAGGCCGCCGACGATCTCAAGGGCTTCGTCGGCCTCAACCGCAAGACCGGCCAGTACATCGTGCGCTTCAGCGAGGATTCGTTCGGCATGGACGTGGCCGATGACGGCATCATTGCGGCCAGTGAATTTGTCTGGGCGCCCGTTTCGGCATCGACCATGACGTTGAAGCGTGAGTTGATTCAGTTATTGCTGGACCAACACATCGACGACCGGATCAACATCACCGAGCCGTTGCGGGTTTACATGAGCAAAGTCGAGGTGCCGCAGATCGTTGCGGTGCGCAGTCTGGTGCGAGGCTGAGGTTTTGTAGCGCGGATGCGGGCCTCTTCGCGAGCAGGCTCGCTCCCACATTGGATCTGTGGCGTTCACACAATCCCTGTGGGAGCGAGCCTGCTCGCGAAGGCGGCTTGGTTGGCGCCGCCATCCTCACTGTCCGGATGCATATTCCCGCTCAACCCGGCACACCCGCGTATGAAACGCCGAATACCAGTGCGAGCGCCCACGCGCCTGAATCGCCTGATGCTCGGGATGATCCCGCCACGCCAGAATGGCCGCCTCGCTCTGCCAATACGACACGGTGATGCCATGGCCGTCCGCGCCTCGAACCGATTCCACGCCAAGAAAACCCGGCTGCTCGCGCACCAACTCAGCCATGCGCTGCGCCGCTGCGGCATAACCGTTGTCACCCTCGGTGCGGGTCGAGGTGAAAATCACCGCAAAGCAAGCGGTCATCAACGTAGCTGCCCGCAGGCTTCGACAAACGCCCGAACCAGCGGCGGCACTTGTCCCGGCAGTGCTGCGCGTTCCGGCTGGAACAGCGTAGCGACGAAGAACGGATGATCTTTCAGTTCGACAGCGCGCAGATCACCTGCTGAATCATGGCCGACCGCATGTAGCCGATCGCTCAACAATGTTTGTTCGAACTGTGGATTCACACCGTAGCGACAGCGATAGCCTTCCTCGATTTCAGACGTTTCGTACGCCTTGGCGATCAACGAACCGGGCCGCAGATGGATGCTGTCCACGGCTTCGACCAGCGAGCAGGCCAGCGGCGTAAGTACGGCGCGATCTGATTTTGGCGATGTTTCGCCGTGTACCGCATCGGTCCAACCCAGAACATTGCGCGAATATTCCAGAATCGCGTGCTGAAAACCGCCGCAGGTGCCGAGGAAATGACGCCCTTGTTCGCGGGCAAAGCGAATGGCGCGCAGTGCGCCTTGTTCACTTTTGTAGGGGCTGGCCGGCACGCACCAAAAACCGTCGTAGAGATCGAGTGCTGTGTCGGCGTGGATCTGATCGGTGGCCAGCCAATCGAATTGCACGGTGCGCCGCAGATCTTCGGCGATCCGTTCGAGAGCAACCGGGATGGCTTGGTGGGCGGTGACCTGCGGGTCGTAGTCGCCAATCAGGGCGATGCGAATGGCGCGATTTTCCATGGGATTTCCCTGCGCTTGCTGATGGATGGTGCTCACTATAGATTGGCGCTCACGCACTCAATATTGGCGTTTACCCAAGTGATCAATGCACAGACGCACTATCGACTCGACTATGCCGATCTGGCGCTGATTCTCGCATTGGTGCGCGGCACCTCACTGGCACGCGCTTCCCAGTTGCTGCGGGTCGACGTGTCGACGGTGTTTCGCGCCGTGCGCCGACTGGAGTCAGCGCTTGGCCAGCAACTATTCGAAAAAAGTCGCGCCGGTTACCTGCCGACCACCCTGGCGCAAGCGCTCGCCGAGCAGGCCGAACGCGCCGAGCAGGCATTGGAAGCGGCGCGGATCGGGGTTGAGCAGGGCGGGCAAGTGGTCAGTGGCACGGTGCGCCTGACCTGCACCGATTCGGTGTTGCAAGGCTTGTTGCTCCCGGCGCTGGCGCAGTTCATGCCCAACTACCCGGCGCTGACGATCGAATTGAGTACCTCAAACGATTTCGCCAACTTGAGTCGTCGCGATGCCGACATTGCCTTGCGCTTGACGCGTACGCCACCGGAGCATCTGGTCGGACGGCAATTGGCGGAGATTTCCTACCGGGTCTGCGCCAGTCAGCGTTATCTGGAGAATGTTGAGGGGGCGGATCTGAGGACGCTTACCTGGATTGCCCCGGACGAGTTCTTGCCGGATCACCCAACCGTGGCCTGGCGGCGCCAGCACCTGCCCGGGGTGGTGCCGGCTTATCGCTGCAACAGCATGCTGAGCGTGACGCAACTGGTTCGCGCCGGCCTCGGCGTGGCGGCATTGCCTGACTTTCTGATCAACGACGGATTGCAGGCGTTGAGCGAACCCTTGCACGGTTACGACACGGCGCTGTGGCTGCTGACTCGGCCCGATTGCCGGGCGTTGCGTTCGGTGGTGACCCTGTTTGATGAACTGGGGCGGGCGTTGCGCCTGCCATAAAGCGCGTTGCTCATGCTGGCCTCTTCGCGAGCAGGCTAGCTCCCACAGGGGATGTGTGAACGCATGTGGGAGCGAGCCTGCTCGCGAAGGCGGCACCTCGGTTCATCGCTGGCCACCCTCTTGATCCCACCTGCGAACCCAAGCCAGGCCCCGTCAGCCCGGCACTCGCTCGTTGGCAAACATACTCACCGCATCCACCGCCTCACTGGCGCCATCGCGAATCTGCAGAATCACCGTACCCGCCTGATTCGCCAGCGCCACGCCTTCAGCCGCGCGTTCGCGGGTGCCTTCCATGCTTTTGATGGCCTGCCGGGTTTCGCTCTGGATCAAGCCGATCATGCTGGATATCTCGGCCGTGGAGCCGCTGGTGCGCGCCGCCAGTTGGCGCACTTCATCGGCGACGACGGCAAAACCACGGCCCTGTTCACCGGCGCGCGCGGCTTCGATGGCCGCGTTGAGGGCGAGCAGATTGGTCTGGTCGGCGATCGCGCGGATGGTATTGACGATGGCGGTGATCTGCTCGGAGCGCTCGCCGAGTTGCGCGATCAGGGTTGAAGACTGGCTGATGTCGTCGGCGATTTCGCGCATTTCGCTGGCGGCTTGCTGGATGACCTGAGTGCCTTGCTCGGCGACTTTCCGGGTCGCTACCGAGATGTGATAAGCGGCGCTGGCGCTGCGCGCGTCCTGTTCGTGCTGGACGACGCGCGTGGTTACGTCGGAGGCGAATTTAACCACTTTGTACAGCCGCCCCGAGGCGTCGTAGACCGGGTTGTAGTTGGCCTCCAGCCAGACGGTCTGGCCGCGTTTGTCCACGCGCTCGAATTGCCCGTGGAAGAATTCGCCGAGATTCAAACGCCGCCAGAAGTCCTGGTAGGCGCTGCTGTTGACCATTGCCGCTGGGCAGAACAAGCGGTGATGCTGGCCGCGGAGTTCGGCCAGGGTGTAACCCATGCGCGTCAGAAAATTCTGATTCGCCGTAAGGATATTGCCGTCGAGGTCGAATTCGATCACCGCCATTGCCCGGTCGATGGCCTGCAGCTTGGCATTGGCTTCGTTTTCCTGCTGGACCTTGGCGGTGACATCCATCGCGTACTTGACCACTTTCGTCACCCGTCCTGCCGCATCCTTGATCGGGTTGTAACTGGCTTCCAGCCAGATCGGCTGGCCTTTGCCGTTGACCCGCTCGAACGTGCCGGACTGAAATTGACCGTTCTTCAGGCGAGACCACAACTCACTGTACTGGGCGCTGCGTCCGAATTCCGGGGTGCAGAAATGCCGGTGCGGCTGACCGATGGCTTGGTCCGCGGTGTAACCCATGGTCTTGAGAAAATTGTCATTGGCCCGTAACACCACGCCATCAAGATCGAATTCGATCACCGCCATTGAGCGGTTGATCGCTTCAAGCAGTCCGGATTGCTCAGTGAGGGTGCGCTGCTGATCTTCGAGGGCGGCTTTGTAACGGTTGAAAAACATGCTTGCGATACTCGGAAAGTGGGGGAAATCGAAGGATTCAGTCCCTATTCCTGCGCCGGCAGACCGAAGTGCGCACAGGGCATTCGGCGATGACTGCTCAATGCCAGCGTTCCGTTACTGGCAGTTGGCTACTTATACAAAAGTTCATAAACTTGTACAAGAAAGGAATTTTTCGCGAGCTTGTATAACTTTTTACGAATTTAGTTGTACACCATTGGACGTTTCCTTGGCGACAAAATGATTCAGCGCTGATAACGCGCCAAGAACATGTCCAGTGCCGATTCCGCCACGCTGTGCTGCATCTCGATATCAAGCACCGCGCGCCCCATCGACACCTGCGGCCAGAACGCGAAGGTCTTGAGTAAGCCCTGCACCTGATGCGCGGCAAACTCCGGATCGACCGCCTGCAAGCGGCCATCGGCCTGAGCGGCGCGAATCCAGACGGTCAATCCTTCCTCACGTTCGCCCATGCGCTCGATCATGTTTTGCGCGCGCTCCGGAGAATGAATGGTCGCTGCAATCGCCACCCGAGCCAGGGTGAGGAAATTCTCATCGGCCATCATCTGCATTTTTTCTCGCAGCATTTGCCGCAACTGCTCGCGCAACGGCTGCTCGCGGTTGTAGCTGACCGATGGCTCGGCAATGATCCGCGCCCACAGCTGATTGAGGATCTCGGCGAACAACTCTTCCTTGCTGGGAAAGTGGTTGTACACCGTGCGTTTGGACACACCGGCGGTGGCGGCGATCTTGTCCATGCTGGTGATTTCGAACCCGTGACTGCGGAATTCGCTGATCGCTGCCTGAATGATGGCTTCGCGTTTACGGTCGGTGAGTCGCTGTGGGGCTGTCATGAGCAGGCTTCGGCAGGGGAAAGGAAATTACACTTGGCAGTTTACTTGGCATCGGCTTTGATGCAACCTAGGAAACTACACCGCTCAGTGTAATGCTGCGTTAATCCAAGCAGTCTAAAAACCGGGCAGTTCGGCCGATGCGTGCAGCTTGGCCTATTATCGTCCCAGCGTGAAAAACCGTGCGTGACACGGTTTTTCTGGAGTCATTCAGTCATGGCCAATCCAGTCTCTGTTCCGGATAACACTTCCACGCCTGAAGCCTCTCGTCAGGATCAGGGGTCGTTTCGCAACCACGCGCCCGTGCAGCGTGAAGGCGCGCGAAAAATGCTGCGGATTCTGTGGAACATGATCTTCCACAAACCACACAACACCCGACCTGCTGCGGCGATCCCGGTGCAGCCGTTGACCCGCGAAGACCTGCTGGCAGCGCCAAACCACAGCGTGTATCGCCTCGGCCACTCGACCCTGTTGCTGAAAATGCGCGACAAATTCTGGATCACCGATCCGGTCTTTGCAGAGCGTGCCTCGCCGGTGCAATGGGCTGGCCCGAAACGCTTCCATCAGCCACCGATCAGCATTGATGAACTGCCGCCGATCGAAGCGGTGATCCTCTCGCACAATCATTACGACCACCTCGACTACGAGGCCGTACTCAAACTCGCGGCCAAAACGACTTACTTCCTGACGCCGCTGGGCGTCGGCGACACCCTGATCAAATGGGGCATCGACGCCAGCAAGGTGCGCCAGTACGACTGGTGGCAGGGCACCGAAATCACCGGCATCCGCTTCATCGCCACGCCGTCGCAGCACTTCTCCGGCCGCGGCCTGTTCGATGGCAACAGCACCTTGTGGGCGTCATGGGTGATGATTGACGCCGACACACGCATCTTCTTCAGCGGCGACAGCGGCTACTTCGACGGCTTCAAACGCATCGGCGAACAATACGGCCCGTTTGACTTGACCCTGATGGAAACCGGCGCCTACAACGTCGAATGGCCTCACGTGCACATGCAGCCGGAAGAAACCCTGCAAGCGCACATCGACCTTAGAGGCCGCTGGCTCTTCCCGATCCACAACGGCACGTTCGACCTGGCGATGCACGCCTGGTATGAACCGTTCGACCGCATCCTCGCACTGGCGTGGGAGCGCAGCGTCGCCATCACCACGCCGCAGATGGGCGAGGCGTTCAACATTGTTCAACCGCAACGCGGCAGCGCTTGGTGGTTGGCGGTTGAAGGGGAAAGTGAGGTGGTGGCTCAGAATGCCTGATGGGTTCGCCTCAAGCGAATACCACCTCAATACGGCCCTCTTTTCGTGATCGGGGGGCCGATTTGACGACGATCTGCACATCTCGTCCGAGACGAGAAAGGCACTCCATCATTTTTGCCTCACTGATTCCGCGAAATTTGCCACGCAACATTTCGGAAAGCTTGGGTTGTGGAAGCCCCAAAATTTCCGACGCCTGAATCTGAGTGAGATGACGCGCCTTAATGATTGCGCCAATTTTTGCTGCGAGCTGCGACTTGACCTGCATTTCACTTGCATTGGGTAAGTCCAGATCTTGATAGACGTTTGCGCTGCCTACTTCAATCTCCATGGTTTTCTGTTCCTTTCGCATGTTCCTGAGCGGCTCGAAGTCTGTTTTTGATCAGATCAATGTCTGACTGGGCGGTTTTGATCCCGCTTTTCGACTTTTTCTGAAAGCAGTGCAAAACGTAGATAGCACTGCCAAAACGAACCGTATAAATGGCGCGGTAGGTGTCAGTGTCGAAGTCTTCTATCAACTCCAGGACACCCGCACCTCCAAACCCTTTCAATGGTTTTGCATCTGAAAACCTCAAGCCACATTGAGCCAGATCCAGTGCGTGACCAAAAACATCTTGTACCTCTGTGGGCATCTGCTTGAGATCTTTCTTGCTACTGCAGACCCACAAGAGCGGCTTCCTTGCACTCATGCGAAAATATACCTATTTAGGGATAAATACCAACCTCGTCTTTTCAATCAGCCATCGCATACTCTCCACGCCCCACTGATTCCGGATTCACCTCGTTCAAGCTTGCACGACGCCCCGGCCGAAATCCCGGAAAGAACACCAACCCCAGCGCCTCGAAGCGATAGGCCAGCGCCAGCCGCGCTGCATCCGCGACTTCCTGCTGTGCCTCGAATCGTTGAATGTCTTCAACCGGCACCTGCGCCTCGCGCGATAGCTGTTCCACGCTCCAGCCCAGCATCGCTCGGGCCTGGACACAGTGGGTCGGGGTGAACTGGAAAAGGGCAACGCGTTCGAGAATGTGGTTCATCGCAAGAGAGGCCATGGTGTGCTCCGGGCTCAAAAGTGCTGATTGAAAATGTACTGTGTTTTTGTACAGTTGTTTTTGGCCGGGATCAAACGCATTTTTTGATTTGCCCTAATTCGCCGCCTCCAACCAGACGGACGGCGCCTGACCAAGTACCCGTCGAAACATCGTCGAGAACGCCGCCGGGCTTTCATAACCGAAGTCCAGCGCGATCCGTGTCACCGCTTCGCCCGCCGCCAACCGTGCCAGCGCCTGCACGACGCAGGCTTGTTGCCGCCACTGGCGAAAGCTGAACCCGGTCTGCTGACGAAACAATCTGTTAAAGGTTCGTAAGCTTATGTGTAACTGCTCGGACCATTGCTGTGGTGATTGATGGGCGCTGGGCTTGTTCAGAAAGGTCTGACACAGACTGAGGAGTTTTCCTTCGGTCGGCATAGGAATGTGCAAGGGCAGGGGCGTACTCCGCTTCAGCTCATGTAACAGCAGGTTGATCAACGCTCCGTCGCGGCCCGCCAGGTCATAGTTCAACGGCACTTCAACCGCTTCCATCAGCAAATGCCGCAGCAGCGGCGACACGCTAACTACCTGACAACGCCCACCCAGATCCACCGTCTCAGGCTCGATGTACAAGCTGCGCGTACTCACCCCGAGCATCAGCACCTCATGGGCCATGCCCGGCGGAATCCACACCGCCCGCTGCGGCGGCACCAACCAGTTACCGTCATGGGTGCTGACCTGCATCACACCGCTGGCGCCATACAACAATTGCGCCCGACGATGCGTATGAAACGGGAGTAGGTGGCCGTGGGAATAATCCGTACCGATTGCCACGACCGAGCGGGGCGTGTCGTCCAACTCATTGATAGAGATATTGCGCATCGAACGGCTTCCAGCGATTGGCGTAAACGCAAACAGTATTGGCCGACTTGCTGAAGCAGGCCAGCCCTTGTCGGCCTATCGTCGTGCGCTCTCCATTCGCGGACGTTCACCATGTTCTATCTTTTGCTCACGCTCTTTGGCTGCCTGACCGGCATCTCCGCCGTGCTGTTCGGTTTCGGCGGCGGCTTCGTCGTCGTGCCGCTGCTCTACCAGATGCTCACCGCCAGCCACGCCGTCAACGACCCCATCGCGCAATCGGCGATGCACATCGCCGTTGCCACCTCGACCTGTGTGATGACCGTTAACGCCCTGGTCGCCACGCGCAAACACCACCGCGCGGGTAATCTCATGGCTGACTATCTGTGGCCTTTGGGCGGTTTCATCGCTGCGGGCGCAGTCGTCGGTGCAATCGCCGCGATGTGGGTCAGCGGTGCAGTGATCCGCTATGCCTTCATCGCCTACCTGAGCGTGACCATCGTTGACTGCTTGCTACGTCGCGGATTCCTAACGCAGTCCGAAGGTGTCGTACCACGGCGATTGAGCGCAACGGAAATATCCGCGGGCGGCGTAGGCATCGGCGCCATCGCGACGTTCCTCGGCGTAGGAGGAAGCGTCATGACCGTGCCGCTGCTACGCCGTTGCGGGCTGAGCATGTCGCAAGCCACGTCCATGGCCAATCCGCTGAGCGTGCCGGTGGCATTGGCCGGGACGTTGACGTACATGGCGCTGGCCGGGTTCACCGGGCCTGAACTGGGTGTCTGGTATGTCGGGTACGTGGACACGCTGGCGTTTGCGGCGCTGACGCTTGGCTCGTTACTGGGCATCAAATTGGCTGCGCCGTGGATAGGGCGGATACCTGACCGGACACATGCCCGGGTCTATATTGGATTGCTGGTTATAGTGATGCTCGGTATGTGGACACGATGAGCTATCGCTTGATTTCAACATTAACCCGAGGAACCATTCCCGAGGTTAAACAGAAAACAGGGGGCAAACTCATGTCGATCAGTGAGAGTGACTGGAAGAAATTCAAACAATTGCGCAAGATCGCGCTCGACCGTTTTTGCCAGGGCGTGCTCGCCGACACCAAGACAATCACCCAGCACGGTGCACTGTCGGCCCATGCCCGTTACGGCATGATTTACGGCTTGATCAATGATCGAAACCACGACATGGCTCGCATGTTCGATGGCCTGGCTCGCTCCTCCGCGTTGTGGAAACTGACCCTCATTGTCTCGCATGACTTATTGACCGACGCGGAGTTGTCGATTCTGAGCGAAGAAACGCAGAAACTGACCTCCGGTATCGAACGTCGGCAATACGAAATTGAATGGGTAGAAGAGATTGTTCGAGATGACTGACCCAGTGCCACCCGCGCTTCCAAGAGAACCCGTATGTTGATCTTCAATTGCACCGAAGCCGCCGGCAAGTTTTTCAGCCGTGTCCATAAAGGCAAAACAATCACGCCGGTGAGCGCTAAACCGCCGTCGCCAGTTATAGAAGACGATGAACCGAACAGCTTTGACGAACAGTGGCTAGTGCACGCGATCACCGTCCAGCGTAAGCATGTGCTGTTTGTCATTCATGTCAGAACGCGTTATTGCATGATCTTTGCCGATGCCAAAAGGGCTGACGCCGAAGGGTTTGTGGCGTGGTTTATCGAGCGCTGGCGGGAAGGGTTGATACGTGATGCGATCAATCATGACCTCATGCAATGGGCTGATGCCGGGTCGATGACGGACCGTTTTGAGCCGAGCTGCGCAGAGCATCGTTTTTATCGCCGCAGCCATCGCGGTGCACAAAAGCACATCGAACAAATCGCCTGGTTTTTCGAGGACTGCGCTGGGGAGTGGGGCTGTTTGCCCCAAGGCGAACGTGCTGCCATCGGTTTCGATGCACAAATGAACGCGCAAATTCGAAACACCAAGGAGCGCAAGGGTTACTTCAGGCCGGATGAAGAAATGATCGCCCACTGGTTGCGTCAGTACTGTGCTGTCGATGACGCGGGTGTCCGGGCTGCGCTTGCTCGACGCACGGAAGCAAAGCGGGAGATTCGTGCGTTTGAGGACGGGTTGCGTGTGAACTGATCGAGTGATGGCGCTCGATTCCAGAACAACTCCTCGCCATAATCCGCTTCCTTATTTTCGGCCCCGACGTTCCAGTGTCGGGGCCGCCCTACCTCTTTCAAGGATCGATCAATGCTCAAGGGATTGAGGCGCCAGGCGCTCTGCGTCGCGGCGCTGTTCTCGGTGATTTACACCGCTCACGCTGATGACCGTCAACGTGTATTCACCGGCACGCTGGGAAAAACGCCGATCGTGCTCGAACTCAATACCCAGCAGCAGGACGAAGTCGTCGGTCGCTACTTTTACGAGAAATACCATCGCGACCTGCTCCTCAGTGGCACTTTGCATGAAGGCACGCTGAGCCTGATAGAAGGTGAAAACCGCTATGGCGAAGAGCAGCCGCTGCCAACGTTAAAGCTGGAAGAGACCGCCGATGGCTTGCAGGGCGAATGGCAAAGTCCGAAGGGCAAGAAGCTCCCTGTGAAGTTGGTCGAGGCCAAAGTTCCTGCGCCGACATCAACAACGTTGCCGTTCATTGCTACGTTGCAGCACAGCAATCCGTACGAGTATTTGCGCTTACAGGGGCTCAAGCTCAAAGCCGCGAAGAAAGAGCACTTCATGGGTTACGAACTGCAGTGGTGGACGGAACCTGAAACAACGATCTCGCTGTTCAGCATTGAGTCCGGGTTACCCAAAGATGAGCGACAGCAAGTCAATCAACAGTTGCTCGCCAGACTCTGGCAAGAGGTTATCCGTTATCACGGTTGCCTGATGCAAGGCGGCGTCAACACCGACTTCCTGCAGCAAGTCGAACCAAAACTGATCTCCCCCGCAGTGGTCAGCCTGAACGTTTCCACCAGTTATTATTGCGGTGGCGCGCATCCGGATTTTGGTGACTCACCGCTCAACATCGATGTAAAAACCGGTCATCCGCTATCGCTGGGCGACGTGTTATGGGCAGGAGAAGGCGCGCCAATTCTGCATGCCGACCGCGACAGCCCAGGTGACCAGCCGCTGAGCACCGCGCAAAGCGATGCTTACTCAACGTATCAGCGCGAAGTGCTGGTGCCTTGGCTGATCAAACAGTTCACCACACTCCGCCCCAATGAAATGAAGAAGCCCACAGAAGGCGATGACAACACCTGTGACTACAGCGATGAAAGCATTTGGGGGTATTCACCTTGGTACTTCACCGAGAGCGGCCTCTATCTCAGCCCGTATTTCGCCCGAGTAGCCCGCGCCTGCGACGCGCCCGACTGGTCAATCCTGCCGTACTCACTGGTCAAACAACACCCCGGCGCCGTCAAGCTGCAACTGCCCTGAACTAACCCTCACTCCAGACCCGGCGCTTCACGAATGATGAAGTGATCCAGGTTCTCGATATCGGCATTGAAGACCTCGAAAGGCTTTTCGGGGTTCTTCTTGCCCGGCACCTGCTTCAACTCCGGCGTCACCCCATAGAAGAAACAGAACAACGCCTTGTCGCTATCCACCGCGTGCTTGATCTCCTCCAGAAACGCCTTGCGCTTGCGGTAGTTGTCGATCAGCTTCTTGTTCAGATAAACGCTGACCGGATACGGCTTCTTCTTACTGTCCTCGGGCTTCTTGAACCAGACCTTGTCCTCGAAATCGATACGAAAACTGGCACTGTGGAAATCCTCGATCTTCTTGATCCGCCCCCAGTAAATCAGCCCCTTGTTGTCCGTCAGATACTCGATCTTCTTGAAGAACGAACTGTACGGCGCCGTATGCTCGCCAATCTTCAACGGCATGCGCTTGAGCAAATCCTTGTCGGCGAAGTTGGAAACAAAACACTCCACCGGATGGGCAAACACACTGGTCTTGTCCGGCGCCGACTCACGCCCCGACGACTCTTTACCCGCGTCCGCCGCCACCCGAACCGGATCATCCCGCAACACATCTGCCGCCCCCGCTGGCGCAGCCGGCTTGCGCACGTACTCACGCCGGGTAAGCAACAGCTCTGACGGAAAGTGTTCCTCACGCGCGTCATCCGCCTCGCCATCCGCCGTATCAACGCCAGACGGCGACGCCTTCAAACTCGCGTACGGACAACCCGCCACATGCTGCGTAGTGGGCAGATTCTTGAAGTGCGGCGTGCGCACGTAATTCACGTTCTTGGCGTTGAACGTACCCAACTCGTTGGAAGCCTCGAACGCCGAACGACAGGCATCGTTGGGGCACTGGAAGTGTTCCTTCGCAGAGTCAAACGCCACCGTCTCATCGAAATTGAGATCGCGAACGTCATAGATCGACAACTTGTCGTCGAGGCTGAGGCAGTAGGCGAGATCGAATTTCATGGTGGGGCTCGGATCCTTGAGTGGGGGGAGGGGTATTAATAGCGGGAGGTGGCGTGGGTTGCACTGATTGTTTTCAGGATGATGCGGAATCTGTGGGAGGCAGTCTGCTGGTGATCCTCGGCGGGAGTGTCAGATTCCAATGCTTACCCGCCATACAGGCCACACATCGCCCCTGTGGCGAGGGAGCTTGCTCCCGCTGGGCTGCGGAGCAGCCCCAAGCATTTGGAGACACAGAAAATCCGCTGCTTGAAAACTCAAACAGCGGACTCTAAACCGTCAGCCCCCACGCAACATTCGTGAAGCCTTACGCCACCAGGACTCAGGACGATTAAACGGATCACTCGCCAACAAACAAGGCATATCCCGCAACCGAATCCACGGCTCGTCCTGCCAGTGCAAAGTACTCAGCGACATCTGCGGCCAGCTTAAAACACTCAACGTCGGCCGCTCTACAGAGCTCGACGGACGAGCATCACGCAGCGTTGGCACAACCTGAAGCGTCACCCACTCACGAAGCTGTCGGTACTCAGGACAGTAGTGATAGATCAACAAGGCGTACACGCCGGACTCACTCACCATCCACTGTTCTTCGGCTTCACCGAAAAGCTCCACGCACATCAACTGACGCTGATCAGCGTCGAGTTTGCGCAACTGGCGCGCATCAAGGTGTTTACCCATCAATCGCCCCAGATCAGGGACGCAGAACCAAGCCTGGTTCTCCACCAGAAGGGCATGCAGGTGTGCTTTGTTGCGAGAAAATCGAGTCGGTAGAAGTGGATCAGACATGGCAGGCCTCCGGGGTCGGAAGCGACGAGGGCGTTGTTCGAGTACAGCGATTTACCTTCATCATGAAGGTTTGATATCCAGGCATTTCCATTTACCTCTGGCTGCTTTCTTAGGGCATTCGTTAGGGTGTCGGGAGCTAAGAAACCCACCAGAGACGGGCCGGACATATTCCCCTTTCGGGTCTTGTATTCGCCCACTCCCGACATAACGGGATTTTTCGCAGGCGTAGGGAAACCGCAGACGAAAAAAAGCCGCATGACTGTCGGGTGCGGAGGACCGCTCTGGTTTGTAGAGTTTCTTAGGCTCGGAGCTGAGGGTAGGGGCATCAGGGATGGTCGTCAACCAGCGACTTTTCCTACTGGTCATGAGGCGAAAGGAAACCTGGACAAAGACGCGGAGTAAATTACGCTGTGTTTATATCCAGTGTTTGGTCGCCATCGAATCCCGCAGCTCCCCACTTCCGTGTAGGCATGACTCGTCTCACGGAATCCAGGTAATTTCATTTACTTTGAAGTTTTGTGGGCTAGAATGGTGATCATTCGTCACAGCTTTGACCCAGAGGAATTTCGGGCTCATGAATCTTTTTGAAACACCGTCTTTTGAATCCTTGAGCGAAGCAACCTCGGGTTCGTACGAGCCTGATACTCATCCCTTGACTGACCTAGCGCTGCTGCACAAGCTCTTGGAAATCTACGACCAAGGGCAACTGGCTGAAATTCTCAACGACGTAAGCCCGAGTCACTGGTGCCGCGAAACCATCAACCGCTGGATAAAGGGAAAGGCCTCCCCGAAGCTCTCCCATATTGAGTTCACTCGTCTCAAGGATCTTTTGCCCAAGCGTTTGAACCACAAACCTTCATTTACCTTTATCGATCTCTTTGCCGGCATTGGCGGAATCAGGAAAGGGTTTGAAGCCATCGGTGGTGAGTGCTTGTTTACATCCGAATGGAACAAGTACGCCGTTAAAACTTACAAGGCGAACCACTACTGCGATCCTGCTCGTCATCGCTTCAATCTGGATATCCGCTCGGTCACGCTTTCAGACAAGCCAGAAATCAGTGACGAGGAAGCCTACAGGAACATTGATCGCGAAATTCCTGACCACGATGTTCTGCTGGCAGGTTTCCCATGCCAGCCGTTTTCTCTTGCAGGTGTTTCCAAGAAGAACTCCCTAGGGCGTAAGCACGGTTTCGAGTGCGAGACCCAAGGCACTCTGTTTTTCGACGTGGCGCGGATTATCGCCGCAAAACGCCCGGCCGCATTTTTGCTGGAAAACGTGAAAAACCTGAAAAGCCATGACAAGGGCAATACTTTCCGGATCATTTGCGAAGCTCTGGATGAACTGGGGTATGAGGTTGCAGATGTTAATGCGCCAAAAGGCTCAGATCCCAAAGTCATCGATGCGAAGCATTTTGTGCCGCAGCATCGAGAGCGAATTGTGTTGGTCGGTTTTCGTCGCGACTTGAATGTTCACCAAGGATTCACATTGAGCGACATCAGCAAGCTCATACCGAAGCAGCGACCCACCTTCGGTGATCTGCTTGATAAAGAAGTGGATGAAAAATACATCCTAACTCCGAAGCTTTGGGACTACCTTTACCGTTATGCCGCGAAGCACCGTGAGAAGGGGAATGGCTTTGGTTTTGGCCTGACAGGCCCTAACGATGTGGCCCGTACGCTTTCAGCTAGGTACCACAAGGATGGTTCGGAGATCCTCGTTGATCGCGGGTTTTTGGATAGCTTGGACTTCAACAGTGAGTTCAATCAACTCAATCGCCCCCGTCGGCTGACTCCGCATGAATGTTCACGTCTGATGGGCTTCGATAAACCAAAGGAAAGCAAATTTATAATTCCCGTATCTGACACTCAGGCATATCGTCAGTTTGGAAATTCGGTAGCAGTTCCCGTTTTTGAAGCTGTCGCACGACTTATGAAGGACCGAATTATTGCTGCGAAAGAAAAAAATGAAAACAAAGAGCGCGCACAGTTAGAAATTTCATTGATCAATTGATCTTGAAGTTGGATGCTCCGGAGTTGGATGGGGAATCAACCCCGTCCCATCCATAAATATTTGCTTTGCGCTTTAATTGGTGGGGTCTTAGGCATTATTTCAGGGTGATTCTTTGATTGATATCGTGAGCAAAGCTACCAGGTCACGGATGATGTCAGGAATAAAAGGTAAGAATACGAAGCCCGAATTAATGATGAGACGATATCTTCATTCCAAGGGATTCAGGTTTCGAATTCATGAAGATAAGCTACCGGGGCGGCCCGATGTCGTACTCAAAAGGTACGGAGTGGTAGTTCTTGTGCACGGTTGCTTTTGGCATCGTCATAAAAATTGCTTTTACGCTACAGCACCAAATAGTAGAAAAGACTTTTGGTCTTTAAAGTTTTCAAAAAATACTGCGCGCGATGAATCTCAAGTTCTCCAACTGCTAGAGCTTGGATGGAGGGTACTAGTTGTTTGGGAGTGTGGCACGAAAAATGCTTTAGATGATATCGGTCAGATCGATGTTTTTATAAAAGGCGATTTTAAATACATGGAGTGGCCTAGCACTCCGAAGCGCATTAGAGTAAGTTAGTGTTTCAAGCTGAACTCGGAGATGAAAGGTGAAGGATGTAAGTCAGTGGGACTCGCTGCAAGAGTGGATGGCCAAGAGTTCAAAGGTACTCATTAAAAAGTTATCTCGGAACGATTGTAGTTGGGCAGACTGTAAGAACAATCATCAGAGCGGCGTTTACATTCCCGTCCATATAAGGATGAGTGGTTTCTTTCCTCCCCTTGAGCAGCGAAATTCAAAGCCTCATATTTTTGAAGCTGAATTCTCGACATTCTGGCCGATCACTGGCGAAGTAAAGCTATCTAAATTAAAGCATTTTTCGAATAAAGGGTCGGAAGCGCATATGACGCGAATTCCGAAGAGTGAGTTTTCGTGTCTTTCGCCAGCTTCTTTATTGGTAGGTGGTATTTTAAAACAAAGCGAGGGTGGTTTTTTTCATTGGTTTATAGTTATAGATTCTGTCTCGGAAGAGGCGGAGTTGATAGAGACACAGTTTGGGTTGGATGTAGAATTTCAGTGTGAGCTGTTTGATCCAAAGTTAATTCATTTTGATGAGATTGACGAAAGCTCTAGGCTCATATTGGAGCTTGGTCGTGCGCTGCAAGACGGTTCGTTATTGGAGTTCGTCAATTCAGTTTCAAAGCTTCCAAGTCCGGAGGTTTTGGCAGGTCGGGCGCAAGCTATATATTTAAAAGAGCACGGATTGAAGTCTCTTGACCCGTATATAATGCAGAATCCGGGTGATGCTATAATGAAGATTAGCCGGGATATAGAGTTTTCTTTGTACAAGCAAGCCGAGCTTCGTCACCGAGCTGCGGATATAGTTCGTATTCTTAAAGGCGGTGGTGACGATCTTGTAACCTCCGTAGTTCGAGGATTTCCTATGCTTGATGCATCCTTTCTCAGCGCGAGTCAGCACCGCAAGTCTCGAGCGGGAAGATCTTTTGAGAAACATATCTCAAGGATGTTTGTCGATGCGGGAGTGAATTTTTCGGAACAGTTCGTAACGGGAGGACGGCGCCCTGATTTTGTGGTTCCTAATGGAGTAGTCTTGAGCTCCAAAAAAAGAAAGTTTGAGGAGGCCATTGTTCTGTCAGCAAAAACAACTCTACGTGAACGATGGAAGCAGCTGGCGTTAGAGAAGTTTAACTGTAGTTTGTTTCTTGCGACTGTAGATGATCGCGTATCCTCTGATTCAATAGCTGATATGTCAGATAACGGTATTTTTCTTGTAGTGCCAGAATCTTTGAAGGATTCCGATCGTACGTGTTATAAGAAAAAAACCAACGTCTTAACTTTTAAGGAATTTTTTGACGAAAAACTCATCAAGTCGTCTAGGAGTTTTTTGCTCATGTAATGGTTGCAATTTACAGATAGCGCCACAGAGTGGCACTATCTCGTGTTTTGTTTATAGTGAATGCTGGAGGCAATGATTAGGCTCTATGTCAGGCGCTCCAGGCCTACCAATGTAAGACGAGAAACGGTGAATAAGGTTTGGGAGAAATTTTGGTGAAATTGCAGCAATGATTTTTGTTGGATCTAATTCAGAGTATTTAATTGTTATCAATTCATCAAAGTTTACGACCTTTGGAGGCTCTCCTTTATGTAGTGGAGGGAGGAAATGGGTGTAAAGATTGTGGGCCTGATTGATTAGCCCCGTTAGAGAGGTGATGTCGCCCTTTTCTGCTTGAGCCAAATATTGCTTGTATTTTGGATGGTCGTTGCATTTGGCCAGTAGTACAATCTCATCTTTTTTATATCTGACTATGTTGCAGGCAGGTGTCAGAACTACCCAAGTAGAATTATCTATGTTGATGAGGTCTCCTGTCATTATGTTTGTTCTGATAACAGGGTGGATATAGCTTTCTTGTGGATGTGACTTCGTAGTGCTGTTTACGGTTAGTATTCGGTCGGCAATGTTCTCCAAAATCATTCTGAGCGAAGACTCTGCAGGTATCGTATTGCCAAGTTTGGATATACGGCTTGCTACCCCGCTATGAAATAAGGTTGCCAATTCTTTGTTTAATAGCTCAAACGATTGCTGCATTAGTTTGATTAGCAAAAGTTTTGTTTTGATCCAATCGAAAATTTTTGTTTCAGCGTCGGCTTCTTTAGTGAATTTTGCCATCGAACTTGGATCAAGTGTTTTGTCTTCTACGTCAGTTGGTTTTCCTGTCAAGATGGCAATAGGGCATGGTGATATTTCTTTCAGCTCCCTTATGAATTGGTTGCCCGTTGTCACCGCATCACTACCAGGAATTCCGGTCGCGATTTTGAGATCTGTAACAATTATGTCGAATTTTTTAAAGGATATTGCTGCTTTTGCTTCTTGGATGCTAGAGACGCACTGTACTTCAAAAGAAATATTGTTTTCGGCGTCTGATCCGTAAATTTCTGCCTCCTTAAGGAAGCCATCCCAAAGATTTTGCTCATCCTCAATGTAGAGTATTTTTACGATGTTATTCATGGGTACTGGCTTCCTTGATTTTTATTTCGAATGTACATCCGTTGATTGCATTGACTAGCTTTAAAGAGCCGCCAGTTCTCGCGAGTGACTCTTTCGAAATTGCTAGTCCAAGCCCTTGGCCATGGCTTACTTTAGTAGTAAAGCCGGCCTCAAATACTGATTCCTTAAAGTTATCTTTGATCCCTGGTCCATTGTCTTCTACCCGAATTAGAATGTAGCCGGATTCCTTGTAAGTAGTGATGTTTATGCGCGGGGTCCTATTTTCTTGTTTTATTAGCCAGAAAATGGAGTTGTCGATTAAGTTTATGAGTGCTGTTTGTATCTCGTCGCCATAGCCTAAATAGTTTAGGTTTTTTTCGCCTTCCAGATGAATTGAGATTCCATTATCAACCGCCTTGTTGTTCATTACTTCTATGGACGAAATGATATGGTTGTAGGCATTTTGTATTGTGGGTGGTCCCGATCTTTTCGTTGCTAAAGGATCAAGCTGAGATAAAAGTTTTTCCATTCTTGCAGATTGCTTGATGTTTTCTTCAGTCCGAAAGAGATATTTTTCTTTGGTGTCTTTTTCAGGTTCGGTTGATGTTATTTTTTTCCAATCAAACTTTAGATGTTTTAGTAAGCTGCTCATCGATTTAAGAGGGTTTCTTAATTCGTGGAGAACTTCCGCAATTATTTTTCCTAACGTGGCGCGCGCCTCAAGAATTCGTTCGTGTTCAATTTGCTCGATAATTCGCTTTCTTAGTTCTTCTTGCGCATGGTCAATTGTGATTCTCGCTGCTTCGCGTTTTTGTACCGGAATTTCAGAGAGTATTTTTTCTTTCCAAGTGAATTCGGCAGCTTCAATAAACTGCTCATGCCTAGGCTTTCTTTTTCCCTTACCTGTGCCTTCTCTTACCTTTCTCCGCATGGGCTCAATTGCTGAGCCTAGGAGGTTTGTAATAAGTTCCTGTAAGCGTTTATAACTTCCATTTGATTCTAGGCCCTCTCGGCTACTTCTCTCGATTAGATTGCTGTTGTTCTCCTCGGAAATAGTTATGAAGCCGGCTATTTGGTTGGATCCAATTCTCATTGACGGGTTGTCAACGCGGCGTCTACTAAGTTCCAGCCAGTCTTGATCCTTGTCTCCATATGGACGGATTCTGAAGTCATCTCTATAAATGCCAACACCAGTCATATCATCAAGAATTTGTCTGGCTGCCCTTTTGCCATATCCTTGCAAGCCTGCCCGTGTTATCAAAGCCTCAATAGACTCAGGTTCTCTATCAAATATCAAAAGACGCACTTTTAAATCTCCACATGGGAGCACGCCGCGATTTAGATCAATTGGGAAAAATTCATTGATTGTTTCAGAGTAGGGTTCCCCTAGCGAATGAAAAGTCATTTCTCCCTTAAAATTACCTTCATTATCGAAAGAGCCAACTACTTCATAGTCTGCACTATCGAGTATTGGGGCTGGCTCTACCTTAAGAATGTTGTCTGTTGCATCATAATCGAAAGATAGGGGGCGCGAGCTTTCTAAGCTTTCACTTAGGTCAAGGAATATCGAGAAATCGTCCTGCTTGTTGATTTGCTCTTCGTTGGACTTTGTTTCTTTTTTGATTGGCGAAATAAGTCTTCTTAGTTCTATGTTTAAATCGCTTATTTCTTTTGAAATCCAGTTGTCTCTGAGCTCTTTTATTCGGACGGTGGTTCCTGTTGGATGGTCATTTGGTTTGCTGCTTCTTCTTATTTGAACTCTGACATCTTCTAGATAATTTTGAGCGTCGAAATCTTTCCAATCAATTTTTACAGTTGTTACTTCTGTGCTGGTATTGTCTTTTGCTCTTGCTGCCGTAGTCAGTGTCATCAGTTCGCCAAGGCGTGCCGCAGCGAATCTACCAATCCCTTTTGATCCAAGCAACTTCCTCCCTAGAGTTGAGTGGCTTCTTACAACCTTATGGTCTGTAGCGGGTTCCAACCAAGAGTTTATTATGGTGTTAAAACTCATGCCATGGCCGTCATCTGAAATTTCAACGCATGGAGCTTCATCTCTTTGGGAGATGATTTTTATTGTGCAGTGTGTTGCATCTGCATCATGAGCATTTTTTACTAGCTCGACGACGGCTGCGATTGGTCCACTTACTAATTTATCTCCAATTGTTCTTATTAAGCGAGCTCGGGGTTTGAATTTATATGGATCCACCTAGTCTGCCTCCGTCGCAATAAAAATAAGATCCCTACTTACCGGATCAGTGGTTTATCGGTTATATCATGCCATTATGATGGCATCAATATCCAAAGACATTGTTTGTAGCATGCAGAGAGACAAAAAAAAGGCCGCCGAACGGCAGCCTTTTTGATATGAGAAAGAGGTGAGGGTATTTCAATCCCAGCTCAACGCACCACCAGTCTGATACTCAATAACCCGTGTCTCAAAGAAATTCTTCTCTTTCTTCAAGTCCATAATCTCGCTCATCCAAGGGAACGGATTCGTCGTCCCTGGATATTCCTCTTTCAAACCAATCTGCGACAAACGACGGTTAGCAATGAACTTCAGATAGTCCTCCATCATCGCCGCATTCATCCCCAACACCCCGCGAGGCATGGTATCTCGTGCGTATTCAATCTCCAGCTGAGTCCCCTGCAGGATCATCTGGGTCGCTTCTTCCTTCATTTCAGCATCCCACAAGTGTGGGTTTTCGATTTTGATCTGGTTGATCACGTCGATGCCGAAGTTCAGGTGCATGGATTCGTCGCGCAGGATGTACTGGAACTGCTCGGCGACGCCGGTCATTTTGTTGCGGCGGCCCATGGAGAGGATTTGGGTGAAGCCGCAGTAGAAGAAGATGCCTTCCAGAACGCAGTAGTAGGCGATCAGGTTGCGCAGCAGTTCTTTGTCGGTGTCCGGGGTGCCGGTTTCGAACTTCGGATCGGAGATCGAGCGGGTGTATTTCAGGCCCCAGGCTGCTTTTTTTGCGACCGATGGGATCTCGTGGTACATGTTGAAGATCTCGCCTTCATCCATGGCCAGGGACTCGATGCAGTACTGGTAGGCGTGGGTGTGGATCGCCTCTTCGAACGCCTGGCGCAGGATGTACTGGCGGCATTCCGGGTTGGTGATCAGGCGGTACACGGCCAGGACCAGGTTGTTGGCAACCAGGGAGTCGGCGGTGGAGAAGAAGCCGAGGTTGCGCATGACGATGCGGCGCTCGTCGTCGGTCAGGCCTTCCGGGTTTTTCCAGAGGGCGATGTCGGCGGTCATGTTGACTTCTTGCGGCATCCAGTGGTTTGCGCAGCCGTCCAGATACTTCTGCCAGGCCCAGTCGTACTTGAATGGCACGAGTTGGTTGAGGTCGGCGCGGCAGTTGATCATGCGCTTTTCGTCGACGGCGACACGGGCGGAGGCGCCTTCGAGTTCGGCGAGGCCTTCGGCGACGTCGAGGGAGTTCAGTGCAGCCTTGGCGCGGGCCACGGCGGCCGAGTCGTCGGCGGTCACGGCGCGGGCTTCGAGCGCAGCGGCGCCGCCGGCGTTGTCGAGGCGGTCCATGTTGGCTTCGCTCGCGTGGCCGGCGTTGGCGCCTTTCACTGCGGCTACTTCACTGTCTTCTTTGTCGAATTCGTCCCAGCTCAGCATGACGTGTCGTCTCCTGCGTGAGGGCCTGTCGCCCGTGTGAAACCTGATTGGTTGGTTTTTCACACGGTCGTACAGACCGCGTTGGATCTTAAGGAATCGTTTTTTGCAGCAGCTATACGCAGGCAATAAAACAGAATTTTGTACGGGTTTTCCGAGAGCCTCTGACGGGCGCAGATCACGTGAAACGCGGCTGCGGGGCTTCAGACTGGCTTTTCCTCCCTGTAAGGGAATATTGCTGACCCGATTAGGGCGGCATTATAGGGAAAAAATCGGGGGTGTGGGGGAGGGCGAAAGCGCGCAGGGCGGTCAAGCGGCAGGGGGATTTTGCTCGGAGCGAGGGATTACAGGGCTTTCACTGGGATTGGCCACTGAGAAATTTTTTTGATTAATTTTTTCGTGGGGCCCCGGTTGTTCAAGAAATGAGCAAAAAACCGCGTTTTTCACTATATCTTGTGTTTTGCAAGCCTTTTCAACGACTCCAGACACAACTGAGCCCGACCGAAGCCGGGCTGGAATCGACCCTCAATGTGGCGCTGAGTGGTCCGATTCGGTGCAGTCTGATTCAGTTCGTGCAGCCGTTGCCCATGATGCTGTAGCGCAGGATGTGGCGTTGGCCATTGTGGTCGTCGTATACCATTTTTGCCGGTACTACTTCGCAGACATTCGGAACTTCACTCATCGATACAACTTTGGCGATGTCCAGGTGTGTGGAGTAAGTGTATTGCTCGATAACCGGCTGTTGCTGTGCGACATCAGTCTGGGCCTCTTCTGCCATGGCGGTTGCGCACAGACTGCTGAGGGCCAGAACTAATAAAGCTTTCATTTCTGATTCACCTTTTTGAGGTCGAGTGGGGTCACGCAACCTTTTTAGGGTTGCGTGTGGAGCTTCATGGTTGGTGCGTTACTTGGAGAGCTGGATTAACGGCCTTCGTGGGGGCTGTAACGTTGTTAATCGCGTTTGCCTTGTTGGCGAGGTGAATTTTAGGGGGACGAGGCGAGGGTAAACAGAGCGGGTTTTGATAAACACTTTTCGCAGATTTGGTAATAATCGGCTGGGTAGGTTTGTCTGACACGCCGTGGCGTTTGCATCGCTTGCAGGCAAGCTCCCACCAGGATTGCGTGTGGCTCGAAAGGGTCTTTCAAGTCAGCAAAGGTGGATGTCTGGATATTTTGTAGGGGCTTGTTACTACCATCGTCGAATGGTTCTATGGGGCCCACCCGGCTACAACGGGGTTATACAAAAACAACTATTACACCGAGGTAGGAAAGATGAGTGCGGCTTCTCTGTATCCCGTTCGTCCCGAGGTTCTGGCTAGCACGCTGACTGACGAGGCGACCTACAAAGCCATGTACCAGCAGTCGGTCGTCAACCCTGACGGTTTCTGGCGCGAGCAGGCCAAGCGTCTCGACTGGATCAAGCCCTTCACCACGGTGAAACAGACTTCGTTCGACGATCACCATGTCGACATCAAGTGGTTTGCCGACGGCACCCTGAACGTTTCCTACAATTGCCTCGACCGTCATCTGGCCGAGCGCGGCGATCAAGTCGCGATCATCTGGGAAGGTGACGACCCGTCCGAAAGCCGCAACATCACCTACCGCGAACTGCACGAACAGGTGTGCAAACTGGCCAACGCCCTGCGCGGTCAGGACGTGCACCGTGGCGACGTGGTGACCATTTACATGCCGATGATCCCCGAAGCCGTGGTCGCCATGCTGGCCTGCACCCGGATCGGCGCGATTCACTCGGTGGTGTTCGGCGGTTTCTCCCCGGAAGCTCTGGCCGGTCGCATCATCGACTGCCGTTCGAAAGTGGTGATCACCGCTGACGAAGGCATCCGTGCCGGCAAGAAGATTTCCCTCAAGGCCAACGTCGACGATGCGCTGACCAACCCGGAAACCAGCAGCATCCAGAAAGTCATTGTCTGCAAGCGCACCGGTGGCGACATCAAGTGGAACCAGCATCGCGACATCTGGTACGAAGACCTGATGAAAGTTGCGGGCACCGTTTGCGCGCCGAAAGAGATGGGCGCCGAAGAAGCGCTGTTCATCCTTTATACCTCCGGCTCGACCGGCAAGCCGAAGGGCGTGCAGCACACCACCGGCGGTTATCTGCTGTATGCCGCGATGACCCACGAGCGCGTGTTCGACTACCGCCCGGGCGAAATCTACTGGTGCACCGCCGACGTCGGCTGGGTCACCGGCCACAGTTACATCGTCTACGGCCCGCTGGCCAATGGCGCGACTACTCTGTTGTTCGAAGGCGTGCCGAACTATCCGGATATCACCCGGGTGGCGAAAATCATCGACAAGCACAAGGTCAACATCCTCTACACCGCGCCGACCGCTATCCGCGCGATGATGGCTTCGGGTCAGGCCGCCGTTGAGGGCGCCGATGGCAGCAGCCTGCGTCTGCTCGGTTCGGTGGGCGAGCCAATTAACCCGGAAGCCTGGGACTGGTATTACAAAAATGTCGGAAAGTCGCGTTGCCCGATCGTCGATACCTGGTGGCAGACCGAGACCGGCGGCAACATGATGAGCCCGCTGCCGGGTGCTCACGCGCTGAAGCCGGGTTCGGCGGCGCGGCCGTTCTTCGGTGTGGTGCCGGCGCTGGTCGACAACCTCGGTAACATTATCGAGGGCGAGGCCGAAGGCAATCTGGTGATTCTTGATTCGTGGCCTGGCCAGGCACGTACGCTGTATGGCGATCACGATCGTTTCGTCGATACCTACTTCAAGACCTTCCGTGGCATGTACTTCACCGGTGACGGCGCGCGTCGTGATGCCGATGGTTACTACTGGATCACCGGGCGTGTGGACGACGTGCTCAACGTCTCCGGCCACCGCATGGGCACGGCCGAGATCGAGAGCGCGATGGTGGCGCACCCGAAAGTCGCCGAAGCAGCGGTTGTGGGCGTGCCGCATGACATCAAGGGGCAGGGCATTTATGTCTATGTGACCTTGAAGAATGGTGAGGAGCCGACCGAGCAGTTGCGTCTGGAGCTGAAGAACTGGGTGCGCAAGGAGATCGGGCCGATCGCTTCGCCGGACGTGATCCAGTGGGCGCCGGGGCTGCCGAAAACCCGTTCGGGCAAGATCATGCGGCGCATTCTGCGCAAGATTGCCACGGCGGAATACGACGGGTTGGGCGATATCTCGACCCTGGCGGATCCGGGTGTGGTGCAGCATTTGATTGATACGCACAAGACGATGAATGTGGCGTAAATCGTAGCTTGGAGAAAAGCCCTGTCCGGTGATGCTGGATGGGGCTTTTTTGTGGCTGGGGGTTTTATGGTGGCTGGGCTGGCCTCATCGCGAGCAGGCTCACTCCTACAATGGATCGAGTTTCTTCAGTTGGAATGCCGTCAACTGTAGGGGTGAGCCTGCTCGCGATAGCAATCTGTCAGACACCGCTGTGGCCGCCTGTAGGAAACCGAAACCGCCCAACCAATAATTATCGACCTGCGCTGCAGGACCTTTCCCGTTGTTACCCAGCACGGCCCAATGTGTAACCGCCCGCCCCGCAACGGGGCAAAGGGAAACGCATTGCCCCGTTTTAGAGCCTTAAACCTCCCGGTGAAAAATTAGACATAACGCTACGCTTGCCGGATTAGAAGGGTTTGCGAATAATAGGCCCGCAATTTGCAGCATAGATCGGTTCACTGTCTTTCGCTCTTGCATGAAATTGCAGGGCTGTCAATGAGCTCAAGTCGCTTTCTCGGTGCATCTGTAATTAGTTGTCGCATTGAAGAAATATCGGCTTCGGGCCTGTCGTTAGAATGCCGATCACTCGCTCATCGTGGCTGATGTTGAAACCTCCTTCGGTTTCAATCGGAAATTTCCCACCGATGCGGCACCGATTTCCTGATTCACCATTCGCATATTGGGCTGTTGCTCACTCTGCCGTTTTTGCCCTTTACCGATGGAGTCCCAAGATGAAGAAACTTGTGCTGCTTGGCGCCCTGGCACTGTCCGTGCTCTCGCTGAATGCCGTCGCTGACGAAAAGCCTGTGAAAATCGGTATCGAAGCGGCTTACCCTCCGTTCGCCTCGAAAGCGCCGGACGGCAGCATCGTCGGTTTCGACTACGACATCGGCAACGCGCTGTGCGAAGAAATGAAGGTCAAGTGCGTGTGGGTCGAGCAAGAGTTCGACGGCCTGATCCCGGCACTGAAAGTGCGCAAGATCGACGCGATCCTGTCGTCGATGTCGATCACCGAAGATCGCAAGAAGTCGGTCGACTTCACCAACAAGTACTACAACACCCCGGCACGTCTGGTCATGAAGGCCGGTACTCAGGTCAGCGAAGGTCTGGCTGAGCTCAAAGGCAAGAACATCGGCGTACAACGCGGCTCGATCCACGAGCGCTTCGCCCGCGAAGTGCTGGCTCCGCTGGGTGCCGAAATCAAGCCGTACGGTTCGCAGAACGAAATCTACCTCGACGTCGCCGCCGGTCGCCTCGACGGCACCGTGGCTGACGCTACCCTGCTGGACGACGGCTTCCTGAAAACCGACGCTGGCAAAGGCTTCGCGTTCGTTGGTCCGGCATTCACCGACGTCAAATACTTCGGCGACGGCGTTGGCATCGCAGTGCGCAAGGGCGACGCCCTGAAAGAGAAAATCAACACGGCCATCGTGGCCATCCGTGAAAACGGCAAATACAAAGCAATCCAGGACAAGTACTTCGCCTTCGATATCTACGGCAAGTAAGACGTCTCTGCGACAAGTCCGAAATGGCGCAAGCAACAGAATCTCTGCGGTTTGCGCCATTTTTTCATCCCAACTTTCGAGGACCTGAATCATGTTGAAAGGCTACGGGGCTGTCATCCTCGATGGCGCATGGCTGACGCTTCAGCTCGCCTTGTCGTCCATGGCCCTGGCCATCGTTCTCGGGCTGATCGGTGTCGCGTTGCGCCTGTCGCCGGTGCGCTGGCTGGCGTGGCTGGGCGATTTGTATTCCACGGTGATCCGCGGGATTCCCGATCTGGTGCTGATCCTGCTGATCTTCTACGGCGGTCAGGATCTGCTCAATCGCGTCGCACCGATGCTCGGCTATGACGACTACATCGACCTGAACCCGCTGGCCGCCGGTATCGGCACCCTCGGTTTCATCTTCGGTGCGTACCTGTCGGAGACTTTCCGTGGCGCGTTCATGGCGATCCCCAAAGGCCAGGCCGAAGCGGGCGTGGCGTACGGCATGAGCAGTTTTCAGGTGTTCTTCCGGGTGATGGTGCCGCAGATGATTCGCCTGGCGATTCCCGGCTTCACCAACAACTGGCTGGTACTGACCAAGGCCACCGCGTTGATTTCCGTGGTCGGTCTGCAAGACATGATGTTCAAGGCCAAGCAGGCGGCGGATGCCACGCGTGAGCCTTTTACCTTCTTCCTCGCAGTGGCGGCGATGTACCTGGTGATCACCAGCGTGTCGTTGCTGATCCTGCGTCAACTTGAGAAGCGCTACTCGGTAGGCGTAAGGGCGGCTGATCTATGATCTTCGACTACAACGTCATTTGGGAGGCGCTGCCGCTGTACTTCGGCGGGCTGCTGACCACCCTCAAACTGCTCGCGCTGTCGCTGTTCTTCGGTTTGCTCGCCGCACTGCCGCTGGGCCTGATGCGCGTGTCCAAGAACCCGATCGTCAACGGCGCCGCGTGGCTGTACACCTACGTGATTCGCGGCACGCCGATGCTGGTTCAGCTGTTCCTGATCTACTACGGTCTGGCGCAGTTCGAAGCAGTACGTGAAAGCTTCTTGTGGCCGTGGCTGTCCAGCGCAACGTTCTGCGCGTGTCTGGCCTTTGCGGTCAACACCAGCGCCTACACCGCCGAGATCATCGCCGGCAGCCTCAAGGCCACGCCGAACGGTGAGATTGAAGCGGCCAAGGCCATGGGCATGTCGCGCTTCAAACTGTACAAGCGCATCCTGCTGCCGTCGGCCCTGCGCCGGGCGCTGCCGCAGTACAGCAACGAAGTGATCATGATGCTGCAGACCACCAGTCTGGCGTCCATCGTGACCCTGATCGACATCACCGGCGCGGCGCGTACCGTCAATGCGCAGTTCTATCTGCCGTTCGAGGCCTACATCACGGCCGGCGTGTTCTACCTGTGCCTGACCTTTATTCTGGTCAAGCTGTTCAAGCTGGCCGAGCGTCGCTGGTTGAGCTACCTCGCGCCACGGAAGCACTGATATGCAACGCATCGATCATGTATTGCCTTGGAGCCACTTGGGCAGCGAACGCAAGGTTTCGGTATTCCGCTTCGGACAAGGCGAGCGCAAGGCCTATATCCAGGCCAGTCTGCACGCTGATGAGTTGCCGGGCATGCGCACCGCCTGGGAGCTGAAAAAGCGCTTGGGCGAACTCGAAGCCCAAGGCCTGCTCAATGGCGTGATCGAGTTGGTGCCGGTCGCCAATCCGCTGGGTCTTGGGCAATTGTTGCAAGGCAATTTCCAGGGTCGTTTCGAGGCGGGCAGCGGCAAGAATTTCAACCGTGATTTCGTCGAACTCAGTGCGCCGGTTGCGGCGGCGCTGGGCGACAAGCTCGGTGATGATCCGCATGCCAATGTGCGGCTGATCCGTCAGGCCATGGCCGATCATCTGGCCGCATTGCCTGAGGCGAGCAGCCAGTTGCAAGGCATGCAGCGTGTGTTGCTCAGCCATGCCTGCAACGCCGACGTCGTGCTCGACTTGCACTGCGATGCCGAAGCCGCGCTGCACATGTACGCGTTGCCGCAGCACTGGCCGCAGTGGCGTTCGCTGGCAGCGCATCTGAGCGTCAAGGTCGGTTTGCTGGCGGAAGATTCCGGCGGCAGTTCGTTCGACGAAGCCTGCTCGCTGCCGTGGCTGCGCCTGTCGCGGCAGTTCCCGGATGCACAGATTCCACTGGCGTGCCTGGCGACCACCATCGAACTGGGCGGACAGGCCGACACCGGTCGCGTCGAAGCCGAGGCCTATGCTGAAGGCATTCTGGCGTTCCTCGCTGAGCAAGGCCTGATCACCGGCGAGTGGCCGAATCCGGCCTTCGAACCGTGCGAAGGCATGCCGTTCGAAGGCACCGAATTGTTGTTTGCACCGCACCCCGGTGTGGTGAGTTTTTCCCGCAAACCCGGCGAATGGGTCGAGGCGGGCGACGAGATTTTTCAAGTGATCGACCCTGTGTCCGATCGGGTCAGCACGGTGTGTGCTGGTACGTCCGGGGTGCTGTTTGCCATTGAACGGCTGCGCTATGCCCAACCCGGTTTCTGGCTGGCCAAGGTGGCGGGGCGCGAAGCGCTGCGTCACGGGCGCTTGCTCAACGACTGACTGACTGTTTTTGTGAGAACCGACCGCATGTACAAACTTGAAGTCCAAGACCTGCATAAACGCTATGGCAGTCACGAAGTGCTCAAGGGCGTGTCCCTGAAAGCGGCCGCCGGCGATGTGATCAGCATCATCGGCTCCAGTGGCTCCGGCAAAAGTACTTTCCTGCGCTGCATCAACCTGCTCGAGCAGCCGCACGCCGGCAAGATCCTGCTCAACAACGAAGAGCTGAAACTGGTGGCGAACAAGGACGGCGCGTTGAAAGCTGCCGATCCGAAGCAGCTGCAACGCATGCGTTCGCGCCTGTCGATGGTGTTCCAGCATTTCAACCTGTGGTCGCACATGACCGCGATTGAAAACATCATGGAAGCGCCAGTGCATGTGCTCGGCGTACCCAAGTATGAAGCCCGCGAAAAGGCTGAGTACTACTTGAACAAAGTGGGCGTGGCTCACCGTAAGGACGCCTTCCCGGGGCACATGTCCGGCGGCGAACAACAGCGCGTGGCGATTGCCCGTGCGCTGGCGATGGAACCGGAAGTGATGCTCTTCGACGAGCCGACCTCGGCCCTCGACCCGGAACTGGTTGGCGACGTGCTGAAAGTCATGCAGGCGCTGGCTCAGGAAGGCCGCACCATGGTTGTGGTGACCCACGAAATGGGCTTCGCCCGTGAAGTGTCGAACCAGCTGGTGTTCCTGCACAAAGGCGTCGTCGAAGAAAGCGGCAACCCGCGCGAAGTGCTGGTCAATCCGCAGTCGGAGCGCTTGCAGCAGTTTCTGTCGGGTAGCCTGAAATAAAACAGGGCTGCCGTTGTGCACCAGATTAGGTCATGCTTCGCGATCCGGAGCCTGACCCAAATCCCCTGTGGGAGCGAGCCTGCTCGCGAAAGCGGTGGTACAGATAGCAATTATGTTGACTGATGCAC